>NZ_KV786093.1:39614-106051 GCF_001806835.1 Brevibacterium sp. HMSC24B04 | reverse complement strand
CGGGCAGTTCCCCTGTGGGAACTGCCCGCCGAAGCGTTTGCGCCTGAGAACGTCAGCGCGTTGAGAACCTCAGGCTCAACGCACGTCTGCGTTCTTGCGGCGGCTCAGCGCAAGTGCACCAGCACCGGTCACCAGCAGCGCAACTGCCGCAGCGGCAGCCAGGCCGACTTCAGTACCCGTACGCGGCAGCGGCTTGTTAGCAGCTGCGCCCGGCTTCTTGTCACCAGCTTCAGGCTTTGCCTTGTCACCGGCTTCGGGCTTGTCCTTGTCACCGGCCTCAGGCTTGTCCTTGCCGCCATCTTCGGGCTGTTCGTCCTCAGCAGGCGCGTCAGCAGGAAGCACGTTCACGGGGATTTCAACCTTGCCGCCGATGGGCAGCGGGTTGTTGTCCCACCATCCGGCATTCGGAGCAGCAATGAGGGTGGCGGTCATCTTCGGACCCTTCACCGGCTTGGCCTTACCTTCGTCTGCCTTGCCTTCGCTCGCAGCGTCGGCACCGTCAACCTTGCCGCCGGCCTTCGGTTCGTCCTTCTTGCCAGCGTCCTTCGAGGCGGTCACCTTGAACTTGACTTCGGATTCGCCTTCGGGAACCGAGTCGAACTGTGCAACGTTCTTCTTGCCCTTGACGGCGTAGTCACCAAGATCAACCGAAACACCCTTCGGCAGGTCGAGGGTCAGCTGCAGCGGGCCCTCGATCTTCTTCTTGGCCGTGAACTGAACGCTGATTTCCTCGGTGGTGCCTGCCTTGATTTCGAAGGCATCGTCCTTGTTCGACGGGTGCTTGATGGAGACTTCGAGATCACCGTTCTTCATGACGTCCAGCGCAGCATCAGCCTGGCGTTCGTCCTTGTCGGCCTTCACTTTTTCACCCTTGTCATGGCGGGCGTTGAAGTAGGCTTCCCAGATTTCGAAGTCGGTTAGACCGGACTGTTCGAACTTGCCGTTGGCGAAAGCGCTGAAGTTGTCACCGCCGGCTGCCAGGAAGGACAGGGTGGCCACGCGGTAGGTCTTGTCCGGGTCGATGTCTTCACCGCCCACCTTGACAGACACAACGTGCTTTCCGCGGTCAGCTTCAGAGTCGTAGATGACTTCGAGTTCCTTGGAAATACCCAGGTGCAGGAACGGACGGCTAGAACCTTCGGGCTGCCACTGCTCTTCGAACAGCTGGATGACGTCGGAGCCCTTGAGCGAGACAACTCCGTGGTCGTTGGCGAAGGGAAGAACCTCGTTGAGTTCAGCAACCGTGACTTCGCCCGGCTTTTCATCCTGGAAGATGTCGTCAACCTTCAGGTCGGTGCGCAGACCACCCGGGTTCGTAATGCCGAAGTCCGACTTTTCCAGCTGCGACAGCCCGGTGCCCTCGTTGAGTGCGTCGGCGACGAGGTTGCCGAGGGTCGATTCGGCGCCGCGGTCCTCCTTGCCGTCCTTGAAAGCGCGGGTGATGTCTTCGTCGATCTCACCGGCGACTTCCTTGCCGATTTCCTGCGACTTTTCGGTAGCCGCCTTGATGATCTCGCCGGTCTTGTTGGTGATCTCAGTCGAAGCTTCCTGCCCCTTGGTATCGAGAATCTCCTGGCTGTCGACGGTCCAGCTGCCGTCGCCCTTGGAGGTCAGGTTGACCGCCGCGACGTTCTTGCCGTACTGACCGGCCTGCATGACGGGGACGGTGTTGTCGCCCTTCTTGTAGGTGCAGTTGACCGGAATGTGGGTGTGGCCCAGGAAGAATGCGTCAACGGAATCGTCAGCGGCATCGAGGATGCTCTTGACTTCCTTGCTCTTGCCGAGAGCAGCATCGCAGCTGTCGCCCGCCGCGGCTTCACTCATGCCGACGTGTGCCTGGACGATTGTGACGTCCGGGGCTTCACCCTCAGGCAGTTCGGCGATCTTCTTCGAGGTGCGCTCGACGGCTTCGGCGGTGTCGCCGAAGTCAAGCATGTCGACTCCCGACGGGCTGACGAGGCTTGCGGTTTCCTGCGTCACAACACCGATGACGGCAATCTTGATTCCGTCCTTTTCGATGATTTCGTAGTCCTTGACACCTTCGGAAAGTTCCTTGGTGCCTTTCTTGTAGACGTTCGCGGCCAGGTGCGGGAACTCCGCCTTGTGCTCGCCAGCCAGCACGCGCTCGCTGAAGTCCTTGAAGCCACGGTCGTATTCGTGGTTCCCCATTGCCGAGGCGTCGAGCCCCAGAGCGTTGAGGTAGTCAATCGTGGGCTCGTCTTTCTGAGAAGACGAAACGTAGGTGCTTGCACCGATGTTGTCACCAGCGGACAGCAGAACCGAGCTGCCCTCAGCCTCCGCCCGTTCGTTTTCCACCGTCGAGGCCATTGCCTGACCATCCGGGTCGGCGATGCGTCCGTGGAAGTCAGTGATTCCCAGTACCTGGAGCTTGGTGCCCTCCGGGGCTTCTGCAAAAACCGGCATTGCGCCGAGAGGTGCGACGAGTACGGCGGCGGCAGCGCCTCCGTACAGCGCACGGCGTGCTTTGAGCATGTTCAGTCCTTAAGCTTCTGATTCAGCGCTGTTCGCGCGTTTCTGAAAAAGGTCTGAGCACAGTGTTACAAATCTGAGATCTTTTTGGGGACTTTTGCATGAATTCCATATGGATTGTTCGTAAAGAGGCCGCGTCGCCCACTAGCTTTCGCCCAGCTCAGCCGAGCTTCGCCGGGCCCGTGTCTGCGCCGCCCGCGCAGCCCATTCAGCCTCCGGCGGATAGCCCACCTCTTCCATCACAAGCCCCGCCCCGGGGGCGATGTAGAGCGGTTCCGGGCTTTCACCTCGTGAGTTGGCGTGCTCAAGAAGCTCAGCCGGGTACTCAGCCGACCACACCCCCGTGCCCACCCGAATGAGGCCGCCGACGATCGCGCGGACCATATGGTGGCAGAAGGCATCGGCGCGCAGACGGAAGACAATCACCCCGTCGGCATCGCGGCCGACCGAGATCTGCTGCAGCGTGCGGATGGTCGTGGAATCCGGGCGGGGTTTGCAGAACGGCAGGAAGTCGTGCAGACCCAACAGCCCGGCGGCCGCCCGGGCCATGGCGTCAGCATCAAGAACACCCTTGTGGCGGACCGTTGCGGCGGCCAGCAGCGGGTCGAAGAACGAATCGTCATCAGCCAGCCGGTAGGAATACGACCGCCACTGTGCCGAGAAGCGCGCGTCGAAATCATCTGAGACCGCCGAGGCCCCGTGAATGACGACATCGTGCGCGTCCAACCGGGTCAGCGCACCGCGCAGCCGGCTGACCAGGGCGGATTCAGGCGTGCGCGGATTGCCGTCCCGATCAGCCCGGCGCTGCCCCACGAGTGCTGCGATTTCAGGCTCGCCCAGGTCTAGGTGAACAACCTGCCGGCGCGCGTGCACTCCCGCATCGGTGCGTCCGGCAACAATAGTGCGCACGGGCGTGCGGCAGACCAAAGCGAGCGCCTCCTCCAGTGTTCCCTGGACGGTGCGCAGCTGCGGCTGCACTCCCCACCCGTGGAAGTTGGTGCCGTCATATCCAAGATCGAGTCGAAACCTCACGAACGAAACTCTACGACGGGCTCCGCTTCGACGTCTTGGTACTCCATGGGCTCAAGCGCCGGAAAGGCGGCCCGCAGGACAACAGCCGTCGGCTGGCGCCGCTGCGCGGTGTATTTGGCAACCGCCAGGTTGTAGTAGCGGATTCCGGAGACGATCCGCCCTTCGATGATCCGCATCTGCGCGTGCAGGTCGATTGCCGCGCCCAGGCTCTGGCGGTGCCGGTCGACTTCAATAAGTCCGATGGCAAGCGCATCGATCGCGTGCGTCAAACGCTCTTCAGCCTGGCCGATTTCGGAAGCGTCTTTGACGGTTTTCGCCCTCCGCAGGGCATCTTGCACAGCTTTTTGGTGGTGCTCGTCCTGCTCCGAATGAGCGGTCGCCATGCGCAGGTACTCGGGAACGAGAGCGTGCCGATCGGTGCGCACCTGGTCCAGCTGCCGTCGGGCTTCACTCACGAGGTCAAGCGCCAACCGCAGCTGCGAACCTCGGGTGTACAGGAGGTAGGCCAGACCCAGGCACAGGACAACGACAACGGTCACGAGGATGATCTCAGCCATTGCGCCTCCATTGTCTGCCGTCTGGCCTGCCGTGCGGGCTTCACTCATGCTATCGGCAGCACCAGGCGCCGGAAAGAACTCGCCGGAATGGTGGCCGAAAGTTCACCTTCGAGTGTTCTGGGCGTACCTCGGGGGCCACCTGTGTGGACGATCCTCAAACTGTGAGAGTTGCGATTGTTGCTGAAACTTTTCTGCCCCAGATGAATGGTGTTGTCGGAAGTCTCCTCAAGGCGATTGAGCACATCACCGAACGCGGCTACGAAGCCCTCGTCATTGCTCCGGGCACCCGGATGGGCGGCCCGCGTGAGTACATGGGCGTGCCGATTGTCTACGTTCCCTCACTGGCGTTCCCCGCTTACAAAAGGCTGCGTGTAGCGCCCGGCGGTGTGGCTCGCATTCGCCGCATCCTGGCTGATTTCGCGCCCGATGTTGTGCACATCGCCTCCCCGTTCCTGCTGGGCTGGCGTGCGGTGCAGGCTTGCCAGGAGCTCAACATCCCCTCGGTCGCGGTTTATCAGACCGAAGTGCCGGCCTACGCGGCTCGCTACGGGCTGACCGGCGTGGAGTCCATGCTGTGGGGCCACGTGCGCAATATTCACAACCGAGCCACCATGACTCTGGCGCCGTCGACCCCGACGATCGAGCAGCTGGAATCGCACGGTGTTGACCGGATTGCCAAGTGGGCCCGAGGCGTCGATGCCGCCCGCTTCCACCCGGACCGCAGGTGCGAGGAATGGCGACAGTCGGTGGCCGGTGGGAAGAAGATCATCGGCTACGTGGGTCGGCTGGCCGCGGAAAAGCAGGTGGAGAACCTGCGGGTGCTGGCCGATGTGCCGGACACCAAGATCGTCATCATCGGCGAAGGTCCGCTCATGGGCCGACTGCGGGCAGAACTGCCGAACGCGCACTTCACAGGCTTCCTCGGCGGTGAGGCTCTGGCCCGCGCGGTTGCAGGTTTTGACCTGTGCATTGCACCGGGTGAGTTTGAAACGTTCTGCCAGACCATTCAGGAGGCAATGGCCTCCGGTGTTCCGGTGATCGCACCGGCTCGCGGCGGCCCGCTGGATCTGGTTGATCATTCCCGCACCGGTTGGCTCTACGCGCCGCGCGATGTTGCGGGTCTGCGTGACCGTGCACTGGATCTGCTGGGTGACGATGCCAAGCGCCGCGCCTTCGCGCAGGCCGCCCGGACCGAAGTTGAGTCCCGCACGTGGCGCGGCGTGTGCTCGCAGCTGATCGGCTACTACGCACAGGCGATCGCCGCACACGAAAACCTGGCGCACGCTCGGTGACCGGCACCTCGGCGGTGTGCTGAGGTGTGTGTCGCGGACCGGCTCCTCGTGAATTCCGGGGCCTAGGCCCCGGTCCCGGAGGTTGCAGACTTAGTCTCCCGAGGTGCCGCCCGGCTCTTCGACCAGGCCGCGGGCCTCGAGTGCGGCTCCGGTGTCGATGGCGTAGCGCACGGTGCCGAGCACGACCGGCACGGAGCGCGCCCGGAGTGATCTTTCGAGCCCGCGAGCGCGAGCGGAGTCTGCGGCAAGCCCCACGAGGTCGGCAATGTAGGACACGCTGCGGATGGTGAGCGCTGCGGCAAGGCCCACCGTTTCAGGGCGCACGCCCACCCACCCCAAGGGCTTGGCTGCTGCAGTGAAGACAAGCAGCAGTTCGCTGATGCTGGTGGTCAGGATCAGCACGGACGCGCCGATGACACCGGCGAGCATGGCTGTGGTGACTCGGGCGGCGGTGGGCACGTCGGTGAAGATGAGGTTGCCGACCACCAGAAGCAGCATGACCGGCCACATGCGCACCAGCGGCAGGATGATTCTGCCCAGCGGCAGGCGCGCGGTGAGTGCAATGAGCACGATGAGCACGAACACCGCCCCGTTGACCCAGGCGTCGCGCACGACGATCACGGGCAGACTGGTGAGCACCAGGGCGATCACTTTGGCCCACGCCGGCGTGCGGTGCAGCCAGCCGGGAATCGACCAGCGCACGCCGAGGAACTCACCGCGACGCCGCTGAACCGTGCGCGGCTTCGGCATGGCCGACTGCGGAATCATGCGGGGTTGGCGGGTTGGGATGGTTGGGTCGGCTGGGCTGGCTGCGTGCGCCCGGTCAGCGCTGGCTGACGAGCCGCCACTTGCTGACGAGGCGCCACTTGCTGACGAGGCGCCACTCCCCTTGTGTTCGTCAGTCATCGCCGTGCGGGTCGGGGTTGTGCGGGGTGTTGCGGCTGCGGGTGCTGCGGCTGTGGGTGCTGCGGGCGGCTGACACTGCGGCTTCCCGGTAGTGGGCAATGGCCTGGTCGGCGGGACCGTCGAATGCGATCTGCCCGTCGTCAATCACGAGGGCACGTTCGGCATCGGCGGCGAATTCGAGGTCGTGGGTCGTGGTGATGATCTGCACGCCACGATTTTCGGCAAGTTCGTCCAGGGTGTCGCGCAGGAGTGTGCGGTTGGTCAGGTCGAGCAGTGTTGTCGGTTCGTCCATCAGCAGGACGCTGGGCTCAACCGTGAGGACGGAGGCGAGCGCCACCAGCTGGCGCTGTCCACCGGAGAGTTCGTACACCGAACGGTCGGCTAGTCCGGTCAGGCCGAGTTCGTCGAGTACGGCAAGCGATCGTTCGCGACGTTCGCGTTTGTTCTTTATGCGTCGGAGCGAGAGTTCAATGTCTTCGATGACGGTCGGCATGACCAGCTGGGCGGCCGGGTCGGTGAACACGAAGCCGACGTTTTGGCGTACGGCGCGCCCGTCATCGACGGTGTCCTTGCCGTCAACGGCGACCCTGCCCCACGTTGGCTGGGTCAGGCCGTTGATCATCCGCAGGAACGTGGACTTGCCCGAACCGTTGGCGCCGATGACGGCCACGCGCTGCTCTTTGATTTCGCAGGTGAAAGGGCCTGCGAGGGTGCGCCATTGGCGCTCTGGACCGCTTTCTGCGGAATCAAGAACAGCGGCGTGGGCGCCGTCGAAGACAATGCTTGCCATCAGCGTCGAGTGGAATCAGCGTCGTGCGAGAACCGGGAAGGCTCGCAGGACCATGACTGCCAGGAGTGCTGCAACGGTGGTCTTGATGACGTCACCGGGCCAGTAGGCCATGTCGGCAACCGTGGCAGCGCCGAACGGGATGCCGCCGTTGATCGACATGCCGGCAATGCCCATGAAGTGCAGAAGCACCGATGCGGTCAGCAGGGAGCCGAGGATCATCATGACGACTCGTCCTGCACCGGAGAAACGGCGGTAGGCAAAGCGAGCAGCCCAGCCGGACAGCAGCGTGTAGAACGGGAAGCCCAGAATGAAGCCAGCCGAGGGTCCGGCGAGAACGCCGATTCCGCCTCGTCCGCCTGAGAAGACGGGAAGACCCAGGAAGCCCAGGGCCAGGTAGAGCAGCACGGCGATGAAGCCGCGGGTGGGGCCCAGCACCATGCCGGTGAATGCCAGCATGAGGGTCTGCAGGGTGATCGGGACGCCGACCGGGCCAACCGGGATCGGCGGCACGAGTGCGAACACCCAGATGAGCGCCGCAAACACGGCGACAAGGGCAACGGACAGGCCGGCAGAAATGCCCTGCCCGCGGGCGCCGGTCTGCGGCGCGGAAACGTTGGTGGAAGTCATGAGGAGCATCGTACCTGAACACTGTTCAGGCGAAGAAATCGGCTGGCTTGTTCTGGGCACCGCCCCACGCTTTAGCAATGAATCTGCGCCTTAGCAGTGGTTGCTAAGGCGTGGATCCCGGCTAACGGGAGTCTGCCCACAGCTAACGGGTGGATCCGTTGCTAACCGGTGTTTTTACCGTACGAAGCGTGCCCGGCTGGGCCAACACCTGCGGGGCTGGGCACCGCCCCACGCCTTAGCAACAAAAACACCCCTTAGCAGTTACTGCTAAAGCGCAGATCCCGGCCAAAGGGAGTCTCCGCACGGCTAACGGGTGGATTCATTGCTAACCGGTGTTTTGCTGGGCGACGCTTGCGCTGGCACCCAACGCACCCACGCCCAAACACAACTGCGCCGACAAGCGATTGCTTGCCGGCGCAGTGTGCTGAGGCGGGAGGTCACGTGCGGCTTATGCCCACAAGGCCTACACCCCGCTCACTCCCATTCGATGGTGCCCGGGGGCTTCGAGGTGATGTCGAGGACGACGCGGTTGATTTCGTCGACTTCATTGGTGATCCGGTTGGAGATCTTCGACAGCGTGTCGTAGGGCACGCGGGTCCAGTCGGCGGTCATGGCGTCTTCACTGGACACGGGGCGCAACACGACGGGGTGTCCGTAGGTGCGGCCGTCGCCGGCGACACCAACGGAGCGGACATCGGCCAGCAGCACAACGGGGCACTGCCAGATGGTGTCATCCAGACCTGCGGCGGTGAGTTCTTCGCGGGCAATGGCGTCGGCTTCGCGCAGAATGCTCAGACGCTCTTCGCTGACCGCGCCGACAATGCGGATGGCCAGACCAGGACCGGGGAACGGCTGACGGCCGACAATCACCTCGGGCAGACCGAGTTCACGGCCTACAGCCCGAACTTCGTCCTTGAACAGCGCACGCAGCGGCTCCACGAGCTCAAACTGGAGGTCGTCCGGAAGACCACCGACGTTGTGGTGGCTCTTGATGTTCGCGGTGCCCGATCCCCCACCGGATTCAACAACGTCCGGGTAGAGGGTGCCCTGCACCAGGAATTCGATGTTTTCGCCTTCGCCCTCGCGCGATTCCGCGACGAGTTCAGCAGCGGCCTGCTCGAAGGTGCGAATGAATTCGCGGCCGATGATCTTGCGTTTCTGTTCGGGGTCTTCGACACCGTCGAGTTCGCTCAGGAACTTCTGCGAAGCATCGACAGTCACCAGACGCACACCGGTTGCAGACACGTAGTCCTGTTCGACCTGTTCGCGCTCGTCCTTGCGCAGCAGGCCGTGGTCAACGAAAACACACGTCAGCTGGTCGCCGACCGCACGGTGGACAAGAGCTGCGGCAACTGCTGAATCGACACCGCCGGACAGACCGCAGATGACCTTCTTGGTGCCGATCTGTTCGCGGATGCGGGCAACCTGTTCGTCGATGATCGAATCGGCTGACCAGTCGGCCTTGAGGCCTGCGACCTTGAACAGGAAGTTCTCGATGGTCTGCTTGCCGTATTCGCTGTGCATGACTTCCGGGTGCCACTGCACACCGGCGAAACAGCGCTCGGTGTCTTCGATCGCAGCGATGGGAGCACCCGCGGAGCTGGCCAGAACCTTAAAGCCTTCGGGTGCGACTTCGGCGGAGTCGCGGTGGGACATCCAGACGGTCTGTGCGGCAGGCAGACCTGCCAGCAGAGCGCCCTCTTCTGTGACTTCGAGTGCCGTGGAGCCGTATTCGCTGGCACCGGTGCGCGCTACGCGGCCGCCGAGTGCCTGCACCATGCTCTGGAAGCCGTAGCAGATGCCCAGCGTGGGCACGCCGAGGTTGAACACTTCCGGGTCGATCGACAGGGCATCTTCAGCGTTGACCGATGACGGTCCACCGGAAAGCACGATGGCGACCGGCTTCTTGTCAGCGAATTCGGCAGCGGTTGCGGTGTGGGCGATGATTTCGGAGAACAGCCCGGCTTCGCGTACACGACGTGCGATCAGCTGCGCGGTCTGCGCACCGAAGTCGACGACGAGGACGGGGCGGGCGTCCGTACCTGTTTCGGGGGTCTGGGTCATGCTTCTATCCTAAGCGTTCGCAGAGGCGATCCTGCTGGTGCAGGAGGCCGTCAGGCGGTGGTACTCGCAGTGGTCAGGCGGCTGATTTCGGCGCGACGACAACAGCGTCGTCGAGTTCCTTTTCGCCGCGGCGGTGAATCTTCGCTTCAACAATGAACGACATGACCGGAACAACACCGGCCAGCGCCAAGACGAGGAGGTTCTTCAGCCCCCACTTCATCTGCGAGTTCAGCCAGAAGCACACGATCAAGTAGGCCACGTAACACCAGCCGTGTGCAATGGCGACGGCCGCGGCTGCGTTGAAGCTGCCGAAGGTCAGCGCTTCTGCCGGGTTGCCGCCCATCATGAGTCCCCAGATGAGGTACTTGATGATCATCTCAATGGTGAGGATCAGCAGCATGACACCGGTGATGATCGCCATGATCCGGTAGAACCGCAGTGCGTTGCGGGCGGACTGCCAGCGGTTGAGGGTGAACACCGCGTTGGGGTCGTCCTCGTTGAAGTCCGGGCGACGGTCCAGGGGGTCACCGCCGTGCTGGGGGTCGTTGCTCACTGAGGGTCTCCGTTCTTGGGAGTGTGGGGCAGCTTTTCGCCGGCATCTTTCACTACCACGTATTCAACGGGCGCTTGGTCTTCCCGGCGGAGAGAATTGTATTCGTCGCGCAGCAGTCGGAACCAGATGTACACGGCGAACACCGCGAACACGATCCATTCGAGCGCGTAGAACGCCGACTGCAGATCGAAACCTTCGTCCTGCGGTTCTTGGTAGGGAACATAGGACAGCTGGTCACCGCCGATGCCGACTTCCGGCTTTTCCTGTGGGAAGAGGAAAGCCGAATACGTGTAGACGTCGAAAAGGTTGACTATCTGCGAAGTCGAAATGGACCGGACTACTCCTTCGGGGAGGTCCTTGGTGTCCAGTGGGCCTTCGATGGGAGCTATGCGGGCATCAAGGGTGACGTCCGCGTCCGAGGCGGTGCTCGCCTTGGCCGTTTCGAGGTCTTCTGTCCAGCCGCGCACCACCGGAATGGCGGTGGGCTTGGATTCGATGTTGTCCGTGTCAGCCGCTTGGGCGTATTCGGGGTCATCCGGGGCGAACATTGTCACAACCCAATAGCCCTTGACGCGGTTGAGGTAGCGGTCGTCAACGATGATCTGTTGATCGGGCAGGAAGTGCCCGCTGATGGTGACCCGCTGGTCGGCCAGGTAGCCCGGCATGGGCCCCTGGGCTTCCATGATGTCGTTGAAGGGCTTCGCCACCGCGAGTTCCGGGTTGTCGGCCTGCTCGTTCTTGGACTGGGCGCGGTCAATCTGCCATGCGGACAACATGACGAAGGCGGTGACCAGCAGCAGGACGAGTGCCAGGAATCCCAACCATCTGGGTTTCAGGGCAAGACGAAGCACGGAGCCCCTCAGCTTTCGGCGTCGACAACCACGTTGACGCGCTGGAAGGACTTGAGGTCCGTGTAGCCCGTCGTGGCCAGAGCGCGGCGGAGGGCACCGGCGAGGTTGACTTCGCCGACTGCCGAATGGCCCGGCCCGTGGATGAGCTGTTCGAGCGGTGCGACGGTGCCCATGTGCACGCGGCGGCCGCGCGGAAGTTCCGGGTGGTGGGCTTCTGCGCCCCAGTGGAAGCCCTGGCCGGGTGCTTCTTCTGCACGGGAAAGCGCCGAGCCGAGCATGACGGCGTCAGCGCCCATGGCGAATGCCTTGACGATCGAGCCGGTGGAGCCCAGTCCGCCGTCGGCGATCACGTGGACGTAGCGACCGCCGGATTCGTCCATGTAGTCGCGGCGGGCCGCCTGGACGTCGGCAATAGCGGTGGCCATGGGCACCTGGATGCCGAGCGTGTGGCGGGTGGTGGATGCGGCACCGCCGCCGAAGCCCACCAGAACACCGGCAGCACCGGTGCGCATGAGGTGGAGGGCGGGTGTGTAGGCACTGACACCGCCGACGATCACGGGGACGTCGAGTTCGTAGATGAACTGCTTGAGGTTGAGCGGATCGGTGGTGCTCGAGACGTGCTCAGCAGAGACCGTGGTGCCGCGGATGACGAAGAGATCGACGCCTGCGTCGACAACGGTCTGGTAAAACTCCTGCGTGCGCTGCGGTGTGAGAGCACCGGCAACCGTCACACCGGCTTCGCGAATTTCAGCCAGGCGGGCGGTGATGAGTTCGGCCTTGATGGGTTCGCGGTAGATCTCCTGCATGCGCACGGTGGCGCGCTGGTCGTCAAGATCTGCGATTTCGTCAAGCAGCGGCTGGGGGTCTTCGTAGCGAGTCCAGAGACCTTCGAGGTCGAGAACGCCGAGCATGCCCAGCCGGCCGAGCGCAATGGCTGTTGCCGGGCTGACAACAGAGTCCATGGGAGCAGCCAGATAGGGCAGGTCGAACTGGAAGGCGTCGATCTGCCATTGGAGCGAGACATCCCGAGGATCGCGGGTGCGCCGCGAAGGGATAACCGCTACGTCGTCAAGTGAATATGCCCTGCGTCCGCGCTTTCCGCGGCCGATTTCCAACTCTGTGCTCACGCGTCCCAGGGTACCCCAGGGCTCTGACACGAATACGGGCCGCCATGGTCGGAACCACAGCGGCCCGCACTCTGTCAGCCTTCTGCGAAGGCCAACCCCAAGCGCCATTCACGGTGCCCACTCCCCCGAACCTGTCAGGCTCAGGCAAGCGGCGCCTCGTGAATCAGAGTCAGCCCGTCAGGGCATGGGGGTTGTCCAGTCTTCGTAGACGTGGGCGCTGGCCCAGAAGTGCAGTTCGTACAGGCTGGCCTGTTCGAACACGGCCTTCATTTCGGCGCGCAGGGCCGGGGTGGCCTGTTCCATTTCGCGTTCGAGGATCGCGACTGCTCCGCGGGTGGATTCGTCGAATTCGGGGCTGTCGTACATGGTGATCCACGATGCGAAAGGGTGGCCTTCCAGGTTCGATCCGGCCTTCTTCATGAGCACCTTGCCGATGTGGGCGTACACCCAGAAGCACGGCAGGACACCGGCAACACCCACCTGGTAGGGGCGCAGGGCAGCCGTTGCCATGAGAAACGACACGTAGCCCAGCGACGTGGGGCTGGCGATGACGGCTTCGGCATCGCGGCCTTCATCGGAGCCGCGCTCACCGTGGCGCAGACCGCGGGTGCCCGCGGTTTCCTGCTGGATTTCCTTGACCAGCGGAGCGAAGACCTCGTCAGCGAAGACGGCTTCGTGGAGTTCGTTTTCAGCGACAACGGCTTCCGAGGTTGCTCCGGCCCAGAACTCCATGTCGTCGTTGCGGGAGGACTTGCTGGACAGCTGCGCCATGGCACGGCCGTAGCCGTCCAGGTAGACCTCGTCCTGCAGCAGGTAGTGGACGAAAACCTTGGGGTCGAGGCTGCCGTCTGAGAGCTGTTCGATGAAGGGCAGGGCTTCGATGTCCTTGATGATGGGCTCGACGTGTTCCCAAAGTTCACGGCTGTGGGGGCCGGCGATGAATTCGCTCATTGTGTCTCCTGACAGTCGTTTTTCAGTTGTTGTATTGCAGATGGCGTGGTTCTGCGGGCAGTGCTGCTGCCGACACTGCCGACAGCGCCGCTGTTCTCAGCGGGTGATGTCGACGATGTGGTCGACCGGTCCGTGTGCGCCGTCGGGGTTCAGCGCCAGTTGCCAGTCGGCTGCACTGCCGATGGCGCGGGCCAGGTAGTCGAGCGCCGCACCGACGGCGTCGCCCAGCTGCTCCCCTGTCGAGGCGCCGTCCGGGTCTTCGCCCGCCTGAGCCAGGGCGTGCCGGCGGTGGGCGACTTCAGCTGCGATGGCGGCCGACAGTGTGCAGCCGGTGCCGTGGGTGTTGGGTGAAAAGACGCGCGGGTGGCTGAATTCGCGCCACGCGATGTCGTCGTCTTCGGCAACCGCGAGGATGTCGGTGACGATGTCGTCTGCCCCGTGGCCGCCCTTGAGGAGCACGGCTTTCGGGCCCATTTTCAGCAGGCGGGCGGCCTGTTCGCGCATCTGTGCGGGGGTGCCGGCTTCGGGTTCGTCATCGCCCAGCAGAAGTGCGGCTTCCGGCAGGTTGGGGGTGATGAGGCCGGCCTGCGGCAGCAGAACCGTGCGCACCGCATCGATGGCGTTTTCTGCCAGCAGTCGGTGCCCGGATGTGGCGACCATGACGGGGTCGACCACGAGGAAGCCCAGACGCCCAGCCGCCGCGTAGTCGGCTGTTGTCTGCACGAGTTCGGGTGTGCCGAGCATGCCGGACTTGGTGGCATCAACGTGGATGTCGTCGACGACCGAATCGAACTGGTCGATCACGAAGTCGTGGTCGATTTCGTAGATGCGGCTGACCCCGTGGGTGTTCTGTGCGACGAGGGCGGTGATGATGCTGGCCCCGTAGGCGCCGCGCGCGGTGAAGGTTTTGAGGTCCGCCTGGATTCCTGCACCACCGGACGGGTCGGTGCCGGCGATCGTGACGGCGACGGGAGGACGAGGGCCGGTTGCGGTCATGAGTTTTCTCCTGTGTAAGCCGAAAGAATGCTGCGTGCGGCCGCCGCTGGGTCGGGTGCGGTCATGATGGCTGATACGACGCAGATTCCCGCAGCGCCCGTGCCGCGCAGAGCTGCCGCGTTGTGGTCTTTGATGCCGCCGATGGCAAAAGCGGGCAGGCCTGCCTTTTCCGCACGTTCCCGGAAGCCGTCAGGGCCGATGGCACTGCGTCCGGTCTCTTTGGTCTGGGTTGTATACACCGGACCAATGCCCAGCAGATCGACGGCCTGACTGCGGGCGCGTTCAAAGTGTTCGGGTTCTTGGGCTGAAACTCCCAGCAGCGGTTCCGCACCGATGCGCTGGCGAACATCGTCTGCTGACATGTCGCCCTGGCCGACGTGCACGTGGACTTTCCGGCCTTGCTCCAGCAGGCGGGCGGCGACATCGACGCGATCATTGACGAAAACGGGGATTTCGGTTTGGATGCCGTGTTCCTCACGGGCCTGCTGAACAGCATCGAGCACACTCACCGTCAGCTTTTCGAAGCCGGCGTCGTCAATGTGCTTGTCACGCACCTGCACAATGCCCACTCCCCCTGCAATCGTCTGGGCGACGGTGTCGGCAACTGTGCGGCCAACACTTTCGGCCATCGCCGTGTCGGTCACCAGGTAGAGGTCGGTGCTGTATTCGGACAGGCGGCCCAGTGGTGCGCTCATGCGGTTCCTCCTGTTGTCCACGTGGTCTGGATCCGGGCTAGGTCTTCAGGCCGGGCAGCGTAGAGGCCGTCGAGGAAGTGCGCGGCAAATGTGCCGGGCCCATTGGCTCTTTTGTGCGCTGACTGGGCGGCCGAGGTGAAGTGCAGGTGCGCAGTCGCTGCGGCCATGCCGGTCCTCGCCTGATGGCTGAGGTCCTGTGTCTGCGGGGTGTGGGCGGCTGCTGCCGCGTATGCGGCGGTGAGCGCTCCGAGCGAGCACCCCGTGCCGATGACGCTGGGCATATAGGGGCAGCCGCCGGTGATTGTCACAGTGTGCGTGCCGGAATCGTCGGCAAAGACAATGGCGTCGGATTCCCCAGAAACAGCGGCGACGATACCGGTCTGGGCGAGGCTGGCAGCTGCGCCGAGGGCGTCGTCAACTGAGTGCGTTGAGTCGGTTCCGCGGGCGCTGCCGGACTGCTGTGCCAGGCCGATGACCTCCGAGGCGTTGCCGCGCACAACCGCCGGGCCGCTGTTCAGTGCGCGCACAATCCGGGAAGTGCGGTGCGCTGAGATCCCAAAGCCCACGGGGTCGAGAACCCACGGCTTGCCGGCCTGGTTGAAGGTGTCGATGGCAGCGTCAGCTGACAGGTACTGGTGCGACGTTGGGGTGCCGAAATTGATGAGCAGACCATCGGCAATGCCGGCGAAATCAGCGGCATCGGCTTCGTGGTCGATCATGGCGGGGCTGGCACCGGCCGCCAAGAGCACATTCGCGGCGAACTGCTGAACAACCGTGTTCACAATGCAGTGCACTAAAGGCGTGCGCTCACGCAGAGACTCAAGCAGCGTGCCCGCATAGTCTTTGAGTTCCATGACATCCCTTCGCTGGTCCTAACCACACAGGTTCAACGGGTTAATCTCAGCCGCTGTATTACGGCACCCCGTGTCACTACGCTCACCCTAACACCCACCACTGACACAAGCGCATGGCGCAGAGCCACGGCACAATCCCGCTCCGCCACAGACTGGTCCGCAGACCAGCCGACAGACCAGCCCAGCAGGCTCGAGAACCGCGACCTCCGCCTCGTGAGAAAAACCCACAAAAACAGCTGTGCGCCCGGCCAGAGGCGCGGGCGCACAGCGGATGTTCACAAGCGACAGCCGGTCAGGCTGCGGCGGATCAGTGGTAGTTAGGTGCTTCCTGGGTGATCTGAATGTCGTGCGGGTGGCTTTCCTTCAGACCGGCCGTGGTCAGGCGTACGAACTGGCCCTTTTCCTTCAGTTCCCGAATCGAGCGGGCACCCACGTAGAACATGGTCTGGCGCAGGCCGCCGGTCAGCTGGTAGGCCACCTGGCGCAGCGGACCGCGGTAGGACACGCGGCCCTCAATGCCTTCCGGAATGAGGTCGGTGTCGGTGGCGACATCAGCCTGGAAGTAGCGGTCCTTCGAGTAGGACTTGCCCTTGCGCGGAGCCATCGCGCCCAGCGATCCCATGCCGCGGTAGGCCTTGTACTGCTTGCCGTTGACCAGGACGAGTTCGCCGGGGCTTTCCTCACAGCCGGCCAGCAGCGAACCGAGCATGACCGAATCAGCACCGGCGACAAGAGCCTTGCCGATGTCACCGGAGTACTGCAGGCCACCATCGCCGATCACCGGGACATCGGCTTCGCGGGCTGCCTGGTAGGCCAGGTTGATGGCGGTGACCTGTGGGACGCCCACACCTGCGACAACGCGCGTGGTGCAGATGGAGCCCGGGCCCACACCCACCTTGATGGCGTCGGCGCCGGCGTCGATGAGTGCCTGAGCGCCTGCGCGGGTAGCCACATTGCCGCCGATGACCTGCACGTCCTTGAACGCCGGGTCTTTCTTCAGCGACTTGATCATGTCTGTCACACCGCGGGCGTGGCCGTTGGCGGTGTCGACCACGAGGACGTCGACACCAGCTTCGGCCAGAAGGCCTGCGCGCTCAAAGGCATCGCCGTAGAAGCCGACCGCAGCACCCACCATCAGGCGGCCTTCGCCGTCCTTGGAAGCGTCGGGGTATTCGTCGCGCTTGACGAAGTCCTTGACCGTGATGAGGCCCTGGATTTTGTTGTTTTCGTCAACCAGCGGGAGCTTTTCGATCTTGTGCTCTGCCAGAAGTTCGTAGGCCTTTTCAGCCGAGACATCGTGCGGGGCGGTGATGAGCGGCATCTTGGTCATGATTTCGCCGACCGTGGTGGTGGCGAAGTCAGAGCGCGGCACAAAGCGGAGGTCGCGGTTGGTGATGATGCCGACCAGCGTGTCATCGTCGTCAACCACGGGCAGGCCGGAAATGCGGTACTGGCCACACATGTAGTCGAGTTCTTCGAGCGACTTTTCGGCGGTGATCGTCACCGGGTCGGTGATCATGCCGGATTCGGAGCGCTTGACGTAGTCGACCTGGGCAGCCTGGTCTTCTTTCGACAGGTTGCGGTGAATGATGCCCAGACCGCCGAAGCGGGCCATGGCGATTGCCATGCGGGATTCCGTCACCGTGTCCATAGCGGCTGAGACCAGCGGAACCGCGATGTCGAGTTCGCGCGTCAGCCGGGTTTTCGTCGAAGCTTCCGACGGGATGACATCGGTGTCGCCCGGCAGCAGCAGGACGTCGTCATAGGTCAAGCCGGTAAGCGAAAACGGATCTTCTGCGTCTTTGAAATGCTGGTGAACCTCTGGCACGAGAACCCTTCCTCCGGTTGGACCGCTGCCGCCTGATGTGCGCGGGACATGTGCTTGACACGTGCCTGCCGTCCGCGGCTTTTTTCTGAACCTATCCTAAGGGGTTCGCGCACGCGTAAGCGGCGCGGGTTGGATGGTCATGTGGGCGGTGCGCTTGGTGCCGCTCACGCGCAGAATCAGCCGAAAGTATGACCCCAAGTTCAGCTTTCTGCGCGATGTGCAGAAAGTAGGAACGCGCGAGGCTGAAGGCATGCTGATTCTTGCGATTGTCCTCATTTCACTGGCACTGGTTTTCTACACGATCGGCGTGTGGGCCGAGCGGCTGAAGAAGACCCTCACCTGGCCGCACGTGGCCCTGTTCGGACTGGGTCTGCTATTCGATGCTTCCGGCACCGAGGTCATGCGCCGCATTGCCGCCGCAGGCAATTCGACAATGTCGAACGCCCCCGATGGTTCTCTCGCCCAGATCCTGTCGATCACCATGGCGATCACCGGCCTGATTGCGCTGATCCTCATGGCGGTGCACTTCTTCTGGGCGCTCATTGTGATGATCAAGGGCACCGAACGCGCCAAGGCCATCTTCCACAAGTTCTCCGTGACTGTGTGGGCCATCTGGCTGGTGCCCTACCTGACCGGAATGATCTCCTCAATGGTCGCGTGAGCGTGCGGCTGACGAGGTGCAGGGCCGGCTGACGAGGTACCGGTCCGGCTTACGAGGCGCCGCTCACCACGCCGTTCTCACCGAGCCAGCCCCGTGGGCACGCTGAGTGGGAAGTTCGACTGGAACTCCCGCGCTTTCCCGCTGAGCGGATCAAGAAACCGAAGCCCGTCTGCCACCAGCTGCAGCGGATCGGAAAAGTCGTACGGGTCCGGCGCCCAGTCAGCCGGGTAAACGGGATCACCCACCATCGGCACACCCAGCCCATTGAGGTGTACGCGCAGCTGATGGGTTTTCCCGGTGACCGGTTCTAAGGCGAACTCGCCGATTGAGGTGAGCTCCGCCTCGTGATTTGGGAGTGAGGCCTCCGGCCCTACGACCGGTGCCGAGTCCGGCGGGAGCCGGCGAGCAGCCCGGCCGCGAACACCCTCGAACCGCAGCCGGGTTTCTGTGTTGGGCGCACCGGAAATTTCGACCACTTGGCGATCGCCTTTGGTTTTGTGCAGGCGGGTGCGACGGACGGCCGGCAGAGTGTGGGGGTCGAAGCCGTCCGGCAGCCAGGCGAGCGCCCGGTAGGTTTTGTGCACGCGGCGGTTTTGGAAGAGGACTTGGTAGGCGCCTCGGGTTTCGGGCCGGCGGGAGAACAGCAGCAGCCCGGCGGTCACACGGTCCAGTCGGTGGACGGCCACAAGGTCGGGTTCGTTCAGTTCTATGCGCAGGCGGGTCACCGCGGATTGGCGGACAAAGCGGCCGTTGGGGGTCGAAGCGAGGAAGTGCGGTTTGTCGACCACCACGATGTCGCGGTCTTCGTAGAGCACGGTGAGGTCGAACGGGACGGGATCTTCGTGCGGGACCGGACGGTGGAAGAAGTAGAAGCCGCCGGGGATGACGGGGTCGTCCGGGCCTGCGGGGCGGCCGGTTTCGTCGGTCAGGCAGCCGCCGTTCGGGTGCTCGGTGAGCCAGGCGCGGTCCTGGGGCGAATGGTCGGGGAACTCCTGGGCCAGCCAGGCCTCGACCGTTTCTGGGACTGGAAGGTGGGCTTTTGCCGAGGTCTGCTTCCCACCGGGAGCGCGCAGGCGGGTTGCGCTGATCCCCTCACGAGGCGGAAGAGGACTTCGCATCGCAACCTCCTGGGGGCTCGGGGTGGGCACCACCCCCATTCATACCTGTACCGGGCGGATATGAGAAAAGGGGGCGCGAAGTCGGCGTATTCACGATAAAGTCGACCGGGCCGGGATTTTATCGACAGGAGAAGCTGTGAAGCTCACCACCATGCTGCAGAACGTTGTTTCCGACCACGGGGACCGCATCGCGCTGGTCACTCCGTCAGAGCGTGTGACTTACGCGCAGCTGGACGATAGGGCACGGCGGGCGGCTGCTGTGCTAGCCGCTCATCAGGTGTTTCCCGGCGACCGTATTGGCGTGATGACGCTCAACAGCGCTTCGGCCGTGTACACGCTGTTCGGCGCGTGGTACGTGGGCGCTATCCCCGTTCCTTTGGATCCGAAGATGGATTCGGATGACCTCGAAGCGGTCATCAGCCACGCGGGCATTGAGGTTGCGCTTGTTTCCGCAGAACTGTGGAAGGCCGCCAAACGCGTTGACCTGGGCATTGAGTGGATTGTGTCCGATGCCGGGCGCGGTGGCGCTGGTCGTGGTGGCCGTGGCGGCTCGGTGTTTGAAACTGCGGTTGATGCTGTCGACCCGTACACGGAAGCTGAATACGAAGACGCGGCGACTGCACTCATTCAGTACATCGATCTTGTTGATGGGATTCCACGGGGTGCTGTTTTCACCCACGCTGGTTTGGCTGAAGCGCAGCCCGCTGTTGCGCAGGCCATGGGGATTGACGGCTATGACGTTGTGCAGACCGCCTCGCCCCTGTGGAACCCAGCGGTTCTGCACACGTCGATTCTGACGCCTCTGTCCTTGGGGGCTGCGGTCGTGCTGTCAGCTGATCCGCAGCCTGGCTCTGCGGCTTCGCTCGTGCAGAAAGCCGGTTCGACGGTTGTCACCGGCACCGAGGCCGCACTTCTTGCTTCTCTTCCCGGCGCGACGTCTGCTGGTTTTGCTCCGGGTGACATTGAGCGGATTTTTGTGCTCGGCAATGTGTCGTCACCGCGGGTGGGTGCTGAGATTGCGCGCGCCTACAGGGCTAAGCACTTCTTCGGCTTGTACTCCCCCGGTGCTGCCGCCGGTGTTGGTCTGCTGGTCACAGCCCAGGACATTGTGAAGGCTCCTGGGTCTGTGGGCTCTCCTGAGCAGGGCACCGGCATTGATGTCCGAGTTGCCGACGGTACCGGCACCGCCATGGGCGGGGTCGCTCCTGACGAGGTGCCGGGCCGGGATTCGGCTGGTTCTGCTGGTGCCGGTTCAGCTGATGGTGAGGGTGCGCGTGGTGAACTGCAGCTGCGCGGTCCAGGCCTGCTGAAGAACTTTTGGCGCAATCCGATTGCGACCGCCGATTCACATGACGGCGAATGGCTGCGCACCGGAGTTGCTGCCCGCGTTGACGCCGAAGGCCGGATTCACCTGGTCTGAGTGGCCGTCTGACCCGAGCCGAAGCCTGGTTCGTCAGCTGGGCTGCTGCAGCAGCCAGTCGAAGTCTTCCCGCATTTCCTTTTCCAGCCCGTGCGCTAGGGACTGAGCGAATGGCACGGTGAAGTGGCCGTTGTCGTAGCTGGTCAGAATGTTGCCCACCACCGCATCGCAGTTCTCCTTGCTGGGATCATCTATGGCGGGGCAGATGTATTCCTTCATGTCCAGGGAATAGGCACCCTCAGGAAGGTCTGTCTGCGGGTCTTCGTCGAGCCATTTCTTTTCGATGCCGCATTCCTGTGGTGCGCCGCCACCGGATATGCACCGAGGAATGTTCAGGTTGTCGTCTTTCGGCGCGGCTCGCATGAGCATCAGCTTTGCGCCAGCGTCAGTGATCTGCTCCCACCAGTCGGGGGCTCGGTCCAGGATGTACTCTTCATCCTCCTGTTCGTCCGTGCGGGAGCCCGATGTGACTACAAGGTCGACGTCGTTGTCATCGAGCCATTCGATGAGGTTTTCGTTGTACTTGCCGCACATTGAGTCTGGGGAGGGTTCACCGCCCAAGGGGCAGCCGCCCTTGTCGAGTACGAGTACTTCCCAACCGTACTTCTTGGCGAGGCTCTTGAATGTCGTCTCCCAATGCCCTGCGAAGGACCCACCGGCCAGAGCAATTGTTGCTGTCGGCTGCGACGGAGCATCCTCGTCCTCACAGACCAGAACTTCGTCAGTGCCCGGGTCATCGCCCCACCGCTGTTCGCAGCCCTGCTGGAAGTAGGGCGCCACGAAGGCTCCAGCATCTTCAGGTGCCGGGAAAACATCTGCTTCGGGCAGCTCACGGTTGTCATCCCAAAACGCAATGTCAGCACCGGGGTATGTATCCGAATCGAGGTCGTCGTATGCTGCGTGGGCTTCGACGCTCGTGTTCGCTTGAGTCAGCGGGGTGATGACGAGCGCACCCACCAGCATCGCCGCTGCACCCGCGGAGATCATCACCTTGTTGCGTTTGAACACTCCGCCGATGCGGGATGTTGACCGCGGGGCCAAGCGCTGCTCAATACCCCGGTAGGTCAGCCCTGCCAGCACGACTGCAATGACGAAGACGACCGCTGCTCCCCTGATGCCGGCGGCAGGCTGGTCTTTGATGTTCAGGTAGAAGATGAGCACCGGCCAGTGCCACAGGTAGATGCCATAGGACCGGTCGGCAAACCACCGCACGGGGGCTGATGTGAGGAACCTCGAGGACGAGAACCTTTCTACCGAGGTGCCGCTGAGGTCACCCGCGATCATCACGAGCAGCCACCCCACTAGCGGCCACAGCGCCCACGGGCCGGGGAACACCTGTCCGCCATCGAAGACAAAGCCGGTGGCCGCGATCATGACAAGACCAATCCACCCGGCAGCAAACCTCCACCTGATGTTCAGCTGGATGCGGTCAAGAACAAGGGCCACAAGCCCGCCGAAGGCGAACTCCCACAGGCGGGTCCACGTCGACAGATACGCTTCGTCTTGCGCGTAGTGCCCCTGGATGATGGCCCACAGCAGTGAGGCGACCAGTACGCCGGTGAGCGCTAGGGCGGTTGTCTTCACTAAACGCATGCGCCGAGTGGCACCTGCAATGATCGCCACGAGGGCAAAGAAAATTGGGAGTCCTACATAGAACTGTCCCTGTACGGACAGGGACCAGAAGTGCTGGTACAGCGAGGTCTGTGGGCCCGCTGCACCATAAGCCAGCTGTGAGCGGATGAGCTCAAAGTTCTCGGCGTACAGAAGCGATGCCCGCGCTTCCGCGAATATCTGCTGGTGGTCGGTTTTCGGCAGGATGAAGAAGGCAGCAACAGCCGTCACACCAATGACGAGGGCCGCCGGCACGAATATTCGTCTGAATAGTCGGCCGAAGTATTTTGTCAGGTTGATCCGGCCGGTGCTGTTCAGCTCCCGCAGGAGCATGCCAACGAAGAGAAAGCCGGTGATTGCCAGAAAGATGTCGATGCCGCCGGAGATTCGACCTTGGCCGAACAGGTGGAAGAGTACAACGCCGAGCAGCGCAAGTCCGCGGACTCCGTGAAGTTCAGGACGGAATCTGCGTTCGGGGACACTCAGCATTGACGATACTCGCACCGGCGTATTCACAGCAGCGAACTTTCATCTCTACTCGACGTCTACGGCATGTCTCGACTTACTCGATTTTGGTAAAGGCTGAACGCCAATTCAATTACTCTGCCGGCTGCGAGTTGCAGACAAGTGAACTAACAGTTGCCACTTGGGATGCGTTGGGCTGGAAGCCGAGATCCACCTCGTTCTTCTTTCGAGCTGCCCCTGCCATTGGCACAAAAACTCCCGTTAGCAACAGAAACTCCCGTTAGCCGGACTGCTAATGGGAGTTTCTGTTGCTAACGGGTGGGGCGACCCCAAAAACCTGCACGCAACTCGGCTTAAAAATGACGAAGGGCGGATGGAGAGTCTCCATCCGCCCTTCGTTCACTGAGCTCAAACCGAAGTTCGAGCCTCAGCTAGACGATCAGTCTTCTTCGTCTTCTTCCTGCTTCTCGACAACCAGCGATTCGGTGGTGAGAACCAGTGCTGCGATCGATGCTGCGTTGCGCAGTGCCGAACGGGTGACCTTGACCGGGTCGATGACACCCTTGCCGATGAGGTCGCCGTATTCGCCGGTAGCAGCGTTGTAGCCCTCGCCGAGTTCGAGTTCTTCGACCTTGGAGACAACGACGAAGCCGTCCTGTCCGGCGTTTTCGGCAATCCAGCGAAGCGGCTGACGCACAGCGCGGCGCACGATGTCCGCACCTGTGGCAGCATCGCCTTCGAGGCCGAGGCCTTCGGCTGCAGCGGATGCGTGCACGAGTGCGGTACCGCCACCGGCGACGATGCCTTCTTCGATGGCTGCACGGGTAGCAGCGACTGCGTCTTCGACGCGGTGCTTGCGTTCCTTGAGCTCAACTTCGGTGGCAGCACCGACCTTGATGACGGCAACGCCGCCGGCCAGCTTAGCCAGGCGTTCCTGCAGCTTTTCGCGGTCCCATTCGGAGTCGGTCTTTTCGACCTCAGCGCGAATCTGGGCGACGCGACCGGCAACAGCTTCGTCTGCTCCGCCGCCGTTGACGACCGTGGTGTTGTCCTTGGTCACGGTGACGGTGCGTGCGGTGCCGAGCTGTTCCAGGGTGGCCTGTTCGAGCTTCATGCCCATGTCCGGGGTGATGACTTCGCCGCCGGTGAGGACTGCGAGGTCTTCCAGGATTGCCTTGCGGCGGTCGCCGAAGCCGGGAGCCTTGACGGCAGCGACATTGAGGATGCCGCGCATCTTGTTGACAACCAGGGTCGACAGAGCTTCGCCTTCGACGTCTTCGGCGATGATCAGCAGCGGCTTGGATGCCTGCTGAACCTTTTCGAGCACCGGCAGGAGGTCCTGGATGTTCGAGATCTTGCCCTGGTTGATGAGGATGTAGGGGTCCTCGAGCACTGCTTCCTGGCGGTCTGCATCGGTGATGAAGTACGGCGACAGGTAGCCCTTGTCGAACTGCATGCCTTCGGTGAATTCGAGCTCAACCGCAGAGGCCTGCGATTCGTCAATCGTGATGACGCCGTCCTTGCCGACCTTGTCGAAGGCGTCGGCGATCAGTTCGCCGATTTCTTCCGACTGTGCCGACAGTGCTGCGACGTGTGCGATTTCCTTGGAACCGGAAACGTCGCGAGCGATTTCGAGCAGACGAGCTTCAACAGCTGCGACTGCTGCTTCGATGCCGGCCTTGAGCTGGCCGGGGGCTGCACCGGCGGCAACGTTGCGCAGGCCTTCGGACACGAGTGCCTGTGCGAGAACGGTTGCGGTGGTGGTGCCGTCACCTGCGACGTCGTTGGTCTTGGTGGCGACTTCCTTGGCCAGCTGTGCGCCGAGGTTTTCGTAGGAGTCGTTGAGTTCGACTTCGCGGGCGATGGTCACACCGTCGTTGGTGATGGTGGGTGCGCCCCACGCCTTGTCGAGGACGACGTTGCGGCCCTTGGGTCCCAGCGTCACTTTGACGGTGTCGGCCAGAACGTTGACGCCCTTTTCGAGTGCCTTGCGGGCTTCGTCGTCGAACAGAAGGGTCTTAGCCATGGTTCACTTCTCTTTCTGTAAGCCGTTGCCTGTACGGCAAGCGCCGCCCGTCAGGCGGCGGTTGCTGTGGGTGCGGAAGTGATCAGGCGATGACTGCGAGGACATCGCGAGCCGAGAGCACCAGGTACTCTGCGCCTGCGTACTTGACTTCGGTGCCGCCGTACTTGGAGTAGATGACCTTGTCGCCGACTTCGACGTCGACGGGCACGCGGGTACCGTTTTCGGCAACGCGGCCGGGTCCGACTGCGACGACTTCGCCTTCCTGCGGCTTTTCCTTTGCGGTGTCCGGGATGACGAGGCCGGAGGCAGTGGTCTGTTCGGCTTCGACCTGGCGGACGACGATCCGGTCTTCAAGCGGCTTGATGTTCACCGACATGGAGGAAACTCCTTCGATCAGTTGTATGAAGGTTGCTGTGTTCAACTTGAGCGGAGGGGACAGCTGGGACGCTGTCTTCTGACGAGGCGCCGCCTGCTTTGGTCTGTTTCCTGCCGTCGTCGCGGGTGCCGGCTGGAACGGTCCTTGACGAGTGCGGTGTGCTGAGGTTTTCGGCTGAGCCCTGTGCTCAGCTCATTGTTCAGCGATTAGCACTCGCACCACTCAGGTGCTAATTCAGACTGTAGTCTGCGCCTGGCACTCGGTCAAGCGGAGTGCTAACCAAGCACATCTGGCCGCCTGGTGGTCACTCCATGCAAGACAGCGGATGCTCGTCAGTTCAGGCCCACTCCCCTATTGCCCGCAGCGCGTTGGCGGTGGTGATGTTCGCAATGTGCCCTTCAGATACTCCGCGAACTTCGGCCAGTTTGCGCGCGTTGAGTGCAGCGAGATACGGCCCGCCGGGCTTGCCGCGGTGTGGGTGGGGTGTGAGGAACGGCGCGTCGGTTTCAGTCAACAGGAGTTCGTCCGGCACGACCGCCGCTGCTTCGCGCAGCCCGGCAGCGTTTTTGAACGTGATGTTGCCGGCAAAGGACATGAAGTATCCGCGGCGAGCGCATTCTTCGGCCATGTCAACATCCCCGGAGAAGCAGTGGAGGATGGTGACGTCTGGCGCACCGACTTCGGCCAGGGTGTCGAGGACATCCTGGTGTGCTTCACGGTCGTGAATCTGCAGGGCGAGACCGCGGCGCTTGGCGATTTCGATGTGCGCGCGGAAGGATTCCTTCTGCGCGTCCATGTCGGCGCTGTCGGATGCGTCGGTGCGGAAGTAGTCGAGCCCGGTTTCGCCGACAACCCGCACGCGTTCGCGCCCGGCGAGTTCGTCGATTTCCGCCAGGGCTTCGTCCAGCTGCCCTGCGCGGGCAAGCGTGGGAGCTTCGTTGGGGTGCAGAGCGACTCCACCCAGCAGCCAGGGCCTTCCATCTTCGGCTTCGGAGGCCACGATGTCGGCCGTCCAGCGGGCGGCCGGCAGGTTGCATCCGATCTGGACTACTCGTTCGATGCCGGCCGCCATGGCGGATTCGTAGAAGAACGACAGCGGCGGGAACTGTTCGTCTTCGCCGGGCACGACGTCTTCTGCGATGACTTCGCCGGCCTTCAGCGGCAGGCGCACGCCGGTGCAGATGTCCAGGTGGGTGTGGGAGTCAACACCGGGCGCTGCCAATCGTTCGGGTACGTCCGGGTACTCTCCCGCTGCGCGTGAGGCCACGCTTATCAGTCCTCCGGTTCGACGTATTTGGGGAACACGGGTTCGGGTTTGGGAAGCTCAGTGCCGCCTGCCAGGCGTTCGTCCAGAGCGGCGAAGCTGCGCGGGTCGCCGGCTTCGATGTTGTGTGCACCCGCTTCAGCCTTACCGGCTTCCACACCCAGAAGATCAAGGACCTTGGATGCGGATTCGGGCATGATCGGCTGGACCAGGATGGTTACGCGGCGCAGAACTTCCAGCGTTGTGTAGAGCACAACCGCCATGCGGCGTTCGTCTGTTTTGCGCAGCTTCCACGGTTCTTGTGCCGAGAAGTAGCGGTTGGCGGCTTCAAGAACTCGCCACAGGGCGCCCACGTAGCGGTGAAGTTCCTGCAGCTGGACTTCCGAACGCGCTTTGTCCAGCAGCGCGGCAGCGGCTTCCAGGAGTTCACGGTCGTCGTCAGTGAATTCGTCGTCAGAAACGTCCGGCACAATACCGCCGAGGTTCTTCGCGACCATCGAAAGTGAACGCTGCGCAAGGTTGCCGTATTCGTTGGCGAGGTCTGCGTTCTTGCGCGAAATGATGCCTTCGGCGGAGTACGAACCGTCCTGGCCGTAGGAGATTTCCCGCAGCACAAAGTAGCGCAGGGTGTCCAGGCCGAAGCTGTCGATGAGGTCGTAGGGGTCGACCACGTTGCCGATCGACTTGGACATCTTTTCGCCCTTGTTGAACAGGAAGCCGTGCGCGTGAACGCGCTTGGGCAGTTCAACACCCGCACTCATGAGGAATGCCGGCCAGTAGACCGCATGGAAGCGCAGGATGTCTTTGCCGATGATGTGCACGTCGGCGGGCCAGAATTCGCGGAACGATTCGGATTCGGCGTCCGGGTAGCCCACGCCGGTCAGGTAGTTGGTCAGCGCGTCAACCCACACGTACATGACGTGCTTGTCATCGCCTGGAACCGGCACACCCCAGTCAAACGTGGTGCGCGAAATCGAAAGGTCCTGCAGTCCCTGCGACACGAACCCGATGACTTCGTTGCGGCGGCTGTCCGGGCCTACGTATTCGGGGTGCTCTTCATAGAGCTTGAGCAGTTTGTCCTGGTAGGCCGACAGACGGAAGAAGTAGGACTCTTCTTCTGTCCATTCGACTTCCGTGCCCGTGCCCACTGCAACACGGACACCGTCTTCGCGCACCGTGGTTTCGTCGTCTGCGTAGTACGCCTCGTCCCGCACGGAGTACCAGCCGGCGTACTTGTCTAGGTAGATGTCGCCGGCATCGACCATTTTCTGCCAGATGAACTGGCTGGCCTTGATGTGGTCTTCGTCCGTGGTGCGGATGAATCGGTCGTAGCTGCTGTTGAGGTCGTCGTGAAGCTTCTTGAACTTCGCAGCGTTGAGGTCGGCGAGTTCGCGGGTGCTGATGCCCTCTTTCTGAGCTGTCTGCTGCATTTTCAGACCGTGTTCATCAGTGCCGGTCATGAAGAATGTGTTTTCGCCGTCCAGGCGCTTGAACCGCGCGATCGTGTCCGCTGCGATGTATTCGTATGCGTGGCCGATGTGCGGCTGGCCGTTGGGGTAGGCGATCGCCGTGGTCATGTAGAAGCTCATGTGGCACAGTCTACGGCCGGACACTGACATGACGAGGTGCCGCCCACCATCCGAACCGGCACCTGACTTTCACTGGGGTCAGGCTCCGGTCCCGGGTCACTCCCTGTGCAGGTACGCCTCGTAGACTTCGCGGGTCTTCAGCCCCGCGGTTTTGGCGACCTGCGCGGCTGCATCTTTGCCGCGCATGCCCTGGGTGACGAGTTCAGACACCCTCTCCAGCACATCCTCCGGCTCTACACCCGGACCATCGGTGCCGGAAACGACCAGGGCGATTTCACCTCGTACGCCGTCGGCAATGTCGAGCAGCACATCCGCGGCCCGACCGCGGATGACCTCTTCGTGCAGTTTGGTGAGTTCCCGGCACAGCGCGATTCTGCGATCGTGGCCGAACACCTCGACGATCGCTTCGACCGACTGGACGATTCTGTGCGGGGCTTCGTAGAAGACCATGGTGCGCTCTTCGCGTGCCAGCGACTGCAGCAGGGCGCGGCGTTTGCCGGATTTGCGCGGCAGGAAGCCTTCGAAGGTGAAGCGGTCGGTGGGCAGGCCAGACAGCGCCAGCGCGGTTGTCACAGCGGTGGGACCGGGTGCGCTGGTCACGGGCAGTCCGCGGTCGGATACGGCTTTGACCACGTGGTAGCCGGGGTCGGAAACACCGGGCATGCCGGCGTCAGTGAGCAGCACGACGCGCATTCCGGAATCGACGGCGTCGGCGATTCTTTCGGCGCGGGACTGTTCGTTGTGGTCGAACAGGCTCATGATTTTGGCTGTGTGCTGGACTTCGAGGCGTTCGGCTAAATCGAGGAATCGGCGGGTGTCTTCAGCCGCAATGAGGTCGGCGGCGGCGATTTCTTCGCGCATACGCGGCGATGCGTCCCCGAGGTTGCCCAGCGGCGTCCCCACGAGCACGAGGGCGGCGCGGTCTGAGCTGTCAGTCACGGTCGTGTCCTTTTGTTCTGGAAGTGCCGAGGTGTTGGGGAGGTGCCGAGGTGCCCGCCGGTCAGCGGCCCAAGCGCGGTTCGGCGCGGGGCAGGTTCCGAAAGCTGGGGGTCAGGATCCTGCGAAGGCACCGAAGCCGATGAGAACGCCGAAGATCGCGAGGAAGCCCAGCATGAGCAGCACAAAGATTGCAGTGCCCAGGTAGCCGCAGATCAGTCCGCCGATGGCCAAGCCTCGGCCCTGTTCGCCCGTCTTCTTGATCTGGGAAAGCGAAATGTGTCCCAGCACGATGCCGACCAGCATGCCCAGGAACAGCGGGCTGAAAGCCCAGCCGAGAACGAATCCGACAAGAGAACTGACCAGCGATCCGATTGCCATGCCGTTGGTGCCCGGTTGCTGATAGTACCCAGTCGGCTGTCCGTAGGGCTGGCCGTACACCTGCCCGTACTGCTGGCCATAGGGCTGCCCGTAGGACTGACCCTGGTAGCCGTAGGCCTGCTGCCCGTAGGCCTGGCCTTGGTAGCCGCTGTTGTCAGGCTGTGAATACGGCTGAAGACTGCCCTGCGGCTGTTCCTCAGGCGGCTGGGGAATATACGAGCTGGACACTGCGGCTCCTCGAAGATCGGGGTGCGTACGCGCCCAGTGTAGCCCCGCCGGTACCGCCGCTGTCAGTTCAGCTGTGTCAGTGCCTCCATCTAAACTGGCGCCGTGAGTTCATTGGCATCAGGTAAGCGCAGCAGCACCGGGGCACAGCGCATCCGGCCAAGCGGGCTGCGCGCTTGCGTGCCGCAGAACCCTGCGCTCACCTCCGTGTGGGGCTGGGTGTGGCCGCTGCTGATCGCCGCTGTCGGCGGATTTCTGCGCATGCTGCGCTTGGACCATCCGCGCGAACTCGTTTTTGACGAAACCTATTACGTCAAGGACGCCTACTCGATTGCCCATCACGGGGTCGAACTCAAATGGGCTGAGGACGCCAACGGCAAGTTCGCCGCCGGCGATTTCTCGGCGCTGACCGATGACCCTTCGTATGTTGTCCATCCGCCGCTGGGCAAATGGATGCTCGGGGTCGGTCAGCTGCTTTTCGGCGACGGCACCAATCCTTTTGGCTGGCGCTTTACGGCAGCGCTCATCGGCACCATCAGCATTGTGATCATCGCCCGCATTGCCATCCGCATGTTCGGTTCGGTGTGGCTGGGTGCAGCGGCCGCCCTGCTGTTGGCGGCTGACGGGCAGCATTTCGTTCATTCGCGCACGGGCCTGCTAGACATTTTCGTCATGTTCTTTGTGCTCATCGCGTTCTTGCTGCTGCTCATTGACCGCGACGACGCCCGCAAGAAGATCCTGCAGCGCACAGGTCCTAGTGTCGACAAGCAGCACACGGGCTCCAAACCGTGGTTCATGCCGGCTTCTTTCGGCCCATCGCTGGGTCTTCGTCCGTGGCGACTGGCCGGCGGCATTGCCTTAGGTCTTGCCTGCGGCGTCAAATGGAACGGCCTGTACGCGCTGGCTGTTTTCGGCATCATGATTGTTCTGTGGGATGTCGCCAACCGTCGCGCAGCAGGCATTCGCCGCCCGTGGCTTGCGGCACTCGGCAAAGACTCCGTGCCTGCGTTCATGTCCCTCGTTCCGGTGGCCGGCATCGTGTACCTGCTGTGCTGGACGGGCTGGATTCTCAGCCCCAAGGGCTGGGACCGCAGCTGGGCAGCTGAGAACAGCGGCTGGTGGGATTTCCTGCCTGACTGGATGGTCAGCCTTGCGCACTATCACTACACCGCCTACAACTTCCACGTCGGCCTCGACAAACCTCACACCTACATGTCCAACCCGTGGGGCTGGCCTGTGCAGTGGCGCCCCACCAGCTTCTACTACCGTTCCTACGGTCTTGGCGAACACGGCTGCGCGGTCGAGAAGTGCTCGGCTGCGATTCTCTCCGTGGGCAACCCCGTGGTGTGGGGCCTGGGAACCGTGGCTCTCGTCGTTGTTCTGCTGGCCTGGGCACTGCGCCGCGACTGGCGGGCCGGAGCAATCCTCGCCGGGCTTGCCGCAGTGTGGCTGCCGTGGTTCAACTACCAGCACCGCACAATCTTCACCTTCTACACCATCGTCATGGTGCCGTTCATTGTTCTTGCACTCGTCTACGCGCTCGGCATTGTGTGGGGAACAGCCACCGGCGGCACATCAGCACGGTCATTGCGGGCCTGCCGCCTGGCAGTCGCTGCGATCCTCGCAGCAGCGGTCCTAGTGTTCGCCTTCTACTACCCCATCTGGACGGGCACCACGATTCCCTACGATTCCTGGCGCATGCGCATGCTCAACCCCACCTGGATCTGACCGACCGAGCACCCAACACCAGCACGACCGCGCACCACAGCTGAGCCTCACCTCGGCAGCCTGCCCACCCAGGAACCTCCTCCGATTTCGAACAAAGGTTAATCGGAATCTATCTGTCGCGTAGCTTCGATTTAAGATTCCGTTCGCAAGGGGCTACTGATAATGGCCCCCTATGACCATTTCAGCCAACACTCCCCCGTCCCCCGCCGCAGATAACGCACCCAGCGAAAAATCCGCATCGGCGGTGGCGATCATTCCGGCCCGTGGTGGTTCCAAGGGCATCCCGCTGAAGAACCTGCAGAAGATCGGTGGGCGCTCCCTGTTGGCGCGAGCCATCGAAGCGGCTCAGCGAAGCACTGAAATCGACACTGTCGTCGTTTCCACTGACCACCAGGGCATTGCAGAAGAAGCTCGCGCGCACGGGGCCGAAGTTGTTATGCGTCCCGACGACATCAGCGGCGACACCGCATCGAGCGAATCCGCTCTGCTGTACACGCTCGCGCAGCTCAGCCGCACCCACAAGCCCTTTGACATCACGGTGTTCATTCAATGCACCTCGCCGTTCATCAACCCGCAGGACCTCGACGAAGCCACGGCAGCCGTCGCAGCTGGACGTCACGACGTCGTGTTCTCCGCAGCTGTTGACCATTCGTTCCTGTGGAAGCTCGGCGCCGACAGCACCGCTGAAGCCGTTGGCCACAGCGCTGAATTCCGTCCACGTCGCCAAGACCGCGAACCGCACTACTCCGAAACCGGCGCGTTCTACGTCATGCGCACTGCCGGCTTCCAGGAATCGGGCCACCGTTTCTTCGGTTCGATCGGCATCCAGGAAGTCCCGGAAGACGATGCCCGCGAAATCGATTCACTGTCCGACCTCACGCTGCTTCGCGCGCTGGCCGATCAGCGTCAGCAGGACACTTCACAGCTGAGCGAACTCGACATTGACGCTGTTGTCACGGACTTCGACGGCGTGCACACGGATGACCGCGTGTTCGTTGCCGAAGACGGTACGGAATCAGTGCCGGTCCACCGTGGCGACGGCATGGGTGTGTCTCGCCTGGTCAAGGCCGGTGTGCCGTTCCTCATTCTGTCGAAGGAACGCAACCCGGTGGTCACGCGCCGCGCAGAGAAGCTGCGGGTGGAAGTTGCCCAGGGCATCGACAACAAGGCCCACGTGATTGCCGGCTGGATGGCTTCACACGGCCTGGACCCGGCCCGGGTTGCCTATGTCGGCAATGACATCAACGACCTTGAAGCCTTCAGCGAGGTCGGCTGGCCGATTGCGGTTGCCGACGCTCACCCGGCTGTTCTTGCCGCCGCACGTCACGTGCTGGCATCAGAAGGCGGCCGAGGTGCCGTCCGCGAGGTCTGCGACCTCGTCCACGTGCCCACCCGCCATTCGGCAGGTGTCCAGGAACCCCAGCCATCCACCACCCACTGAGCTAAAAACCTCCCACCCGAAAGGATTGACATGACTGCTGTCCCCTACTCCACCACCAGCGAAGGCAAGACCATCACTCCTGTTGCAATCGGCGAACACAAGGTCGGACCGGGCAACCCCACCTACCTGATCGGCGAAATCGGCATCAACCACAACGGTGACGTCGAACTGGCCAAGCAGCTCATGGATGTTTCCAAGGTTGCCGGCGCACAGGCCGTGAAGTTCCAGAAGCGCAACCCGGAAGTGGCCGTTCCGGAGCACCAGAAGTCGAAGCCGCGCTCCACCCCGTGGGGCGAAATGACCTACCTGGAATACAAGTACCGCGTTGAGTTCGAAGACGAGCAGTACACCGAAATCGACCGCTACGCCAAGGAACTGGGCCTGCAGTGGTTTGCCAGCCCGTGGGACGTTGACTCGGTGAACTTCCTCGAAAAGTTCGACGCTGTCACTCACAAGGTTGCTTCGGCTTCGATCACCGACGTCAAGCTGCTTGAGGCTCTGCGCGACACCGGCAAGCCGCTCATCATGTCCACCGGTATGTCGACTCTCGAGCAGATTGACCGCGCCGTGGAGATCCTCGGCACCGACAACCTGGTTCTTATGCACGCCACCTCGACCTACCCTCTGCCGGCAGAAGAAGTGAACCTGCTGGCCATCCCGGCTCTGCGCGAACGCTACGGCGTTCCGGTCGGCTACTCCGGCCACGAACTGGGCACCACCATCACCACCGCGGCTGTCGCCCTGGGTGCTGTGACCGTTGAACGTCACATCACGCTGGATTCGACCATGTGGGGTTCGGACCAGTCGGCCTCCATGGAACCGGCTGAGTTCATTTCGCTGGGACGTCAGATCCGCGAAATCGAAACCGCTCTGGGTGACGGCAACAAGCGCGTCATGCCGGGCGAAGAACCCAAGATCGCTTCGCTGCGCGTCCACAGCTGAGCGACAGCAGCCATCTCAATCGACACTCAGTTCGCACCTCGGCAGGCGTGCCGGGGTGCGAACTGAGTTCACCGCAGTTTCCGAACAGCGAAAGACCCCTATGCCCAAGCTTTCCCTCATCGTTCCGGCGAAAGACTGTGCGCACTATCTGCCGCAGGTCTACCGGTCAATCCTTATGCAGTCCGAGCCTCATCCGCTGCAGCCCGATCCCATCGACCTCAAGGACGTGCAGGTCATCGCAATCGATGACGGCAGCTCAGACAACACTCCGCAGGTCCTCAACGAGTTCGGAGCGAAGTTCGACAACTTTGAGGTCATCACCAACCCGACCAATGTCGGTTTGGCCAATGGCCGCAATCAGGGTCTCGACCGAGCTGAGGGCGAATACATTGTGTTCCTTGACGGCGACGACTGGCTTGCACCGAACCATTTGCCGACAATGCTCGCTGCAATGGACAGTCTGAACGTTGATTTCGTGCGATGCGACCACACGACCGTCACCGGCAACCGGCGTGGCCTCAAACGGGCTCCCATGTCGGTTCGCAATCGCGCGCTCAATCCCCGTACCGGAATCCTCCCCACGCACACCACCACAATGGTGGACTATCCCTACGCGTGGGCAGGAATCTTCCACAAGCGCCTGCGCGACTCCGGTCTTTTGTACTTTCCAAAAGACTTCATGACCGCCGAAGACCGCAGCTGGATCTGGGGTCTGCACCTGGACGCTGAATCATTTGCCGTAGTCGATGCGCCGGGCATCATGTACCGACGCAATGTCAGCGGTTCGCTCACGCAGATTCTGGATGAGCGTCAGCTGATGTTCCTTGATGCTTTTGAGCTCATCTTCAAGCGTCTGGACAATGATCCCGAGGGCCATACCTTCTACCCCAAAGCGGCCCGCAACCTGTTTGCGCTGATGGAGCACCATCACAAGCGCTATATCCAGGCCGCCGCGTACGCTCAGGCTGTTGCAGAACTGGGAATCGAAACAGCAGAGTCCTCAGATTCCTCCATGCTTGACCAGATTAAGCGCCGCATGACTGGTCGCCGCGGGCGTTCGCAGATGTTCTTGGCGGCGGTGGAAGAACAGCGCCGCAACATTCAGAGCACCAAGAACCTGCGCGACCTCCCGCCAGTCCAGAACATCCCTCAGGAGGTGCAGGATGCGCTTCGGGCTGGCGGCCGCCGGGTAGCTCAGCGCATTCCTCGGGACGTTTTCAGTGAAGTCTTCGCTACCAGCACCGAACGGCGGCAGGCCCATATTTCCTGGTATCTGCCGGAAGCAGAAAGGACATCAGCATGAAGCAGCTGTTCTTCGTTTCCACCATGTCCCAGGTGATGACCCTGGCCGCGGGCATTGACAATGGAGCCTACGACACAGGTTGGCTGCCGCAGGTGGCGTCTTTGCCTATTGGACAGCCGTACAGCGCACTTGAGGGGATGCCCGCGCAGCAGCGTGTGCGGGAAGACTTCCCCTCCGTTGATGAGCGTGTCCTGGTCGTTTCGAACCATTCGCTTGCCCCTGAAACCGCCGCACTGCTGTGGGAGCTGCCCGAAGCACAGCCAGCACTGAGCCGCTTTGACCGCGTGGTTGATCTCAACGCCACACTGTCGCCCATTCACCCTTCCACGTGGTCTCCAAACGACACGGAGCTTCCCGTGTGGGAGCGTCTGCTGCGTGAGCTGTGGGATTTGGGTGATGCCGAACTTGAGCTCATTGTTGAATCTCCGCAGGTCAACCCCGCTGTGGCGATTGGCCGTGTTTTTCACACCGCTTTTCAGCGGGTTCACGCCGATGGACTCATGTCCTATGCGGCAACCCGCAATCAGCTGCATCTGACAAACGGTCAGCGTATGACTTCGCTCCACTACCTGCCCTATGTTGAGGGCCTCGAGCCGGTTCTTTTGAGCGAGCACGGAATTGTTCCTGTTCCGTTGGGGTGGGATTCGTACCGTTCCGTGGTTCTTGAAAGCCTGGAGACAGTCCGGGCGGTTCTCGATGCTGAACTCGGCTCGCTCTCCGGGGACTCCACTGCCCTGGTGGTGGGCCAGTACCTGGCCTCCCTCGACATCCTCACCGACGATGAAGAGGACCGGCTGCACGTCAGAATGATGGAGGAGGCACACCGCCGAGGTGCCTCTCACGTGGTCTTCAAACCTCACCCCGCGGCTCCACCGGCTGCGGTGAGCGCCCTGCGGGAAGCCGCTGAAAAGCTGGGGCTTGGGTTCACGGTGTTTGACCGTCCCGTCATCGCCGAAGCGATCTTGGCTTATCTGACGCCAGCCTGCGTGATCGGCTGTTTCTCGACAACACTTGCGACAGCGCGCGCCGCCTATGGAATTCCCGCTGTTGCCGTTGGCACCCAGAAAGTGCTGAGCGCCCTCACTCCCTTCGAGAACTCCAACCGCATTCCCGCAGTCATCTGTGATGCGATCATGGACGGTTCCAGCGGCGAGCTCAGCTCCACGGACGTTGCGCGTCTGCAGGGCCTGATCGAAGCAATTGCCTACGCATCGCGCCCCAAGGTGGTTCCACACCTTCGCGCAAACGCTGAGTCGTTCCTGGAATCTGCTCAGCACACCACAGATCTGGGCTACTTCCGCAGGCGCAGACTGACGAAGCTCAACCTTCCGGGAGCTTTGCCGAAAAGGAAATGGTCACCGTCGGGCAAGGTTGAGACGCGCCTTCCGGCGCCTCTGCGCGCACCGTACCGTAAGCTGCGCAAGCAGGTGAAGAGCACGGTCAAGACCTTAAAGCACTGAGCTACGCCCCGTCTGCGGCCCGTCGACCTTGTCGGCGGGCCGTTTGCTTTTGCTGCCGATGTCCAGAAACGACGACGACGAAAGCTAGGGAAACAGCAACCGCGGGCCAGTGCGTATAGCGGAAGTGGGCTTCGGGGATCACCGGAAGATACGCGATCATATAGAGGAAAGCTGACGATGTCAGCATGAGCACCACTGCACGGCCTTCTCTGCTAACCAGGCCCAGCGCAGCGACGACGATGGAAGCAGCCAACCAGAACCACGGCTTGAATGTGAAGCCAAGCTTCGCAGCGCCGAAGTCCACAACATACGTTTTGGCTGCGTGTTCAAATTGCGCGGGTCCTAGACCGAATCCTCTTTCCTGCGCAATCAGCTCCGGTTGTTCTAGATATTCGAGCATTGAGGTCGTCAAGTAGTAGCGATACACCGACCACCGGTAGGAAATATAGCGTCCGGGGTGTGTGATGACGTTCTCTCGCCACAGCTTTTTCAGCCCGTTTCTATGGGCTATGGCAATCGGTTCGTAGTCACCGCCGATGCCTTTGCCAAAGCAGTTCCAGTACGCGTCGTAGTATTCGCCATTGTCATAACACTGCTCACGTGCGGTATTCAGACGGTCTTTCAGCTGCTGTGAAACCGCAGCCTCATTGAGTTCGTCTTCGGGAACCGAAAACATGACGTCATCGAGCATCACCTGATACTCCTGATGGGTTTCCTTGACGTTCCAGGTCTTAGCGATTCCGGCATCGATGACAACTGCCCCTCCGCCAACCGTGAATAGCAGTACGAAAGAACCCGCGATCCACGCAGCGTACCGTCTCCTGCGCGAACTGGCCCCGCCACCACGGCGCGCCCACACCTTGCGCATCGCACCTTCTGCAATCGGCCACAGCTGCCAGGCCAAGTAGAAGCAGATCGGGACCACAGCGGCAATGGCGTTTTTGCGCACCAGTGTCGCAAAGATGAGCACAACGAGTGTCAGAAGAGCAAGCACCACAGTTCGCTTTGACCGGTCCCCGCGGCGTATGAGCATGGCGCAGCCGCACGCAATCAGCAGCGTTCCAGTGAGAATCGTGTCTTTCCACGGGGTGTTGATCTGGCTATATGCCCACGGGCTGACAGAGACAGCGATGACCGCCAGCGAGCCCACTCTGCTGCCCAGCCGACGGTGAACGCTCCGAGCAATGAGCAGCACACCGCAGAAATACAGAATCACCGAGAACGCGAACAGCGAACCGATCCAACCGGTGGCCCCGTAAAGGCCTTTCCACACAACCGCAATGATCGGCGGGTGCCAGTCACTCATCTGCTTCTGTCCAACAACCTGTCGGAACTGTTCGATGATGTCGAACTCAGCACGCCCCGTGCCGAAGCCGATGATAGTGATCCCGGTGCAGAGTGCTGTCAGCACGAACAGAAGCAGGTCCCACCGGGATCGTGCGTTCACTTCTTGTCCGTCTCAATCTTCAGGGCCTTGGCCACATAGTCGGCCAAGGTTTCTGAATAGGATGCCGAAATATGGTCCTGGTCGCGGTATACAACCACGGAACCGACCACGGCGGGGCATGTTGTGGACTGTCCGCAGAAATAGGGCGTGGGATCCCAACGGCGGATGTCGAGGTCCTCCGCAGCCTGTTTCAGTGCGAGGTCAGCACCGTCTGGTTTGGGGTCTTCGCGCTTGAAGTTGCACTCTGCCGGATCGGCTTCGTTCAGGCCCATGCAGTCGGCCATGTTGAACGGCGGAACAGGAGTGTCGCCGAACGCTACGACGTCGATGCCAGCATCTTTCAGCGGCTTTAGCGTTTCGATGTACCCGTCGTAGCCGACCACATCAGATTCGGCGAGCCCCTGCTCCCGCGCTGCATCCACGTCATAGTCGTCAACGTCCAGATTGGCGATGAGCACCTTGTCAGGTTTTTCGTCCACAAGGTGTTTGACGAGCTTCTTCACCGGCTCGACGCAGTTGAGCCCTTCGTTCTTGTAATTGCGCGGGGTGGCGTTCAGTCCGCAGGCGTTTTTCGCATACACCTGCAGCTTCCAGTCTGTTCCCTCGAGTGCTTTTTCCAGTCCCGGCACCCACTGGGCCGCGTGGGAGTCCCCCACGACAGCCAGTTCCTTTGATCCCTCCGGGTTGAGCACAGTGCAACCGCGGATGGTGTCCGATTCCTTTTTATTCGGATACGGGTGGCACTTTTCGGGGAACTTCGGACGGTCCTCAATGAGGTCGACCGCTTTGGGGAAGTAGTCGTTCTGCCCTTCCGCGTGCATGGGCAGGTCAAGCGACTCCAGCGGATCGCTGATTGCCCGAGCCCCGAACAGCGGTTCACCGTCTTCAGGTTTCTGCGTGGCCTGATCGTCTGCAACAGTGTCGTACTTTTCCTGTGCTTCGGGCACCCGTTCGTATTCACGGTTGACCGCCCACTGCGGAACAAGCGCCACCGCCGCGGCAACGACCATGGACACTGCTGCGGCTTCGACCGTCAGCCACCTGCGCTTCTTGAACATTTCGTTACGGCGCAGCGGCTCTTCGACAAAGTTGAAGCTCAGGTAGGCCAGAGCCAGTGCGAAGACCAGCAGACCCGTGCCTTCGATCGTGTTGGCGTGACGTTCGAACTGCGCGGTGAAGAACACCACCAGCGGGAAGTGCCACAGGTACAGCGAGTACGACCAATTGCCGATCTTCTGCACGGCTTTCAGATCAACAATCGGGGTAAGCGACCCCAATCCCTGCGTGCGGCCGGCGGCAATGACAGCCATCGTGCCCAGAACCGGCAGAAGCGCAGAGACACCCGGGAATGCAGGTGTCGTGCCGGTGTAGAAAATGCAGGCCACAAGAATTGCGGCAATACCGACCAGGGCCATCACCGTGCGCAGGCGCGGGAACCGCTCCGTGTCCACCATGACAACGGCCAGCAGACCACCGGCGCCAAGCTCCCATATACGGGACTGCGTGACGAAGTACGCCGTAGGGTCTCCCGACCCCACCAGCACTGCCGACCACACAAACGACACCAGGATGATGATGGCGAAGAGCACGCCGACAACCACCCGGAACGTCCTGTGGAACTGCTGTTCGGGTGACACGTGGTGAGCACCCCCAGTGCCGATCTTGCGCATGACACCCGGGACGGCGCCTCGGGAGTGGCGGGCAACAGCCCGGCCGGCAATCCACACCGCCAGAATGACCACCAGCGGCCACATGATGTAGAACTGCTCTTCAATCGAGAGCGACCAGAAATGCTGGAACGGCGACGGCGAATTCTGTGCGCCCAGATAGTCAACAGAGTTGATGGCCAGCGCCCAGTTCTGCACGTAGAACGCCGAAGACAGCCCTTCGATTGCCGCTTGGGACAGTGAGCTGCGCGGCAGGAAGTACAGGGATGCCAGTGCAGTGACCACAATGGCGACGGTCGCGGCGGGAAGGATGCGGCGGGCACGGTTGGCCCAGAACGTCAAAAGGTTGACCGTTTGGGTGCGTTCGGCTTCGCGCAGCATGTGCGCCGTGATGAGGAACCCGGAGATGACGAAGAAGACGTCAACGCCCACGAATCCGCCCGGCAGGAAATCCGGGTTGATGTGGTAGACGACCACGGTGACGACGGCCAGTGCGCGCAGCATCTGGATTTCCGGTCGAAACCTACGGTGCATGGGCTCCTCGTTCGTTTGGCGGCCTGTGGGCGGTCAATTGGCTGTCTGTGTGATTCGCACTCTAAGACTAATAAGAGTCGGCGGCGGAATCGTGCGCGACTGGTTGGATGTCCTTTTCAGTGCGGCTCTGCTTGGCGACGCGGTTCTTCTTTTCGGCGCGGAGCCTGCCGGTGTGTCTGCGGGATGCGGCGATCAGCAGCCAGCCGAACATCGCTCCGGCAAACGGCCAGTAGCTGTAGCGGTACAGGTCTGCCGGTGCTGTGGGGAAATACGTCAGCACGTACAGAATGATCGAGGTGAAAACGGCGCACGCTCCCAGGGACCGGGTGCGGGTGCGCAGGCTGACGACGACACCGGCAATGCTGGCGGTGAACGCTGTTATCCCTAAAAACATAAACGGCATGTATCCGTAGGCTGCGGCGTAGACGTAGCCGGAGTGGATGTCCCGGGCTTTCGGGTGGGTGGGCGGCAGGTCCACCTGGTCTCCCCGGACGGCTGAAGATGCCACTGACGAGGTGCTGGTCAGGAACCGCCACGTGGTTTTGGCTCGGTATTCGGCATAGTCACCCAGGTGGTGTGGAACAGTTGCCTTCCACAGGGCAACCACCGCGTCGGGGTCCTCAACTTCTGTGTACGCTCCGTTGACGCCCAGGCCGTAGCAGTTCCAGTAGGCGTCCCAGATGATTTCGCGGCCTTCTTGTTCTTCGCGCTTCTTGCACGTTTCGCGGGCGAACATGATGCGGTCTTTTTCTGCCTGCGGGCCGTCGGCTGTGAGCACGGCCTGTTCGGGCATGCCGAACACGAGGTCGTCAATGAACACCTGGGTGAACTGTGAGTTCTGGGTGGCGCCGGTGGCGGCGACGAGAGCTTTGTCGGCGGCGAGCACAGTTCCGCCGACAACGCCGGTGGCGATGATCGAAATGACACCGACTTTGACCAGTTCGCCGCGCACGCGACTGCCGCGAGCCCGCAGGAACCACAGAACGAACACCGCAACAATGGGCAGTACGGCAACGGCGGAGTTTTTGCGCACGAGTGCCGCGTAGACCAGGCTGCCGAATGCGACGGCAGCCCACACCCAGCGGCCTTTCGGCTGGAGCAGCGCCAGGAACATCATGAGAACTGCCAGGTACAGGGCGAGCGCCAGGTGGACGTCTTTGTAGAAGACGCCGAGGATGTTGACCATGTTCGGCATGAACAGCATGAACAGGCCCAGGGCTGCGACCCAGGCGCGCCGTGAGATCTTCAGCAGCACGTAGCTGGTGAGCAGTGCGCACACCCAGCCGAAGAACACCTGTGCCCACAGCAGTGCCGTGACGGTGCCAAAGACCTTTGTCAGCTGGTGCCACGTCCAGGTCATCGAGACCGGCTGCCAGTCGTTGTACGGGACTTCGCCGCGAATCTGCCGCACCTGGAAAACCCCGTCGGGGCTGATTCCACCGGGGTACATGGCAAAGATGATGAGGCCGGCAAGCACCGTGCCGATGGCTGCGAGCATGCTCATGACCCGGCGGTGCTCCGCGCTCAGAGGAGCACGTTCAGACACGGCGGGCAAAGGGGCAGCGTGGGGTTCGGCAGCGGTTTTGGGCACAGGAGAACTGTACGGGCTGATCCTCCAAAACCAGTGAACTCCCGGGCGCCTGCCCGTGTGAGAGCTATCTCATCGCACCCGGCGTCGTCCCTGGCGTTCGGCCCACAGAACGAGCCAGCCGAGTATTGCGGCCAGCCACGGCCAGAAAACGTACCGGTAGTCATTAGCTGGTGCGGTGGGCACGTAGGTCATGAGGTACAGAACGGCAGAACTGAAGATGGCCAGCCCGGCGAGCGAACGGCGTTTCTTCTTCGCACCCACAGCGATTCCGGCGGCTGACATTCCCAGTGCCGTTGCACCCAAGTAGAGCCACGGGAAAGTGGCAACGCCGAAGTCGACAACGTAGATGCGCAGGGATGAGCGAAGTGCCTGCGACTGTGCGGGGTAGTCGAAGTTGCGGTCGCGAACGAACTCGAGTTTCGAGGTGAAGAGGAATTTCGTGGTGGTCTGCGCCCGGTATGCGACATAGCTGTCCAAGTGCTGCGGCACCGTCTGCTTCCAAATGCTGGTGACGGCTTCCGGGTCTTCGATTTCTGTGTAGGCGCCTTCCGCTCCCTTGCCGTAGCAGGCCCAGTATCCGTCCCAGATGATCTCCGGCCTGCCGTCTTCATGGCGCACGCGATTCTTATTGCCGCACGCGGCTTTTGCTTGGGCCAGCCGCGTCTTCTCCGCCGCGGAGGCGTCTGCGTCGTCAATGGCCGCCTGCGGCACGGCAAAGATGAGGTCGTCAAGCATCACCTGCGTGTACTGCGAGTTCTCGGTCGGCTTGAGCGCAGCTTTCAAACCGGTGTCAACGCCCATGAGCACCGCGCCGAAGCCGACAACGGCCGCGACCGCGGCAATCAGTTTGCGCCGTTTGGACAGCGTGCGCTTTTCTCCCCCGGGCTTCTTGCTCTTGATGCGCACCAGCAGCCATACGGCTATGACCGCAATGATCGGCAGGACGGCCACCGCGGAGTTCTTCCGCACCAGCCCGGCATAGACCAGGGCTCCGAAAGCCAGCACCGCGAATACCCAGCGAAGCTTGGGCACAACCGGTATCAGCAGCATGAGGATGACCGCGAAGTACAGTGCCAAACCCAGATGGGTGTCTTTCCACACGACTCCGACGAGGTTGACGGTGTTGGGCAGGAAGAGGATGAACAGCCCAGCCAGAGCACTCGAGCCGCGCCGGGACACTTTCAGCAGGTAGTAGGAGGTCAGCACAGCACAGACCCAGGCAGCAGATACCTGCAGGACGAGCATCGAGTTGATGGTCCCAGTGAGGTCAATGAGCCACTGCCACGTCCAGGTCATGGCTATGGGGTGCCAGTCGTTGAGGGGAAGAACCCGCCTAGCCTGCTCCAGCTGAAAAACGGTGTCCTTGGTGAAACCGCCGGGGGCCATCGCGGCATACAGCAGCCAGGCCAGCAGTGCGCCGATGACCGCAGCGGCGGCGAGGATCTGACGGTGGCGGCGGTTGAGAGGCGCCTCAGCGGCGGGGTTACCAGTGCGCGCAGAGGTCACCGAGCGCGGCTTTCCACCGCACTGCGGGCAATGTCATCGAGGGTGAACTGCGCTTTCCATGCCAGATCCGCGTTGATGGCGGCGGGGTCAGCAATGAGCTGTGGCGGATCGCCGGCACGACGGTCGGCCATGACGGGTTCGAGGTCTTCTCCGAGTGCCTTGCCAACGGCATCGATGACTTCAAGGACAGAAGCGCCCGTTCCTGTGCCCACGTTGAACGATGTTCCGCGGATGTTGCCGCCCTTGAGGTAATCGAGCGCGGAAATATGGGCTTCCGCAAGGTCGGCCACGTGAATGTAGTCGCGGATGCACGTGCCGTCGGGGGTGCTGTAGTCGTCACCGAAGACCACCGGCTGCTGTCCCTGAGCGAAACGATTGAGCACGATCGGGATGAGGTTCATGACCGCGGTGTCGGCAAGGTCCGGCCATCCGGTGCCGGCAACGTTGAAGTAGCGCAGCTTCACAGCGGACAGACGACCGGCGGCCATTTGGGCATCAATGAGCCATTCGCCGATCAGTTTGGTGTGACCGTAGGGGTTGATGGGATGGCAGTCGGTTGTTTCTCGCACCATATCGACATCGGGCATGCCGTAGACGGCGGCCGATGACGAAAAAACGAGCGTTTCAATGTGGGCGTCTTCCATGGCCTGCAGCAGGTTGGTGAGTCCTCCCACGTTCTGCTGGTAGTACCACAGTGGGCGCTCAACGGATTCGCCCACTTGCTTCTTCGCAGCAAAGTGGATGACGGAGTCAACGCTGTACTCTGCGAACACTCCGCGCAGCACGTCGGGCGCCTGCGAGGATGCAAGGTCAACTTCGACAATTGGGAGCCCTTCGACACGCGAGCGCACACCGTTGGACATGTCGTCGACGATGACCACGTCATCGCCGCGCTGCTGCAGCAGGCGTACTACGTGCGAACCGATGTAGCCGGCACCGCCGGTCACCATCACTGCCATGTGTTTACCTTCCGGTCATCTGTTTGATTCACGCTGGGCCCATAATCTCACAGCGCATCCCGGTGCTATCACAGTCAGCACTGGGCCGCACACCTAGGAGGATACTGCGTGGCAGGAACGTACATTCTGGCTGAATCACCTCTGCAGCTGCTGTCAGGGCTGGAAGCTCTGCACGCTGTTCAGCACAGAAATGACGTGGTGGTCTGCATACGCGAAGACAGCCCCTCGCTGGCGGCGTTCGCAGGCAACCTGCCGGCGGGACTGCTGCCGGATGACTGTCTGCTGCATTCGGGTTTCCCCTCCCCCGCGCAGGCTGCACAGGCTGATCACCTGCTTCTGGGTGACCCCCTGTCGGGCAGGATCCAGCGGCTGTTGGCCGAATGCGCGGTCCGCCCGGGTGGCCTGCCGCACATCACGGTTCTCGATGACGGCTTTGCCACGGTCCGCGCTATTCGCCTGATTCTCAGCCCCACCCGTCAGGCGCTCGTTCGGGCCCGCGTCAAGCCGACTGTCCGCCGCACTGCCCTGGGCCATGCCGCTGCCGCGGTGCTGCGCGGTGCGCTCAAGTTGGGCCGGCTTTCGTGGTTCAGCGCGCTGACACCGGATGAATCTTTGCCGCAGCGCTTTACGGCAGCCGGCGGGAAGCTCATCCGCCATTCCTTCGAGCAGGTGCGCACGTGTTTGGAAGCCACCGCCCCTGACACTCCCACCGACCGTGCGGTCATTGTGGGTACCGCTCTTGCCGCCGATGGGCTGATCAATCAGCAGGCACTCATCGACTGGACCGCCGAGATCGGCGCACAGCAGCCCGCCCTGTTCTTTGCTCACCGCCGCCAGACGGCCGACGAACTTGCTGTTCTCGACTCCTTGCCTGGCATCACGGTCGTGGAATCCGGCACGCCGCTCGAATTGCGCTTGGCGCCGTTCCCTGCGCACACCCCGGTGTATTCGCTGCCGTCAACGGCTGTCCAGACTCTGCCGCTGGTCATGGACTCCCCCGAAATCCACATCACGGAGATTCCGCGTGCCTGGTGGGAAACGTCGGCCCCGGACTCTCTGCGCCGTGAACTCAACGCGCAGTCTGCTCTCTCACCCGGTCGGATCCTTGATTCTCAGCGCACGAGGCGCCACCGGCTTGTTGCTGTCTGCGACAGCGAGTCGTATCTCAAGTGGGCAGCGGCGATGCTTGACGGCTTCGATGACAGTTTTGAGACTGATCTGTGGATTGTCGAATCCCCCATTCAGCCCACGGGTGAGCAGATTGCCAACGCTGTTGCCGGAACCTCGAGGGCAGAGGCCGAAGTTCCCGTGATTCCGGTGTCCCGTTTGGAGGGTGAACTGTCGGCTGTCAGCCCGGACGTGGTGTTGGCGGCGGCGACGGGCCCCGTCGTCCAGACGGTGTATTCGACTGCCGCGCGCTTGCCGCGCCGGCCCGGTTTGGTGTCGGGCCTTCCCGGTGTGGGTCTGCCGGCAACCGTCAAGGGGCAGCGCTACCGCCGTCGCGGGGATGCTTTTATCGCCCATTCTGAACACGAGCGCCGCCTGTACCGTGAGGTCAACCGGCGTTTGGGTCTGCCGGTCGATGTGTGGGTGGGACGCTTGCCCATGCTGAAGTCCGTGGGCGCTCCGCAGCCGCAGTTTGCTGATGGCACCCCGCCGAACCGCTTGGTGTTCGCCCCGCAGGCTAAGGTTCCACAAGAGCGCAGTCAGCGCCGCATGGTTCTGCTGGAGCTCGCGCGTGCCGGTAAGCAGCTCGGTGTTCCTGTCATCATCAAGGTCCGCAGCCGTCCCGGTGAGCACGAAACCCACCATGAACAGCACACCTACATTGAGATCCTGTCGGAACTCATTGCCGAAGGCGCTGTTGGGCCGGATGACCTTCAGGTTGAGGTTGGGCCGATGGCCGATTTCCTCACAGACGGCGCAGCACTTGTCACGGTGTCTTCAACCGCGGCACTGGAGTCCTTGGACAGGGGTCTGCGCACGTTCATCGTCGGCGATTTCGGTGTCAGCGGGGACATGCTCAACGAGGTTTTCGCCGGTTCGAATCTCATCGGCAGCTTCGATGATCTTGCCGCAGGCAGGTTTCGTCACCCCGACCCGGAATGGCTTGAGGAAAACTACTTCCAGAAGCCCAGTGAGGAACTCACCCAGCAGCTGGCCTGCTTGGCTCGAAGGTCGGAGAACTACGAACTCGATGGTCGGAAGACCCGCGATTCGATTCAGTCGTGGCCGACTCTGCGTGCGGAGCTGCGAGCTCACGCACCCAAGCAGGTGGTCAGCGTGTACCGGTCAGGACGCAGACTCGTCGACAACCTCACGGGTGTCGCGAAAAACCCAGGTGCGGTAGGCGTAGAAGCGGAACGCCATGGCAAGGCCGATGCCGACGATGTTCGTTGAGATGTTGTAGGCGATCGGCCCGCGCAGGCCGAGCACGTACCAGGTGAAGGCCAGCGGCAGCACGGTGATGATCATGCCGGCCCCGTTGACCAGGACGAACAGCACAAAACCGCGCAGGTTCGAACCTGTTTCCCGATCACCGTAGGTCCACAGTTTGTTGCCCATCCAGGCCACAATGACCGACGCGATGGTCGAAATGATCTTCGCTTTGATCGGCCCGTCGTGCAGCAGTGCGGGCACTGCCCACAGGCCGTACACCAAAAGGTTGGACAGCCCAACATCGACGATGTAGCTGACACCGCCGACGGTCAGGAACTGCAGCGCTTCTTTTATCAGCGAGCTGCGCCGGCTCTCACTCATGTCCAGGAGCCGGCAGTGCCAGGTAGTGCAGGCGGGATGTTTCGCGGCGAGCGCGGCGCACACCGTCCATGATGATTCCCACCGACCCCATGAGGAACGCAAGTATCATGCAGCCGGCTGACAGCAGCGCGGTGGGCAGGCGCGGCACGTAGCCGGTTTGGAAGAACTCCCACACCACGGGGATTCCCAAGATGAGTGAAATGAGTGCGAACAGCACGGTCAGTCCGCCGTAGAACAGGCGCGGCCTTTCGTGGGCTGTCAGCTGGGTGATGAGCCACAGGATCCTGAAGCCGTCTTTGAAGGTGGACAGTTTGGAGAAGCTGCCTTCGGGGCGGTCGCGGAAGCCCACGGGGTATTCCGTGTTGGGCAGTCGCAGCGACATGGTGTGCACTGTGAGTTCGGTTTCGATTTCAAAGTGGCGGCTGACCGCGGGGAAGGATTTGACGAATCTGCGCGAGAACACGCGGAATCCGGACAGCATGTCGGTGACGCGGTCGCGGAACATCCAGCTGGTCAGCACGTTGAATGCGCGGTTGCCGCTTTCGTGGCCGGGCCGGTAGGCCGATGCATCGGCGGGAGTGCGCACGCCGAGCACGTGGTCGTAGTTGCTGTCGATCATGGTCTGCACCATGCCGGGGGCGTCGGCGGCTTCGTAGGTGTCGTCACCGTCGATGATCAGGTAAATGTCCGCGTCGACGTCCGCGAAAGCCCGCCGGATGACATTGCCCTTGCCGGGACGGTTTTCAAAGCGCACGATTGCACCCGCTTCCCGTGCGACTTCGGCTGTGTTGTCGGAACAGTTGTTGGCGTAGACGTAGATGTCAGCTCCGGGCAGGGCGGCACGCAGGTCAGAAACGACTTTCCCGACCGTCAGTTCTTCGTTGTGGCAGGGGACGATGGCTGCAATGCGGCGCGAGCCGAAGGGGTTGTTCTCTTGCACTCTCAGCTTCACAGGTTCGACGGGACTGTATGCACAGCAATGGTAGCCCTCCACAGTGAGGGCCATTGCCGAAAAACGGATTTATTCGGCAGGTGTGATCAACGGGACGATATCGCGGGTGATGTAGGTGCCGAGAGTTTTCGAGTATTCGACGGTGATGTGGTTGGAGTCGCGGTAGACGGCGCGCGATCCGATGACCGCCGGGCAGGTGCTCTCGGTGCAGAAGGCATCGAGGGTGTCGGCATAGTCAACCCCGTCATCTGCGGCTTCTGCGGCAGCCCGCAGCGGCTTATTGGATTTCTCTTCTGCCGCTCCAGGCCGCGGGAAGTCGCACGTGCTGGTGTCATCACCTGCGGCCGCCACGCAGTCGGCCATGTTCTCCCCGTCGGGGACTTCGGGGGAATCGCCGAGCGCGATGATCTTCGCGCTGTCCAGTTTGTCTGACAGCTGCTTGAAAACCGAGTCATAGCCGCGCTGCGCAGCTGACTGCCCGCCTGCGAAGTCGTCGTAGCGGCGGTTGGTGATGACCACCGCATCGGGTTTCTGCTGTTCAATGCTGCCCAGCATGTCAGGCACAGCCTGCGAGCACACGAAGCCGTTCCGCCGCTCTTCGAAAGTACGCGGTTCGGGGTTGAGCGGACAGTTTTCGCGTGCGATGACGACAATCTTCCAGCCGTCGCGGCTCAGCGCTTCTTCGAATGCGGGCACCCACTGCACAGCGTGGGAATCCCCTGCCACGACGAGGGTTTTGGTTCCGTTCTTGTCCCCGGTGACACACGGCGGGGTATCTGACGAGGTGCCAAGGGCGGGCACATCACCGCACCCTGCGAACGTGGGATAGTTTTCGCCGATCGAACCCAGGCCCGGTTTGAGGGGCTGGTTTTGGTAGCGCGGTTCGTACATGGTGGTCCGCAGGGAACGGAATCCGGGCCCGAATTCCCCAGCCGTGTTGAGTTCTGGTGGGGCAAATACTTGAGCTTCAGCGGCGGCGACCTTCGCCTCGTCCATTTTGACCAGCGTGTGCGGCACGGTGCCGATACCGACTGCGGCGGTGACAGCGATGAGCGCCCCGGCCAGTGTCAGCGGGGATGAGCGGCGCATGGTCGGTGAGTGCAGGATCGGCTTTTCGAACAGGTAGAAGCTGAATCCGGCAATGAGGATGGAGGCCAGCACGATGATGACGGCTTCGAGCACGGTGGCTTTGCGGCCGGCGAGTGCTTCGAAGAACACGATGATCGGGAAGTGCCACAGGTACATGGAGTACGACCAGTCGCCGATTCTCTGTACGGGCCACAACTCGAACATCCTCTGCGGGGAGCCCCACCCGGTGGTGTGGCCGGCGGTGATGACGGCGGCGGTTGCCGCCACCGGGACGAGTGCGGTCAGGCCGGGGAACGGGATGTCACCGGAGTACACGAAGGCGCAGATGATGATGGTGAGGGTGCCGATCAGTGCCAGCCATTTGCGGGTGCGGGGGAAGCGCACGGGGTCGCCCAGGTAGACCGCCAGAAGACCACCGACTCCCAGTTCCCACACGCGTGACAGCGTGTAGAAGTAGGCGCTGGTGGGGTCGTGCGCGGTGATGTAGACGCTGTAGGCGAACGACCCTCCGACCACTGCGAAGAACAGTACGGTGGCGATCACCCTGACGCGGCGGCGGTGGCGGATGTCGTCGGTGGGGCTTGCCCAGCGGATGCGCTGGGCTATGTGCCATGCGGCGACCACCAGCATGGGCCAGAAGATGTAGAACTGCTCTTCGATCGACAGCGACCAGAAGTGCTGGAACGGCGTCGGGGCGCTGTCTGCTGCCAGATAGTCGACGGATTGTCGCGCCAGTGCGTAGTTCTGCACGTAGAAGCCGGAAGCGACAGCCTGCAGGCTCACGGTGGCAAACTGTGAGCGCGGCAGTATGAAAAGCGACGCGATTGTCACCGTGATGATGGTCAGTGTGGCCGCCGGCAGGATTCGGCGTGCTCGGTTAGCCCAGAAGTCGGCGGCGGAGATTCTGCCGTGTTCGGCTACGCGGCGCAGAAGGCCCGCGGTGATGAGGTAGCCGGAGATGACGAAGAAGACATCCACACCGATGAATCCGCCGGGCAGCCAGTCGGGGTTGATGTGGTAGACGACGACTGCGAGCACTGCGATTGTGCGCAGGGCTTGAATTTCGCCGCGATACTTCCTCACCATCGGGCTTATCTTAGTGAACTTCTTCTGTGCGCGATTTCACGACGCTTTATGACGAGCAGAGCGGTATAGGCCGTCATATGGTGTCACAATTTTCTTTGCTGCCTGTGCTGGTACTCCCCGCCTGCTTGGCACAGCGGCTTATCCCCATGGAAAGGAAACTGCCGGGTGATCACTCTGACTGGCCTGACGAAGGAATTCGCGGGCACCACGGCTTTACGCGGCATCGACTTACAGGTTGATGCCGGACTCATTCACGGCATTGTCGGCCGTTCAGGCGCCGGCAAGTCGACCCTCATCCGCTGCCTGACGGGGCTGGAACGCCCGACGTCCGGCACGGTGGAGATCGATGGGGTCGATGTTACTGAGCTGCGCGGAGCTGCTCTGAGGAGGGCCCGCCGCAACATCGGCATGGTGTTCCAGCACGCTGAGCTGCTGTCGGCGAAGACCGCGCTGCAGAACATTGCCCACCCGCTGTTGGTTGCCGGTGTGGCGAAGAAGGAAGCCTTCGCAAAAGCTGAATCGCTGCTGGCGCGTGTGGGCTTGGAGGGCCGCGGGGACAGTTACCCCGCTCAGCTGTCGGGTGGTCAGCGTCAGCGTGTGGGCATTGCCCGTGCCTTGGCAGCTGACCCGCAGATCCTGCTGTGTGATGAGCCCACCTCGGCCCTTGACTCCACGACGACAGCCCAGATTCTGGGCCTCATCCGCCAGCTGCGTGACGAACTGGGCATTACGGTGCTCATCATCACCCACGAAATGTCGGTGGTGCGTGAAATCTGTGATTCGGTCACTCTGCTGGCTGAGGGCAAGAACATGAAGACGGGCCGTCTGCGCGACATTCTTGCCGATCCGTCGTCACCGCTGGCGAAGGACCTCATTCCCCTGCCGTCGGCACCCCTGCCGAAGGAGGGTGAGGAACGCAGGACTCTGGAAGTCAGCTTGGCGGGAACGTCAGCTGCAAAGCTGTTTGCGTTGGCTGAATCTGCTGGCGCCCCGGTTGCCGAGGTGCAGGCGGGAACTCTTGAGACGATCGACGGTCTGGAGGTCGGCAGGCTGCGTGTGCGCAGTACCGATGACGCTGCCACTGTGCGCCTGGGCAAGGCCCTGGCGGATGCCGGAATCTACTGCAAGGAGGCACGCTGATGTTTGCTTCTGATGTTGTGCTTGCTGCTGCCGACAAGCCCAGGTGGCTGAACAACCCGGCAATCACGAAGGACCTCCTGCCGGCGACGATTGAAACGCTGCAGATGACGGTGTTTTCCACGCTGTTCGCCGTTCTGCTGGGCCTGCCCTTGGGCATTTGGCTGTGGGTAACTGCGAAGGGTTCTCTGGCTCCGCAGCTGACTGTGCACCGGATTGTCAGTGCGATTGTGGACTTCGGCCGTTCGATCCCGTTCATCATTCTGATGATTGCGATCATCCCGTTCACCCGCTTTGTTGTGGGCACGGCTTTGGGTTGGCAGGCGACTGTTGTTCCGCTGGCCATTGGCGCTATTCCGTTTTTTGCCCGTCTGGTTGAGGTTGCGCTGCGCGAGGTCGCAGGCGGCAAGATCGAGGCCGTGCAGATGATGGGTGCTACGAACTTCCAGATCATCCGCCAGGTGCTCATTCCCGAAGCTCTGCCGGGCCTGATTTCCGCTGTCACCGTCACGGCGGTCAACCTGGTGTCGTACACGGCTATGGCCGGTGCTGTTGGCGGTGGCGGTCTGGGCGCTTTGGCTATTTCCTATGGCTACCAGCGCTACCAGGGCGATGTCATGATCGCCTGCATTGTGCTGCTGGTGGCGATTGTCGTCATCATTCAGCGTCTGGGTGACTGGCTGGCTCGCCGGGTCGACCACCGCTGAGCTTTCTCAGAAACTTACGAGGCGGAGGTCCAGTCCCGCGGTGACCCGCGGTTCTGGACCTCCGCCTCGTTCGTGTTTGGGGTCAGAACAAACCGGAGATGACCCCGTCGTCGTCCACGTCGATGGACAGTGCGGCGGGTTTTTTGGGCAGGCCCGGCATGGTCATGATGTCGCCGCAGATGGCGACGATGAAGCCCGCACCTGCGGACAGGCGCACGTCGCGCACTGTGAGGGTGTGACCAGTGGGCGCGCCCAGCTGGGCGGCGTCGGTGCTGAATGAGTATTGGGTTTTGGCGATGCACACCGGCAGGCTGCCGTAGCCGTCGGCGGTGAACATGTCGAGTTTGCGCTTGACCTTGGCGGGCAGGTCAATGCCGTCGGCACCGTAGATGCGTGTGGCGATTGCTTCGATTTTGTTCTCCAGCGGCTGGTCGAGTTCGTAGGCGAACTTCGGCTGCGGCTGGGTGCTCTCAGCAGCTTCGATGACAGCTTGGGCGAGATCGATCGCACCGGCTCCACCTTTGGCCCAGTGGTCGGCAATGGCGACCGTGGCTATGCCGTCAAGTTCTGTTTTCAACGCTTCGAGTTCAGCATCGGTGTCGCTTGGGAAGCGGTTGACGGCGACGACCGTGGGGATGCCGTAGACCTCGCGCAGGTTGTCCAGGTGTTTGCGCAGGTTGGGAAGTCCCGCTTTGAGGGCGTCGATGTTTTCGGTTTCGAGGTCGTTTTTGGCCACTCCCCCGTGGTATTTGAGGGCACGAACGGTAGCGACGACGACTGCCGCGCTGGGAAAGATTCCTGCGGTTCGGCATTTGATGTCGAGGAACTTTTCCGCCCCCAGGTCTGCGCCGAAGCCGGCTTCTGTGATGGCGTACTGGCCGTGGGTCAGCGCTGCTGTGGTGGCGAGAACGCTGTTGCAGCCGTGGGCGATGTTGGCGAAGGGCCCGCCGTGGACGAATGCCGGGGTGTGTTCGATGGACTGCACCAGGTTGGGTGAGAGTGCTTCTGCCAGGAGGGCGGCCATGGAGCCTTGCACGCCGAGGTCGGCGACTGTGACGGGTTCTTTGTCGAAGGTGCGGGCTACAACAATGCGGCCCAAGCGGGCTTTGAGGTCTTTGATGGAAGTCGCCAGGCAGAAGACGGCCATAACTTCGCTGGCCACAACGATGTCGAAGGCGTCTTCGCGGGGCATGCCGCCGGTGAAGCCGCCCAGACCAATGGCGATTTGGCGCAGGGCACGGTCGTTGAGGTCGACCACACGACGGATTTCCACGCGGCGCGGGTCGATGCCGAGTTCGTTGCCGTGCTGCAGGTGGTTGTCGAGTACGGCTGCGGCGAGGTTGTTGGCCAGAGCGATGGCGTTGAAGTCGCCGGTGAAGTGCAGGTTGATGTCTTCCATGGGCAGCACTTGTGCGTATCCGCCGCCAGCGGCACCGCCTTTCATACCGAAGACGGGGCCCAGGGAGGGTTCGCGCAGGGCAAGCACGGCTGGGTGTTTGCCGGCTGGGATGTCCCAGTTTTCCTGCTGTGCAAGTTGGTTGATGCCGTCGGCCAGGCCGATGCTCGTGGTGGTTTTGCCTTCGCCCGCAGGTGTTGGGCTCATGGCGGTGACGAGGATGAGCTTGCCGTGCTCGGCGCCGTTACCGCGCCGAACAACATCAGGTGCGGGCACTTTCGCTTTGTAATGGCCGAACGGAATGATGTCGTCAGCGCCGAGTCCCACCGACTGGGCAATCGAGTCGATGCGCTCAATCTGAACTTTGCGTGCGATCTCCTGGTCAACAGTCATGAGACCAGTGTCTCACTGAGACCGGCTGTTTAGCTTGTCGAATCCCAAAAAGGGAGGCACTGACGCCATGTCAATGCCTCCCTTTAACAGCTGTACGAGCAGCTAAGACTCAGTCGTCTTGTTGCTGAACCAACCGGACGATCTCATCAGCGATCCGCTCTGCGGAATGACCGTCTTCGTGGGGCAGATAGTTTGCGACAAACTCGTCGTACTTGTCTTTGTATTCCTCCAGCCCCTCCGTGATAGCCGTATTCAATGCGTCGCCTAGTTCTGCAGTAGTGCGCACAATCGGGCCAGGCACGGTTGATTCGTAGTCCAGGTACATTCCACGGCTGTTCTCAAGGTAGTTCTCGAGGTCAGGAGCGAAGAAGACCATTGGCCGACGGGTAGCGGCGAAGTCGAACATGATGGAGGAATAGTCAGCGATCAGCACGTCGGTAGCCGCAAGCAGTGTCTGTGCGTCGGGGAATTCGGTCACGTCAAGGACGAACTCGTCTCCGATCAGTTCCATCGCCTTGACGTTTGAATGTGCCCGGATTCCGAGGCGAACATTGCTCGGAAGAGACTGTTTCAAACGTTCAAAGTCAATGCCGATGTCCAGGTGATAGCCAACACCGGCTTTCTGCGACGCATCACGGAATGTCGGGGCGTAGAGGACGAAAATCTCGTCATCACGTAGTCCAAGGTTAGCTCGAGTTTTTGCACGTGCTTCGCGGTGCTGTTCGGGGTTCGCAAGCACATCCACTCGTGGATAGCCGTCAACAATAGTGCGCGCCGCTGACGAGAATGCGGAGTCGAACTTCTCAGCTGCAAAGTCAGACTGGGCGAGCAGAATGTCCCAATACTGGGTTTCGCGCTGCACTTTAGCGCGGTACGCCGGCGACAGGCCGGCGCTGTGCACGTCAGCCCCGATCATTTTCAGCGGGGTACCGTGCCACGTCTGCACGTACAGCTGTCCAGGCTGCTTACGGAAATAGCTTGGGAACTCGCAGTTATTGACGATGATTTGGCTGGTGAACAGAGCCTCGATGTACTTTGCGGAGTGAGTGATTACCGTTTCGGTACCTTCAGGGCTTGCGAAGCTGTCTTGCGCGTTCGACCAATAGAACTTCCAATCTGGCAAACGCTTGCGAAGTTCGAAGTAAAGAGGCTCCGGAATATCCCCCGCGCGTTTTCCGAAAAAGGACTCAAACAGAATGGCCTTGTCCAGTGGCTTATCAACATGAGCGCGAACAGCGCTCTCGATTACTCGAGCGCGATTGTATGTCCCCTTCTCAGCAAACTTCACCGGCGGCACGAGGCGCAACCAAAGGGAACGGGTCTTGGCAGTACGGGTGGCAATAGCAGCGGGAATAGCTTCGTCAAACACCTCAGGCAACGATTTTGCCGCCTTCTCAGAAAGGCGAACCCATTTTCTCGCTGTGGTATCCGTATGACTGTTCACTCCTTCGATTACGAAGTTGTAACCCCCGGCAGGCAAAGGCACTGTGTTGCCGAACCAGTCTTCCGTGGTCAAGTCAACGCTGGCAGCAAATCCACCGTCAGTCCATTCAACATCGGCATCTGCAACCGTCTTGCCATCACGCCGCAAAGCCAAGCTGGCGGGCTTCCACTCGGCAGGCAGTTCAAACCGGCCGTTGAAAGTCATTCGCGTATGACCGCCCTCAGAAACGATGGCATAAGAATCAGCCGTAACAAACCACGGATTTTCATGGATCTTGAGGTTGCCGGCCACTGTGACGCCAACAAAGAGAGGGCCCTCATCGCGAAGATTCTGGAGCTCGTTGAAACCAGGGTGAGGCTTCAGGGGTGTTTGTTTTTTACCATTGACAGCTCGCAGAGTCCAGGTGCTGTCGGCGTTCTTTTCAGCCAAAGATCCACCGAGGGCAGGTAGGACAAACTCAAACCTGCGGCTGCCATCAGGCGAGCTCTGACCAGAGACCATAAAGTCCTGCGACGATCGCCGATTATGGATCCGCAGTTTGTCGAAGCCGGAAACGTGCGCGCCGCGTAATGTGACAGCAAATCGGCGATCGGCAAGTTTCTCGATATCAGCCGACACTTTAGCCCTCTTGACGTTGAACCAGAGGTTACCGTCAGATGAGGGCTCAAGAACCCAACGTCGGCCATCTTCAACGTTCGAGAATCCAGGGTCCGCAGCCGCTGCTGTTTGGTTGAGAGCACCGGCACGATGGTCGATGTCAATGCCGTTGACCGAGACTCTCGCAATAAGCCGCCAGCCCTCTGTCACGTCAAGGTCTTCTGTGTTGATCCGGACTGTGTAGGCAGCATTTTGTGCTGAAACGAGCTGCGACTTGAAACGATTCAACAAGCGCGGTTCAAAACGTTCCGCATCGAGTTCGATTTCCTGGTCGCCGTTTCTGTTGATCAACAACATTCTGGGCGTAGCTTCACGGCCATCAATCAAGTGGTCGCAATATGCGTATCCGGCGATCTCAACAATCGACCCTGTGAGCCATTCGACCCGATCAACGGCGCAGTTAAGTGACACTGAATCTGGCGCTACCTCAAGTATGTCTTGCGGAAGTGGGCCAAAGCGGCTTTCGAAGTCTGTCCCGTCAACCACAAAGCCCGCACCACTTGACTTGAGTTTGAGTCCGGTCCCATGTTCGCTGCGCCAGAGAATCGCCGCAAAGGACTCACTTCGCCCTTTATGGACAGCAAGCCACATGGGCAACCTGACCCAAAACGGAAGGTCATTCCACAGGTGTTCTCCGCTCAGAGCGACGATTTTTTTCAGACCACCGCTGAAAACATCCCAATACTCTTGGCCGGTTCTTTGCGCAACGTCTAGGTACTGGATCAGATCACCGGTCAAGACCTTTTTGAACCAACCGTGCCGCGCAGCTTCTGAGCCCTCGTTGAATACGTGTTGAGTGCCTGCCTCGAGTACTGCAAGCCGGTCTGTGAGGTCATCAATGTTCTCTTTACCTTGGGTGATGGACGATCCGTCATCGCGAAGCAGCCAGTAATAGACCGGGTGTCGAAGGACGTCGAACGATCGTGCCCGCAAGTACGCCTTCGCCATAGGCTCCTGGTCTTCGTAGCGAATGCCGACAGGAAATTCTCCAACTGTCTGCCGGAAGAAATCCATAGAAAAGATCTTGTTGCAAGCCATAGCGTCTTCGAAGATCTCTGGAAAGTCGTCGATAGTGATGCCAAGCCGATCTTCCGGATGGAACTTCTTGGTCCATGCAGATAGCCAGACCTTAGTCCCCTTCTGCCGGTACACTCCACCGCTGACCATGTCGGAGCCAGTACGAAGAATTGTGCGCATCATGACTTGGTAGGCATCACGTGGAATGTGATCATCGGAATCGACAAACGTCAAATAGTCGCCGGTCACGTATTCGAGACCCGTGTTTCGAGCAGCACCGAGTCCACCGTTGACCTTACTGATCACTTTGACGCGGTTGTCCCAACGCGCGTATCGCCGGGCGATGGCTGCCGAGTTATCGGGACTCCCATCATCAACAACGATGATTTCCAAGTTCCGGTAAGTCTGCTGAATCAGGCTGTTCAGGCATTTTGCGATATAAGGCTCAACATTGTAGACCGGCACAATGACCGACAACTTGGGTTTGCCGGACTGAGAACCGGTCAGAAGTGTCACGACCCGCTGCCGCAGAGCTGGGTGAACGCCGTCACGGACTCTGCGCCGCGTTTCTGCTGGCATGCGCTTCACTGCGCGGCCCAGCATTTTTCGAACTGCCTGTTTCATTGAACCCTTCTGTCCATTGAATATTCACGCTGTGTTCAATCGAATTGACCCTTTATCCTATCCCGTCGCCCTCTCCCAGAACCGGCTCCCAGCTTGGCGAGTTGTAGTTTCTGCGACCTGGATAAAGAACGCACAGCCGCCAGTCTTCCTCGCGGCCATTACAATGTCTTCGACTTGTTGTATCCCAGGAGGGCTCGTGCGTCAGTTTGTTCGCGACACCATTCTCACAGTCCTGCGATCCCGCGCGTGGAAAGCCACGAGCCAGCGGATCCGCGGTACTCGAGACTTCACACTGACAGCCCGGGAGTACGAAAACAGCGCGGCTCCTGGCGCCAAGGCGCTTGTCTACTTTGGCGACACTCACTCGAAGCTCTACCAGCTCGACCAGTGGCTGCCGGTTCTGGAGGAGCTCAACAAAACAGTTCCCACCGCGGTACTCCTCCGCCGCCCTTCTGCAATTACCGAAACAGCGGAGGCCACTACCCTGCCAATCGTGTTCCGTCAGAGCTTTGACGACATGATGACGTATGTGGAAGAACACCAGCCGAAGCTGATCCTCTATGTCAACAACGGTCAATCAAACTTTCAGCTCCTGAGTTACGCGCCCGCGGTACACGTTCACATCAACCACGGTGAATCCGACAAGCTGTCCATGGTCTCAAACCAAGCAAAGGCCTATGACGCCGTGTTCACAGCAGGCCCCGCCGCACTGCGCAGACACCAGCGGGCACTTGTCGATTTCGACGAATCCAAACTGATCGAAGTTGGCAGGCCCCAGCTTGACCTCGACTACGAACCTGAACTTCCCACAAGCGACAAACGCACTGTCATGTATGCGCCAACGTGGGAAGGCGAGAACGACAACAACAACTACACATCGATCGACTGCTTCGGCCCCGCTATCGCTGCCGCTGCTCTCGCAACGCCGAACACACGTCTCATCTATAAACCGCACCCTCGTGTGGCTGATTCACAGGACGAGGGAATGCGGGCCGGTCACGCCATGATTCTTGAGCTGATCGAGAAAGCTAACGCTGAGGGTGGCGAGCACCTTGTTCTGACCGAGGGCAACATCCTGGCCATGTTCGACGATGTTGACCTCATGATCACCGATATTTCCAGTGTCGGTTTGGACTTCCTCTACCTCAAAGCAGACAGTCCGCTGCTGCTGACGGACCGCCGTACAAACCGCGCCAAGCTTGTCGACGAATCCCCAATCGCTTCCAGCGTGCCGATCATCGACGACTCAACGGTCAATGACATCCAGACGATGATCGAAGCAGAGCTGACAAGCGGCGGCAATACAGAAGCCCGCGCCGAAGCGCGAGCTCTGTACTTCGGAAACCACGAGGTCGGCGAGTCCAAGCAGGCGTTCATATCAACCGTTGAACGCCTTATTGCCGAACGCGAAGCGAAGCACATCAACCGCAACTACATGGTGTCAGCGGCCGAAGCCAAAGACGGCAACCCCTGATCGAAAAATACACGAGCTATCGCTGCCTACCCCCACCAAACCAGGCGAGAGTCACCTTCCGGTCAGATCAACCGCAGAGGTCAATAGCCCATTCGGCCAAGTCATTTGCGTCCTAGAGTTCGCTGCAGTTTACGGCTGGCCCGCTTCAGCAACGGATTCTTGGATTTATAGACACGGCGCATCGCCTCATCGACGTAAACAGAAACCGGATCGAGATCTTGCGCGGCCGCTGAGCCGAACGCCTTATCAGCCGGTGAAGGGTCCGCACTCATCTTTCTAGATACCCGCTCCCAGTGCGGATCCTCGCTGAGTGCGCGTTTAAACAATTTACTGAGACGTGTATTAGATTCCATGACCTCATCACGACTCGCCTTACCAAACTTCGGGAAAAGCATTTTGTTGTACAGCTGGATCAGCAGCGTGCGCTTGTGCAAAATATCTGCAGGACGGCCAGGTTCCAGAAGAAGGTCAGTCTCGGTGTAATGAATTGGCGCACAGATCTCCCGGTCCATCTGGACGTAGTCAATTTTTTCAGCAAGTGGCCACAGAATGTCGTAGCCGATACCTGCCCATTTCTGCTTGAGATCGCCGTCCAGCACACGGTCCGCACCTTCCAGCCATTTTTGAATCAAGGGGTGGCCAGGAACCGACGCGACCAACCCAATACTCGGCTGGTTCGGCTGCCAACCGTAGAACAAGGCTCCAGACTTTTCGATGAGGTCCGTAATCATGCTTAATGGGCGAAACACAATTGTGTCTACGTCCATCCACATGCCGCCGTTCTGAGCTAAAACCGCTGCGCGAATATAATCAGCCTTGTGGGCAACTTCGGGAATATCTGAGAAGTCAGAACGCAAACCGGAAACGTAGTCATTCACGTTTTCAGGGTTCAACTCAACTAGGTCCCAATCGCCTTTGTGCTTGAGGATTGTATCCTTGCACAGGCTGATGTAGCCGGGCATCTGGCTAGAATATTTGTTCTCCCAGTAGATCCAGATAGTTTTGTTCACGAAACACTGACCCCTTTTTAGCGGCTGTTGCAATCGTCAGTGCAACAAATCCTTGACCCTGCGAGACAAAGTTCAGCACTGAACCTTAGCTCGGACAGATTTACTATTTTTCGACAAAGCTTAGCACTGCTCAAATAATCGGCGGGCGACCCTTGAAGCTCATGCGCAAGACACCGCGTTTGCTGAGTTTGGTTTCGTCTTCTTCGCCATCCCACGGGTTGTCGCGCCAACCGTCAGCCCAGCCTTTGAACCACGGTTTGAGCTGTTCAGGTTTACGCGCCCACCTGAGCACCTGGACGCCTGTCCAGGAACCCACATAGGCCCAGCTGAATGGCCACGGCAGATTTCTGCGGGCCAACCACACGCGGTTGCGGGCGTTCATGTAGAAGTACTCGTCGTGGCGCTTCGGGTCAATCACGGGGTGGGCCACTGCAAGATCACCCATGTACCACACGTCATAGCCGGCATCCCATACGCGCCAGGCCAGTTCAATGCCTTCGTGGGCATACCAGAACGAACCCGGCCAGCCACCACATTCATCAAAGGCCTTGCGCTGCATGCCGATGGCGCCCTCCCACACGGAGAACACGTTCGACGAATGGCTTGCAGATTTCTTACGCAAACGCGGAATCCACCGCTTAGGCGCATTCGGGTTGTCCGGATCAACCACACGGGGCTGAACCAGACCAACACTGGGATTTTCACGCATGTACTGCGCCATCCGCCACAGCGTGTCCTCATCCGGCAGCCAGGCATCGTCATCGAGGAAGAACAGGAACTCGCCCTTAACCAGGGGCACACCAGCATTGCGTCCGGCAGGAATTCCCACGTTTTCGGGCAGCATGTGGGTTTTGACTTCCTCCGGCAGTCCCACAGGGTCCCAGCCATTGCCCACGCACACAACGTCAAGGTTCACGTTCCGCTGGGCCAACAGCGAATCGATACCCCTTTTCAGGTCATCCATCCTTTTGCCCATGGTGAGGATGACGACGCCGTAGTCGAAAACTTCCATCAGCCGAGCCTCCTGGAGAACCAGATCGACACAAAGTGCCCGACGACCGACAGCGCGGCAAGCGGGACCATCACCAGGATCATCCACCGTTCACCGGTCAGTTCTGGGCCGCCGGAAGCAACCACGATGAGTGACACCACGCTTGCCGCAACAGCCAGCATCGACATTTCGACCGAATGCCAAATGCGGTGGAACGGCACAAAACGCGCAAGCTGTTTCACACGGGCAAGACCGCCATGTGTCACAGCAGTTGCCGCAGCGGAGTCTTCCAGCTTGTCCAGGCCGTTGAAGGCACGGCTCATGTGCACCAAACTGTTGAGCGCCTTGTTCAACAGCACGAGCGAGGACACCACTCCCCCAGCAACCAGGTAGGGGTAGGCGAACCCTGGATCGGACTTCAGCAGTCCCAGGTCACTCACTGCCCGCACGCCCAACATGAAGGCGACGAAGCCTTCTGTTGTGTAGTGGCCAACCGCGTCAAGGAAAACACCCTTTGCACTGCGGGTGCCGCGCCAGCGTGCAACCTCGCCGTCACAGCAGTCGAAGTACAGCTGCAGCTGCGAAAAGAACAGTGCGAGGAGTGCACCCCACACACCGGGGATGAGCAGCGCAAAGCCGATTGCCCATCCGGACAGGATCATCAGTCCCGTCACGCCGTTGGCGGTGATGGGTGTGCGCACCAGCAGTGCTGTCAGATAAATAGAGATGTGCCGCAGGTACAGCTCTGCTGTCCAGTGTTCGGCATTTTTGCGCGCGCGCACTTCCGGCGGCTGGGCAACAGCTCGCAGCTGTTCCAGCGTCGGGTTCTTAGGCCGGGAAGAGTGTGCTTCGCTCATATCTCAAGGCTAGGTGTCACTCCAACAGAAACGCTGGAGTTTACTGACTGAGGTCTCCCTTGATCTTGGTGGTGGAGATTTCCGGCGTGCGCGGGAGGTAGACGACGTCACACAGGTCTTTGAGGTCGTCGAATTTGCCTTCCCAGTCGTCACCCATGACAAAGGTGTCGATGTGGTACTTCTCGATGTCGGTCCGCTTCTGTTCCCACGTGTTTTCGGGGATCACGAGGTCGACGTAGCGGATAGCTTCGAGCATGTTCTTGCGGTCGTCCCACGAAAAGTACGACTTCTTGCCCTTGCCGGCGTTGAATTCGTCGGTTGACAGTGCAACGACCAGGTAGTCGCCCTGTGCTTTACAGCGCTGCAGCAGTCGGATGTGGCCGTAGTGCAGCAAGTCAAAGGTGCCGTAGGTGATGACACGGCGCATGAAAAAGCCCCTTGCTTAACTTGAAGTTAACTTGCAGATCATATAAACGATACCCCACGGCCTACTTGAAGTCCCGTCTGATTGCCTGTTGAGCCCGTGCCGTTCACCACAGCCGGGGAGCTGCCGCCTCAGACTCTACGCGGCAAAGAAGAACTAAAATAGATGCGATGAAAGCGTCACTGTCACGGCTTCTGCGCCGCATCATCCCCAACTCAAGCGGTCCCCGCCCCCAGCAAGTCCTTCCAGCGGGGAACTACTACACCGTGCTGTGGCGCATCCCCGAAACATTCGGCGGAATGACATCGGTGGCGCTCGAACGATCGTCAGCTTTTGCTCGCCAAGACAACCGTCCTGTCGAAATCCTCACGTTTTCCCCGAACAACAGCGGCAAGGACCGCGAACAGGAACTCAAAACTGAAGGCCGACTGGATGACCGTGTTTCCATCCGGAACATCTGGGAAGACCTCGGCACGTGGTCTGACGATGAGCTTGCCCGCATGAAAGGCATGGCAGAACCTGACCTCGGCGCCCTCAAAGATGCACTCCCCCACACCTCGGGAAACACACGCGAACAGCGCGCAGACGATGCCGATACGGTCCTCCAGACCGACTACTACAGCACGCAGGGCCACCTGCGCATCATCGACCGTCACGACGCCACAGAACGCGGCACCACAGGCGGCCGCCTGCTGACGCTCCTAGACTCCCGCGGAAGGATTGTCGCACAGTGGCGCTCCGGCGGCGCATTCTACAAAGCGTGGCTCAACGCAGTATTCGGCAACGAGCCAAGTTACGTCATTGTCGATTCGGGCTATGCAAGTTCAATCTTCCGCACCTACCGGAAGAAGAACATTGTGTTCTGCCACGTGCTGCACAGCAACTTCCTCAAGAACGAAAGCGTAGACCCGCGCGAACTCAACCGCGGCAGGTTCGACATCTTTCATAATGCCGATCGTTTTGATCGGGTCATCGCACTGACCCACGCCCAACAGCAGGACATGTTCGCGCTGAACCTGTCTTCGGGCAACCTCACGGTCGTTCCTAACTTGGTTCGCGACCTCCACGGCGATGCCGAAGCACCCCGTGATAAGGCTCACGGAATCATGCTTGCCCGGCTTACCAAAGGCAAGAGGATTGATCACGCTATCCGGGCAACCGCAGCGGCCTCTCAGAACACACCGAGACTGCACTTGGACGTCTACGGCGATGGCGATATGCACGCCGAACTCACCCAGCAGATCAACGCCAACAACGCCGGTGAGCACATCACCCTGTGTGGTTTTGCCAGCAATGCGAAAGAACGCTTCCGGGAAGCATCATTCAGCCTCCTGACAAGCAAGCAGGAAGGTCAAGGCCTCGTGCTGTTGGAAAGCATGTCAGCTGGATGCATCCCGATTGCCTACGACATCAAGTACGGCCCAGCCGACATCATCACCGACGGTGTCGACGGCTTTCTCATCCCCGACGGCGATATTGACGCTCTGGCAAACGCGATCACGACGGTCGCGACGATGGACAAAGCCGCTCTGCGCACCATGCGCCGCAATGCCATTAAGAGGGCGAAGGATTTCTACGAAACCGCTGTCGTCAACAAGTGGGCGACCATGTTCCGCGAATGCTCTTTCGAACCGTTCCAACGCTCTCAGGCCACAGCGACGCTCACCTCGCTGACGTTGACAGACACCGGGATTGAACTCGAAGCCACCGTCCAGGACCACCCCTGGAAGCAGACTTCCCGCACATACGTGTCGTGGCGGCTGGCCGGCAAAACCTATTACGGCCGCACACCTGCCGAGTTCGACGGAACCACCCTGCGGGCAGAAATCCCTCTGTCCGAGCTGGAACTGCTGCCCGCAGGCACCCTGGAACTGTCCGCGGACTTCGTTGAGGGCCGTTCCTTCCACCGCACCCGCATCCTCGCTGACGAAACCCCCGCGGCAGCTGGCTCCTTCTTCACCCCGGTACTGACCGACAAAGGCCAGTTGAACCTGCAGATAGAAGCTGACTGACACCTCGCGAGGTGGAGGTTGGCTTAGCAGCCATCCTCACCCGCGTGTGGTGGTGAGAAAACGATTGTGGGCGGTTCCGCTAATGCGGAACCGCCCACAATCGTTTATCGGCCTGTCTGCGTGCGCGCCCGGTTCTCACCAACCGGGCGCGTCAGCAGATGAGCGTCAGTTGTTCTTGCGGCGCGAACGAGCAACCATCAGAACACCTGCGGCGAGCAGACCAGCTGCTGCAGCCAGTGCACCAGCGATCTCAACACCAGTACGCGGCAGCGGAGCATTGCTCGAGCCCTTGTCACCGGAGTCACCAGGCTTGCCGGGGGCCGGTGCAGGCTTACCTTCACCAGAGCCGGTCTTGCCCTTGTCGTCCACCGTGACAGTGATGGTGTCAATGACGTTGCCGTCCTTGTCCTTCACGGTCACGACGATCTTGTCACCGGGCTTGGCGTCATCGTTGATGTCAACGACGATGTTGCCGTCCTTGTCGATTTCAGCCTTACCGGGGCCTTCGACCTCAACGGTCGAGCCGTCCGGAACCGGGCCGCCATCGTTCGGGATGACAATCTTGTCGCCAGGCTTACCGTTGCCGTCCTTCCAGTCAGGCTGGTCAGCAGGCTTTTCAACCTCGACGACTACGCGGTCGATCTCGTTGCCGTCCTTGTCCTTGACAATGACAACAACCTTGTCGCCAGGCTTGGCGTCCTTGTCGATGTCGACAATCAGGTTGCCGTCTTCATCGATTTCAGCCTTACCAGGACCTTCCGTCTCGACGGTGCTGCCGTCCGGAACCGGACCGCCATCGTTCGGGATTTCGACCTTGTCGCCAGGCTTACCCTTGTCGTCCTTCCAGTCCGGCTTCTCAGCAGGAGCGTCAGGCTTCTCAACCGTGATGGTGACGTCAACGTTGTCCTTCGAACCATCCGGGTAAGTCACCTCAACCGGAACGGTGATCTTGTCACCAGGCTTGGCGTCTTCCGGAATCGGAACCGTGATTTCACCGGTGTTTTCATCAACCTTCACACCGTCGGGAGCGTCGTCACCAGGGGTGAACGTGGTGCCGTCAGGAGCTTCGGTCGGGTTGCCGTCCTTGTCCTTGAACTCAGGAGCGGGAACCTTGACATCTTCACCAGGCTTACCGGAGCCGTCTTCGTAGCCGGGTTCGAACTCGTCCTTCTGTTCGGTGTCAGGCTTGGACGGTTCGGTGACAGTCACGGTCGATTCGTCGATCGTGTTGCCTTCCGGGTCCTTCACCTCGACAACGATCTTGTCACCAGGCTTAGCGTCCTCGTCGATGTCAACGACGAGGTTGCCGTTTTCATCGATTTCAGCCTTACCGGGGCCTTCGACCTCAGTCGTGGAGCCTTCCGGAACGTCGCCACCGGTGTTCGGGACGGTCACCTTGTCACCGGGTTCACCTTCGCCGTCGCCCCATTCGGGCTTCGAGTCAGGGTCGGTGACAGTAACAGTCACGTCCACCTTGTCGGTGCTGCCATCCGGGTAGGTCACAGTCACAGGAACCGTGATCTTGTCACCAGGCTTGGCGTCAGCCGGAATCTGGACCTTCAGCGATCCATCTTCAGCAACTTCGACACCGTCCTTGTCGGTGGTGAACTTGGTGCCTTCCGGAACGGTGACAGTGTCGCCGTCCTTGTTGGTGAAGGTCGGAGCGTCGACCGGAGCGGTGGTACCAGGCTGGCCAGCACCGTCGGTGTACTTCGGTTCGAGCTCGTCAGCCTGCTTAGTGTCAGGCTGCTCCGGAGCATCAGGTTCTTCAACCGTGACGGTGACGTCAACGTTGTCCTTCGAACCATCCGGGTAAGTCACCTCGACAGGAACAGTGATCTTGTCACCAGGCTTCGCATCCTCAGGGATGGTAACGGTGATCTCACCAGTGTTCTCATCGATGGTCACACCGTCAGGCGCGTTGTCGCCAGGACCGAACGTGGTGCCCTCAGGCGGTGTAGCTGCGTTGCCGTCCTTGTCCTTGAAGGTAGGCTCGTCGATCTTGACATCGTCACCAGGCTTACCCGAACCATCTTCGTAACCAGGCTCGAACTCTTCGTTCTGCTTGGTGTCCGGAGCGTCAGGTTCTTCAACCGTGACGGTGACGTCGACGTTGTCCTTCGAACCATCCGGGTAAGTCACCT
>NZ_KV786093.1:39309-39594 GCF_001806835.1 Brevibacterium sp. HMSC24B04 | reverse complement strand
CCTTCGAACCATCCGGGTAAGTCACCTCAACCGGGACAGTGATCTTGTCACCAGGCTTAGCATCCTCAGGGATGGTAACGGTAATCTCACCGGTGTTCTCATCGATGGTCACACCATCAGGAACGTTCTCACCAGGTCCGAACGTGGTGCCCTCAGGAGCGTCGGTCGGGTTGCCGTCCTTGTCCTTGAACTCAGGCTTGTCGATCTTGACGTCGTCACCAGGCTTACCCGAACCATCTTCGTAGCCAGGCTCGTAGATGGTGTTCTGGTTCGGAACCTTCGGGT
>NZ_KV786093.1:38899-39289 GCF_001806835.1 Brevibacterium sp. HMSC24B04 | reverse complement strand
CTTCGACAGTGTCCTTGTTCAGCTTCGACTTATCCGGGAAGGTAACGGTAATTTCACCGGTGTTCTCGTCGATCTTGACTTCGTAGCCTTCGGGAGCCTTGAAGTCTTCAGGAATCGCGAACTTCGAACCCTCAGGAGTGTCGACCTTCTCGCCCTTGCCGTCCTTGTCGGTGAAGGTCGGGGACGACTTGGTTTCCTTACCAGGAACAACCAGCTTCTCTTCGTAAGCAGGTTCGTAGATGGTGTTCTGGTTCGGAACCTTCGGGTTGCTGTCGTCTTCGTCCGGGATGCCGTCGTTGTCGTCATCCGGGTCCGTGACGTCGGGGTCACCGTCACCGTCGGTGTCCAGCTTGAACTTCGCCTTAGCGTCGTCCTTGGTGCCGTCCGGGT
>NZ_KV786093.1:0-38879 GCF_001806835.1 Brevibacterium sp. HMSC24B04 | reverse complement strand
GTAGATGGTGTTCTGGTTCGGAACCTTCGGGTTGTCGTCCTCTCCATCCGGGACGCCGTCGTTGTCGTCATCCGGGTCCGTGACGTCAGGGTCACCGTCACCGTCGGTGTCCAGCTTGAAGTTCGCCTTAGCGTCGTCCTTGGTGCCGTCCGGGTAGGTCACCGTGACAGGAACATCGAACTCTTCGACAGTGTCCTTGTTCAGCTTCGACTTATCAGGGAACGTAACGGTGATTTCACCGGTGTTCTCGTCGATCGAAACTTCGTAGCCTTCAGGAGCCTTGAAGTCCTCAGGAATCGAGAACTTCGAACCCTCAGGAGCCTTGGTGTCCTTACCTTCAGCGTCCTTGAACGAAGGCGACGACTTGGTTTCCTCGCCCGGAACAACCAGCTTGTCTTCGTACGAAGGCGTGTACTCGTCGGCGTCCTTGGTCACCAGGACGGACCATGCGGAAACGTCGTTGCCACCGGAGACGAGGACCACATTGAAGAGGTCGCCCTTCTTGGCGTCTTCCGGAATGTCGAAGGTGCACGCAGCAACCTGGGCCTTGATGCCCTTGGACTGGTCGAGCTCGCAGGTCTTGAGGACCTTGCCGTCCTTATCGCGCCATTCAACCTTCGACGGCAGGGTCGACAGGTCGCCCTTGAACTCCGGGGTCACCGTGGTGCCAGGAGCAGCCGGCTTGTCGGTTGCGTTGTAGTCAGCCGTGATAGACACCGGGGTGTACGGCATGATCGCGTAGTTGACGTTGTACAGCGAGTTCAGGTTCTGGAACGGAAGGCCGTTGAAGTTGATCGGCAACTGGTTCTCACCAGGGATTGCCGACGCACGGAAGTTTCCACCGTCATTGAAACGCTGGAAGATCGGGGTGTGGAAACCGGTGTAGCCGTTCTGAACGACACCGTCCTTGTTCTCAACCCACACGAACATGTGGTTCGGGTTGAGGACGTCTTCGCGCTCCTGACCCTTTTCGTACTTGCCGAAACGCAGGGTGTAACGACCATCAGGTGCAGTCTTGCCGTGGACGGTCTTGAGGATGTACTCAGGGTGGTCCTCGAGCATCTTCTTGGTGGCGTCAGCCAGTTTGCTCGGGTCATCCTTGTACTGTTCGTGCAGCTTCTGGTTGGCTGCAGCACCGTCCTTGGTGAGGGTCGAGGCGTAGACGGTATAGCCGTCAGCAGCCGGGTCGACAGAGTTCTTGGCCGGACCAGAAGCAACAACACCCTTGTCCGGACCACCGGTTTCAAGCCACACGCGGCCCGACACGGTGTTAGGAACGTTGGTCTGGGTCGAAGGCGAGCCGATTGGACCTTCAGGGTCCTCAACGAGCTTGTCGCCCTTAGCTGCCATCCAGCTGGTTTCATGGTTCGGCGGAACTTCCTGCAGGAAGGCCGCCATAAGCTGCATGTTGAGGCCCGCTGAAACGAATGAGCCCAGAGGAGCCTCAGCGGGGGCATTAAACGAGCCAGGCACAAAGCCGTTTGCCTGACGGAACATGACAACCTTGTTGCCGCGCTCGTTGGTGAAGGGCTCAACCCAGATGCGGTGCTTCTGAGAGGCACGAGCCTGATAGGTGTGCTCGTTGCCGAGCTTGTCAGTCCAGGTGATGCCCTTATCGCCCGTACCGAAAGCGAAGGTGCCCTTGCCACCATTACCACCAACAACGTCGGGCAGGGTGTGGGTCTTTGCGCTGTAGATAGGCGAGTAGGAACCGTCACTATCCTGGAACTGCGCGTAGACGGTAATGCCGTCCATCTTGACATTTCCGTTGTCATACGCGGCACCTGGGTTACCATCCGGAGTAGTCATGTACACGTGACCGGAGATAAGACCCTTACCAACGCCACCACCGTCGGTCAGGTTAGCGGCTTTCGTGACACGACCGCTGGCAATCATGTCAGCGTCGATGATCTGGTCTGCCGGGTTCGCAGCCTGTGCTGCCTGCTGGAACGCAGTGGAGTCGAATGCAGTGGCAACCGCACCGGGTGCGAATGCCACAGCCATTGCGAGAGTCAGACCAGCTGCTGCTGTCTTCATCCCGCGGCGTCGGTGAGAACGCTGTTGGCTCATCAATTTTCCTTTCGGTTGACACCCGCGCCGTTCCGCGCAGGCATAGATTCACTCACAGTTTCCGCAGCGGCGGAAAACCGCTCCGAAAACCGTGAAGAACTTAGGGCCAAGTATTAATACCCTCATAAATACTTTAACTATCTGCCAGACTTCCCACAGGATTCGGAAGAGTTGAAACTTCACTCAACACCAGCGCGGCCCAGAATCATGCACTTATCACCCGGACCCGCCCGGAAACTACCGTCCGGTACCCCGGACGGTATGATGGCAACCTCAAGAAAAGTCTGTGAGCTGCCTGTCTGCCCACCGCTGTTCCACCACACTTGCGACAGCTGCCACAAACCGTCTGCGCTGACTTCCAAGCCCTGTATCCCCCAGATAATAACGGCACACTTTTTCCCGTTCAGCCCGCCCAGATTCCCCAGAGCCCAGCCCCTGTCGCACCATCTGCGAAACCCGGCGACCACCATCAGCCGTGCCGACCACCGATAGAACCCGTGAGAACAGACCACCGGCAGGCACCTCGGCACCTGGATCAGTCGGAGCCACCCCCACAAGAGGCTTATGCGTTGACAGCCAATCAAAAGCAACCGACGACATTTCCGCCACACACGCATCAGCGGCAGCAAACTGCCACGACACCGTCGGCGAATCATCAAAAACACAACCAGCCGCACCGGTCACAAGCTCGCGAATCCGCGCATCCGCCCGAGCAAACTCGGGCTTCACAACACCCGTCCGCGGATGCGGCCTGTAGATAACCCCGAAACCAGCCTCCACAAGCCCTTCGACCAGCGGAACACCCGACTGCGCCAAAGTGCCGTAGGCCATGGACGGCGAATCGCCCTCCCACGTGGGCGCATAGAACACAGTGGGCCTGCTGCCGTCCAGAACCTGCTGGAAACGCTCCGGCACCGGCCCCGCATAATCCAACTGCGGTCTGCCCACATCGATCATGTCCGGCAGCCGACCCAACAGCGCCTTCTCAATCCGCTCCCTGGCAGCCAAACCAGCCGTGAAAACACAGTCATAGGCCTTCAGCTGATTCGACACCATCGAAATCTTTTCGCTCTCCCCATGCGACAAATGCACATGAGCCGGCCCCGGATACCGCAAAGCCTGAAAATTCAACACAGCCTGATTGACATACAGCACCGCACACAAGGTCGGCTGCGTCATAAAGCGATCAACATCCGACGTCAGCCGCGCATACCGCACAGGCAGCTCCGTCAGCTGCGCGATCTCACGCGCATTATCCAAATTGCGCATCAGGATGCCCACCGGCCACGGCGCACCATCACCGGGACCATCCAGAGTCATCCCCGATTCCAAATGCATCGTTGCCGCAAGATCCTCAATCGGGGCCAACCACTGCTTGAGCTGATACGTCGACGCCCTATCCCCCGCGTGATACACGCCAACCACAAAACCGTCATCACGCGACGGCACAAACTTCGGATCCAACCGCCGCTCAGCAGCGCGCACCGACAGTTCGCGGCCCACCTGAGAAGAGAACCGCTTCGCCGACGAAAACACGTGGGACACCCTGTTCATCATGCAGACCAGTATGCCAGCGCAGAAAAGAGCACCGCCGTTGTTTCCTTCCGAGTAACCGGAAATCACTACACTGACGACCAACGCATACCAACCCAGGAGCACGATGAACTCGAACCCCTACGACAACAGCCCCTACGGCAGCGGTCCCGGCGGGCAACCCAGCTACGGCGGCAGCAGCCCCTTCGGTGACAGCAGCCAGTTCGGCGGGCAGCCGGGCAACGGCGACAACCCTTTCGACAACAGCCCCTACGCCCACAACCCCTTCGGCGCTGGGGCGCCGTCCGCCCCGCAGCGCCGAAAGATCACCGAAAAGGACTACCGCGGCACCGGTCAAAAACCACCGCTGTCGCAGCCTCTCTACGGCGCGGGCCCAGTGACCGCCTACACGCGGTTCTGGAAGAAGTTCGCACGGTTCAAGGGCTACGCATCGCTGTCGGAATACTGGTGGCCGCAGCTGATCAACACCTTGATCTGCTTCGTTCTGTTCGTCCCCGGCATCGTCGCCGTCATCATGGCCGAGGCCGAAGCCCAAAGAACCTTCGAGGCCACCGGATACGAGGCCGAACCTGACGTCCCAGCGCTTGCGATCATCGGGACCCTCGTTTCGTTCCTGTTCCTGTTGGTCGCCGCAGTGCCCACCCTGTCCTCCGGCTGGCGACGCATCCAAGACGCCGGCATGCACGGCGCCCTCATCTTCCTGGCGTTCATTCCCTACCTGGGCGGACTCATCAACATCGTCCTGTGCATCCTGCCCACCAAACTGACCGCCCGCCAACCCGGACGCGACGACCTCACCGGCGACTGAACCCACCACCACATGACGAGGTGCCTGCTCACGTAAGCAGGCACCTCATATTTTTCTGGGGTCAGGTCAGTCCGCGGGTGTGCCCGGATGTTCGGCGGAAGCCGGGCCAGACGCGGCAGCTTCGGCAGCCTGCTTCAGTGCCCTTTGGCGTTTCTGCAGATTCCATTCGTGGCGGGTGAGCCACACGATGAAGATGTCGAAGATCGTCAGCAGCAAAAAGAAGATCGAGTGGCGGGCAAAGATTTCATAGGTCTGGTAGATGATGAACGCTGCCAAGAAGCCCATCATCCACGGGTAGGCCCACATCTTGCCCTTCAGCACAGCCCACACCAAAACGATCTTCGTGGCCGCGTGGCTGATCATGTAGATCGCCGCATACAGCTGAATACCCGAATCCAGATTCTCCGTCTGATGCAGAAGCCACGCCGTAACAGGGTTGTCCGTATTGCCCGCCGTGAGCTTCACCGCCAGCTGATGCCACATGTGCCGGGGCACAACAAGAACCACAATGCCCGAGGCCATTTGGCCCAAGCCAAACAGGCCCTTGCCGATCAGCGTGATGTAGAAAATCACGTGCAGCCAGTGTTCGCGCTTGCGCTGTTTAGGTGGAATGAGATCAGCAGAGGTTTCCGTATCCGCCAAGGTCGGGACCAGACGGTCGGTGCTTCTGCTGTGCGCTTTGTGGTTCTTGTGCGCCGTATGGCTGCTGAAGCTGCGCGTCATTGCCGTGTTCCTGTGTTCTGCGAAGCCTGAGCGGCTCGCAGTTCAGCGCCGCGCTGCTGTTCACGCCATTTCTGCAGGGCTTTTCTGCGCTTCAGCGGCGTCAGCCTGTGCCGGACAAGCACGTACAGCACCAAACAGGCGCCCACGCCCACCAGGCAGCCGGCCGTCACATCAGTGAAATAGTGCACGCCCAAATACAGGCGTGACAAACAGATGAGCGCGGTCATGCCCAAAGCGCCGGCCCAAATGATGGCCCGCTGCCATAAGCGCACAAACAGCAAACTGAAAACAACAGCCGACGAAAACAACAACGACGACGTCCCCGTGGCGTGCCCCGACGGGAACGAAAAGTTCGTCTCCAACACCAGCCGGTCTTCCTCCGCCGGACGGGGACGGGCATACAGCGGTTTGAGCGAATGCGTGATCGCTGAGGCAAGCGCAACACAGCCGGCAATATAGGCCGCCGGCCGCCAACTGCCGGCCAGCACCCACACAATCACCGCCACCAGCACGCCCAGGATGATCGTGCCCAAGGGGCTGAAGATATTGGTGAAGAACACCAAGAACGCTGTACGCGGGTCGCTGCGATGTTCGATCATGTCGCCGAGAACTTCATGGTCGGCCTCCAGCACCAGGGTTGTCTGCACAAACAGACCCAAGATGACCACCAGGGCGAAAAGCAGCACGCCCGTGCTGATCCGCTTGACCGGCGGATTCGGCTTCTGGTTGTTCACTCAGTTCACCTGGCCAGCAGCCAGACCGCGAGCCAGCAGCTCAGGGATAACGTGATTGCGCGTCAGCGGAGCAAAAGAACGCTCCGCCGTGTCCTGGGGAAGATCCGCGATCGGGAACCACTCCGCCTGGTCAATTTCATTGAAGAACCGCGGTTCCTGAACATTCAGACCATCCGGGGTGCCGCGGTAGGCGAACACCGTGCCGGTCACGTGAGTGTCCGGTTCATTCGCCGCATCCGTCGTCCAGGAGCCCAGCAGATCCAGCCGATCCGGGTCGAGATCCAGGTGCAGCTCCTCCGCGATTTCGCGGACAGCGGTGGCAAGAGGCTCCTCGTCAGATTCGATCTTGCCGCCGGGCAACATGAACGAGCTCGTCCCCTTCTTCCGGACCATCAGCAGCTCCGGCCTGTCCGGATGGATCAAGCACACAGCGGCGACGACAACAGACTTAGGGGATTGCTTCGGGGACTTGCTCATTCCACCAGTATGGCCCACCGGTATGGGAGTCACATGAGACAGTGCGGGCTGCCGGCGGCTGTGCAGCGCGGTGGGCGGTTGTGCACCCCGTCAGGCGAGGAAGCTCACCGCGAACAGGGTTCCGCCCAAAACAATGCCCGAACCCACCAGCGTCATCGTGGTGTAGCCCAGAATGTCACGCATCTTCAGACCCGCAATAGCCAGCACCGGCAGAGCCCAGAACGGCTGAATCATGTTCGTCCACTGGTCACCGTAGGACACAGCCATGATCGCAATCGAGGGGTCGATGCCCAGTGATTCGGCGGCCTTGAGCATGATCGGGCCCTGCACCGCGAACTGCCCGCCTCCGGAGGGGACGAAGAAGTTCACAACGCCTGCCGCCACGAACGCCAGCACGCCGAATGTGTGCGGACCAGAGATCGACACCAGCGCGTTCGAGAAGATCTCAATGAGACCCGACGCACTCATGATGCCCATAATGCCGGCGTACAGCGGGAACTGCAGAAGGATCTCGCCGACGTTGACCGCCGCACCCTTGGCCAAGTAGATGATCTCGAAGGGGCTGCGCACCAACAGCAGGATGAGCGTCAGGAAGCTCCAGTTGACGATGTCCAGAGTCATCGTGCCGCCCCGTGCGAAGTGGACCACGATATACGCCGCAAGCAGCAGGCCCACCAGCAGCGTGGGGATGCGGGATGCGTCAATGCGATCAGCCGGGGTGACGACCTCTTCGCCCACGAAGGGCCTTTCGCCGTGCTCAACTTCAGCAGGCATTTCAACAATCGGGGCGCTGGGCTTCGGGGCGGTCAAAGCAAACAGAATCGCCATGACAATGAGCACCAACGCAGCCGCAGCCAGGTTCCACCACGCAAAAATTGTCTGCGAAACCGGGATGGTGCCGCCCATCGCCTCGTCAAGGAACGAACCGGGCGTTGCCGCAGTCAGCGGGCCCGACGCCGAATAGCCCATGTGCCACACGACCATGCCCGAATAGCCAGCCGCAACAAGCAGCGGGAAGTGCACCTTGAAGCCGCGACGGCGAGCCGAACGAGCCACCTCGACCGCCAACAGCGCACCGACGACCAAGGACAGACCCCACGTGATGAGCGCCGACATGCCCGCCACCACAAAGACCAAGACGTAAGCCGAGCGTGGGCCGGAAGGCACATCGGCAATCTTGGCCAGCAACTTCCGCACCGGTTGGGTGTGCGCCAACATATGGCCCAAGAAGATGATGAGCGCCATCTGGGTCATGAACTCCAGCAGGCCCGAAAGGCCATCACCCCAACCGACCAGCACATCGACAGGTTTGGTCGGGGTGAGGATGAGCGCCAGGATGCCAACGACAACACTCAGCACGATCGCAAACATGAGCGCCGACGGTGTCCACTTCTCAAGCAGAGAATTAAGAGGACGCATGACCGCCGGGGCGGCTGCCGAGCTGGGCGGTGTGTTTGCCTGAGTGGTGTTCGGCGTGGTGCCGTCAGGATGACCGTTTGCGGAGTCCGACATAAGAGCGCTCCTTTGCGTTCGTGTGCTGATTCACAGTTATCGTAGAGAACACACAGCCGGAGCGCGAAAACTCTGGTGAGAACGCCTGTCGCAGACACGTGTCTAGAGCGTGTCTGCGCACCCGCCGCAATGACGCCACAGAAAGGACGGCCCATGACCGCCGAACTGTCCCCCACCGAGGTTGAAGCCCTCGTCCGCCGCTACTACACCACCGTGGATGCCGGCGACGACAACGCCACCGCAGACCTCTTCGCGGCCGACGGCACCTACGACCGACCCGGCTACGACACCATGGTCGGCGAAGACATCCGCCGCTTCTACCTGGAAAACCGCGTGATCGAATCCGGCGAACACACGCTGCTCGACGTGATTGTAAACGGCAACCAGGCGGCTTCCCGCGGCGAATTCAACGGCAAACTAAAAGACGGATCAGACGCCCACGAAGGCTTCGCCGACTTCTTCGTCTTCAACGCCGACGGCACAATCGCCAAACGCACCAGCTACTTCTACCGCGCCGCAGTGTGAGGTGTGCGGTGGGCGCAGCCCACTGTGCAGATGAGGGCGCATATGGAGGCAAAAATCGTGTTTTCGCCTCGGTCTTCCACCTAGACAGCAGAATCCCCCGCCGGGCACCCGAAAACCGGCCCGACGAGGGATCTGCCTGCTTAAACGAAACTCAAGCCCCGCTTAACTCCCAGCGGTCCGCCTCAACGCCCAGCGGTCCTTGCGCGGAGGATCGCGTTTTGGATTTCGTCGCGGCGAACAGCGATCGATTCCTCGGGCGGCATTCCATAGGCGGCTTCAGCCCGCTCGAAAATCTCCGCCATGCCTTCCATAGACATATCGGGCTCAGGCAGATCGATCTCAGCAAAACTCGGCCCAATGTGCTCCATAAGCCCGCGCAGACCAGCTTTGCCACCACCCAGGTGCAGACCCTCAAACGGCCCGACCGCCGCCCACCGGATGCCCAGTGAATTGCGCACGGCAGCATCAAGGTCTTCAACTCTGACAACACCGCTCTGCACCAAGTGCACAGCCTCGCGAAGCACGGCATTCTGCAGACGGTTGCCCACAAAACCGCGCGCTTCCTTCTTCAGCACAATCGGCTCACGGCCCACACCACGGTAGAACTCAACAGCTGTCTGCACCGCTTCATCCGAAGTCTTCGGTGAAGGAACAACCTCGACCAGCGGCATGATGTGCGGCGGGTTGAACGGATGTCCCACCAGGAGGCGAGCAGCAACATCGTCCGGCAGCTGCGCCGCGGTCTCCGAGGCCGGAATCGCCGACGAACTCGAGGCAAACACCGCCTGCGCCGAGGCATGCTCGGCGGCCGCAGCAAAGAGTTCGCGCTTCACATCAACACGCTCCGGGCCGCACTCCTGAATGAAATCAGCACCCGAGGTGGCATCTGCCAGAGGATCTGCTCCCTCGGCAGCGCGCACAGAACCAGCCGAACCCGCACCAGCCCCAACCGGCACCTCGCCAACAAGATCAGAAACGATCTCCCCGAGATCCTCTCGAGGGTCGCTCAGAACAACCTCGTGCCCGTGGGAGGCGAACAGCTTCGCCCACGACTGGCCAATAGTGCCAGCACCGATAACGGCGACCTTCATCAGCGGACTCCCTTCATGAGCTTTGTAACCGGCTTAGCTGCGGCAAGAACAATCGCACCGAAGACCAGAGCGGCAATACCGTGCCACATCCAGTACGGCAGCTGGTTGTCCACCGCGTAGAACTGCGAGGTCACACCGGCAAGCGATGTACCCACACCGGAGGCCAGGAAGAACAGGGCAATCATCTGCGAACGGAACACCCGCGGCGCCAGGCGCGTAGCTGCCGAAAGGCCAATAGGCGAAATGAGCAGCTCCGCAACGACGAACAGCATCAGCAGGAAAATCATGTACAGCAGCGGCGTGCGTGCATCACCGGTACCGCTGGACGAGAACGGGATGAACAGCAGGAACGCCACACCGATCAGCACCAGCGCCAGACCGGCCTTGACCATGGTCGAGGGCTGCTTGTCACCCATGCGAAGCCACAGCGCCGAAGTTCCCATCGACAGCAGAATCACCCACGCGGCGGGGATCAGCGTCACCCACGAGATCGGCATTTCCCAACCGAACACCGAACGGTTGAGGCTCTCATCGGAGTACACAACCAGCACGCCGAAGATCTGCTGATACAGCGCCCAGAAGACAACAGACGCCAAGAAGAACGGAATGAACGCAAACACGCGCGAACGTTCAACAGAGGTGACCTGCTTGCTGGTGGTCATGATCGTGAAGTACACAATCGCCGCAAACGCCGAAACACCTGCAATCCAGGTAGAGATGTTCGACACCGTCAACCAGCCAAGAGCCACAACAGCCCAAATGGCCAGACCGACCGCCACAACCGCGGCAGGCAGAATCCACAGCTTGTTGCGCGGCAGCGGGTTCACCGTCTTACGCGAATCCGCAGGCAGGTTCTTCCGACCGGTCATGTACACAATCAGGCCGAGCGCCATACCGACAGCAGCGGCACCGAAGCCGATGTGGAAGCCGATCCGATCCTGCAGCAGACCCACAATCAGCGGACCCAGCAGAGCACCGATGTTGATGCCCAGGTAGAACAGCGAGAACCCGGCATCGCGCCGCGGGTCCTTTTCCGAATACAGCGTGCCGACAATCGCTGAGGCCGTCGCCTTCAGACCACCCGAACCGAGCGCCACAAGCCCCGTACCGATGAGCACGCCGGCAAAGCCCGGCACAACCGCCAAAGCCACGTGGCCTGCCACGATGATGATCGCGCTGCTGAACAGCACACGCTCGGAGCTGAGCACACGGTCGGCAATCCAGGAGCCCAGGATGGTCGCCAGGAACACCGCCCCGCCATAGGCACCGACAAACGCGGTAGCCGTGGTCTGGCTGTAGCCCAAACCTCCGTCGGCAACCGAGAAGTACAGGTAGATCGCCAAGATCCCCTGCATGCCGTAATACGAAAAACGCTCCCACATCTCCAAGCCGAAAAGCTGGGCGAGCGGGAGCGGATGACCGAAGAAACGAGTGTCCGCCTGGACCTCGTCAGAACTCTTTGCTGGGGTTTTCATCACCCCACCAGGTTAGAGGAAACACATGACGAGGCGCCGCTCACCTTCCCGCCGCACCGCACCTGAGGTGTGGTGCGGCTGGGAGGCTTGCGGCGCCTCGTGCGTATAAAAGCTCTGGTCAGATCACTTGTTCTGCTCTTCCCAGTCGCTGCGCAGAACCTTCTTGTCGAGCTTGCCGACCGAGGTGCGGGGCAGCTCTTCGGTGATGACGATCTTGTCCGGCAGCTGCCACTTGGCAAAGCGGCTCTTGAGCACGTCGATGACCATGTCGTCGGTGACTTCCTTGCCGGGGCGGGGCACGACGAAAGCAACGGGACGTTCGTCGTACTTGGCATCCGGCACACCGATGACAGCGGCTTCGAGAACAGCGGGTTCGTCGAGGATGGCGTTTTCCATGTCGATCGAGCTGATCCATTCGCCGCCGGACTTGATGACGTCTTTCAGGCGGTCGGTGATCTTGCGGTGACCCGTCGGCAGGATGACGGCGACATCGCCCGAACGCCACCAGCCGTCCATGAAGCGGTCATCGTTGTCATCGAGCTTGAAGTACGACTCCGTGATCCAGGGGCCGCGCATGATGAGCTCGCCGTTGGACTTGCCGTCGTGCGGAACGTCTTCGCCCGTGGGGTCGACCACACGGGATTCCACACCCAGCAGCGGCAGACCCTGCGCACGGCGGATGTCCCACTGTTCATCCTCCGACAAGGCCTGGAGCCAGGGCGGCAGCTGCCAGTTGATCGATGCCAGCGGGGACGTTTCCGTCGCTCCGTAGCCGTGGATGACATAGGCGCCGGTCAGTTCCTTGAAGCCCTTCATGAGGGCAACCGGAGGTTCGGTAGAACCTGCGATCATGCGGGTGCGCGACAGATCCGGCGGGGTGTCCAGTGAACGGAAGTACTCAAGAATCGGCGCAAACAGTGCCGGTGCACCGTTGGTGACGGTGACACTTTCCCGGGCAATCGCCTCGGCCACGGGGCCGATGTCCGTTGCCGAGAACATGCCCGGCAACACGAGCTTCGCCGCCGCACCCATCGCAGCCTGCGGGAAGCCCCACGACAGCACGTGGAACATCGGCGTAAACGGCATAGCAACATCGGTGAAGTCGATCTTGAGATTGCTGATGACCGCCACGGTGTGCAGGTACATAGAGCGGTGCGAATAGTAGACACCCTTCGGACGTCCCGTTGTGCCGGTGGTGTAGCCGGCGTAGCAGGCCGTGGTCTCTTCAATCTGCTGGAATTCGTAGTCATCGCCGTGCTCTTCCGCGGCCTCAGCCAGCAGATCTTCGTAGAAGTAGGCGTTCGGCAGGTTGTGCTCAACTTCCGACGACGGCTTGTCCGTCATGATGACGAAGCCCTTGACGTAGCTGGCCTGGGCAATCGCCTCGGCAATCGGCAGGAGGGATTCGTCAATGAATACCCACTCGGCATTCGAGTGGTTCACAACGTACTGAATGTCAGTCGGAGCCAGGCGGATGTTGATCTGCAGCATCGTCGCTGCAACACCCGGAATGCCGAAGTAGAGCTCGAAGTGGCGCAGCGAATTCCAGTCGGCAACACCGACCATCGTGCCCGGGCCGATGCCCAGCTTGTCCAAAGCGTGCGCCAAGTGGCTGACTCGCTTGCCGAATTCGCCGTACGTCGTGTTGTGCCACTCACCGTCGTTCGTGCGGTGGGTGATGACCTGCTGCGGGAAGTTGTTCACCGCGTGCCGCATCAGAGTGGTGGTGTTCAGCTGGTAGCTGTCACCGAGAGTCGAAGGGATTCCCTTGAGCATGTGTCCTCGCTTCCTGTGGAAACAGCGGGCCGCCGCACAGGCCGAGGCGCAGAAGCCAACCCACGTCTATGTGGGCCGACCGCTGACACACGAACTGTCCGGCGGATGGCTACTGATGAGTCTAAACCCAATGTGCCCCCGATCACACAACCCGCGGCGCATAATCCCACCTGTTAAGAAAAAGGATTCAGGCGAGCTGTTTTGTCAGAGGTTTTGTGAGGACCGCGAACTCGAGATCGTCGACCTTCGGAACACCGAAGCGCTCCTGCCCGTAGGGGAACGGCTCGGTTTCGCCCGTGCGCTGATAGCCGCGGCGTTCATAGAACGCGATGAGCTCCGCACGTTTGCTGATGACGGTCATCCGCATTGAAGTTGTGCCCCATTCGCGCTGCGCGAAGGATTCGGCAAACGCCATGAGCTCTTTGCCCACGCCACTGCCCTGCGCTTCCGGTGAGACCGCAAACGTGCCGAAATACGCCACACCATCGCCCTCATCCGTAAGCGTCACGGTGGCAAGAGGAGAGCGGGAGCCGGCAGGCGCCTCGTGATCCTGGGCAAAGGCGACCAGAACAGTCGAGGTGCTGAGCATCTGCTCGACCATCGGCAGGTCGACCCGCTGGCCGTCCAGGAGGTCAGCCTCCGTCGTCCAGCCGGTGCGCGAACGATCCCCGCGGTAGGCCGACTCGATGAGGTCGACCAACGCGGGAGCGTCAGCGGGTTCGGCCTGACGGATGGTCAGGGCGCTCACTTGTCGGCGTCCTTGAGAACCGCACGGTAGGCCAGGCCGGCCACCACGATGTCTTCCCAGCCCTGGCCGACCGACTTCCACACAAAGGGGCGGTCGTCCGGAATGCAAGCACCCTCAGACTTCACGATGTCACTGAACGACAGAACGTCATCCCAGCTCAAGTGGCCTTCTTCGATGGCCTGGTGAACATCGCCGGCTTCGCGCTTGCCGTTGTCGATCGATTCGACGCCGACGGTCGAACGGCCCAGCAGATCGCCGGGAAGTTCGCGCGCATCCAGCAGGTGGGAGCCCATCGCCACGAGAACGGCATCATCGCGGACGTGAGAGTCCTCCAGCAGCGGTTCCGAGGCGCCGGTGGCGGTCACAATGAAGCCGGCCTGTTCGATGGCTTCGATTGCTTCGGGGCTGTTGGAGATAGCCTCCGTGAACTCGATGCCGAATTCGGCGGCCTTGGCAGCAACCCTCTGCGCCTTGCCTTCACCGCGGACGACAGCGGTCAGCGAGGTAACAGGCACTGTGGCCTGGGCAGCCTCAACGTGAGCAGCAGCCTGCGCTCCCCCACCGAAAATCACCATGTGGACGCCGTCGGCGAAGCGGCGCTGCAGCACGTCCTTCACACCAGCCATTGACAGTGCGGGAGTGCGCAGCTCGGTGATCGCGGCACCATCGACAGTCGCCAGAGGCGCCTGGGTCTGGCCGTCAAACAGCAGGACGCTGCCCTGAATAGTCGGCAGTCCACGGTCAGCGTTCTCCGGGGTCAGGGTGAGCACCTTGATGCCCACGAAGTCATCGACAGCGCTGGGCATGAACAGGAACTGGCCGTTGGGAAGCTCCGCCGATGTGCGCGGCAGGCACGTGTCCGGGTCATAGCCGGCACGCAGAGCTTCGCGCATGCCGTCGCGCGCCTGCGCTGACGACACCGTCGACAGCAGGGTTTCAGCATCGATGTTCAACAAGGGAACCTCCCACGGGTTTTGGCGGTGTGCTTTGGGTGTGCGGGTTTTGGCGGTCGGGTTTGCATGTGCTGCTCACCACTGTAAACGGAATAAGGTGAGTGTCTCACTTCGTTGGGCCGGATGAGACGCCGCCTGCGCCCAGGGGTTCAGCCTGAGGGCGCCCCGAGGCCGCGGCCAGCCCAGCAGCGAAAGGGAAACCCATGACAGACGTCAACATCGAACACCAGCGCGACAACAGGCGCTACGTCGGATTCATCGACGGCAAAGAAGCAGGCTTCGCCGCCTACAGCGAAAACGGCACCCACCGCGACTTCTTCCAAACCGTCACCCACGACGGCTACACCGGAAAAGGCGTTGCAGGGCAGATCGTCGGGCATGCACTCAGTGAATCCGTCCAGGACGGGTTCACATTCACACCTTCGTGCAGCTACGTCGAGCACTACATCGAAAAGCACCCCGAATACGCCGAACACGTGAAGTGAGCGCCAGCCGAGGTGAGCTTAAGAGCGCCAGCTCAGTTCCACCTCGGCGGCTGTGTGCCCGGTGAGCACAGCGAAACCGGGCAGTGGTGTGCGGTGGTGAGCGGCGCCTCGTCAGCTGGCCAGAACAGGCGCTGACCAGCAGGCAAAACGGTCAGCCGGGCGGCGCCCTCGGGGCATACACTGGCACAGGAGCGACAAGAAAGGACGGCTCAAGCATGGACGTGCAGTCGATCATCGACAAGGTCAACACCGGACTGTTCATTGACGGGCAGTGGCGCGACGCCGAAACCGGCGACACCATCGACGTCATCAACCCCGCAACCGGCAAAGTCATTGCGAAAGTTGCCGACGGCAGCGAAAAAGACGCCCAAGACGCCATCGAAGCAGCTGGCCGGGCACAGAAATCGTGGGCTGCCACCCCACCGCGCGAACGCGGAGAAATCCTGCGCCGCGCCTTCGAACTGCTCATGGAGAAGCAGGACGAAATCGGTGCGGTCATGACCGCTGAAATGGGCAAATCGCTCACCGAAGCCAAGGGCGAAGTCGCCTACGGCGCCGAATTCTTCCGCTGGTTCTCCGAAGAAGCCGTGCGCATCGGCGGCGACTACATGAAGTCCACCGACGGCAAGAACCGCCTCATGATCTCCAAGGAGCCGGTCGGCCCGTGCATCCTGGTTACGCCGTGGAACTTCCCACTGGCCATGGGCACCCGCAAGATCGGACCCGCACTGGCAGCAGGCTGCACCGTTGTGCTCAAGCCCGCGCAGCTGACCCCGCTGACATCGTTCATGCTTATGGAAGTGCTGATCGAAGCCGGTGTTCCCGCAGGTGTGGTCAACGTCGTCACATCGAGCTCTGCCCGCCGCGTGGTCACCCCGTGGATGGAATCCGGCATTGCGCGCAAGATTTCGTTCACCGGATCCACAGATGTCGGAAAGAACCTGCTGAAGCAGGCCGCTGACAACGTACTCAAGACCTCCATGGAGCTCGGCGGCAACGCACCGTTCATCGTGTGCGAAGACGCCGACCTCGACAAGGCCGTCGAAGGTGCAATGCAGGCGAAGATGCGCAACATCGGCGAAGCCTGCACCGCGGCAAACCGCCTCATTGTGCACTCTTCTGTTGCCGACGAATTCGCCAAGCGGATGGCGGAGCGGATGGAAGCGCTCAAGGTTGGCAACGGGCTTGAGGACGGCGTTGACATCGGCCCGCTGGTTGAAGAAAAGGCACTCGACAAGGTTGCTGAACTGGTGGACGAAGCCGTTTCGGCCGGTGCTCACGTCGTGACCGGCGGTAAGCGGGTTGAAGGCGACGGGTTCTTCTACGAACCCACAGTGCTCACGAACATCCCCGCCGATGTTGCGATCAACCGCGAAGAGATCTTCGGTCCCGTCGCGCCGATCTACACCTTCGATACTGAAGACGAAGCCATCGACATGGCCAACGCCACCGAGTTCGGACTTTCGTCCTACCTGTACACCGAGAACCTCGAAAAGGCACTCCGCCTGTCCGAGCAGATCGAAGCAGGCATGGTCGGACTCAACACCGGGCTGGTTTCCAACCCTGCCGCGCCTTTCGGCGGTGTGAAGGAATCCGGCCTGGGCCGCGAAGGTTCGCAGTTCGGCATCGACGAATACCTCGAAATCAAATACGTCGCCACACCTGTTGGGTGATTGGTTAGGCGTTAGCTGCGGCAGCTGGGCGCGTCAGCTGCGGCGCAAAAGTGGGGGCGGGCATCGAGCCCGCCCCCACTTTTGTATGCAGACGCTGAAAGGCTGAAGCCCCGCCCGGTGTAAGAACCGGACGGGGCTTGAAGCGCTAGAACTCAAGCGCGGCAGCGAGCTGAACGCAGCCGCAGGCTAACGATCAGGCGCGGCGGCGCGCCAGCAGGTCGTTGACCTTTTCGTATGCCGCGTCTTCCGCAGCACGCGACACAGCACCCGGCTTCGCAACCTGCTTATCGGCGCGAATAGCCTTCCGGCCGTGCTTCAGAGCAGCGGTGCCGTCGTCTTCCTTCGCAGCATCGACCAATTCGGGAACAGTGCCCTCGGCGGCGGCGAAGTGTTCGGCAGCCGATTCACGCTCAGCAGCCGAAGCAGCCGCGCCGTCCTCAGCGCCCGCTCCACCAGCTGCCCGAGCAACCTTGACATACGTCGGCTCCGGCACCGGACGAGGTGCAAACTCACTGCTCGCAACAACCTCGCGCACACGCTTCTCACCAGTGGAAACAACCGGAATTTCGCCGGTTGGGGCCTCGAGGTCAAGCACCTCGCGGCTGGGAACATCGTTACGGCGCATGGAGCTTGCCGCCAGACGACGCACGCGCTCCGCACGAGTTTCGCGAGCCGCACCGCTGCGGTTCGACATGAGTTTCGAAACGGACGAGGTGCCGCTCGTCTGCCCCTTCTGGGCCGGCACCTGCGGGGTGACCTTGACGGAGGGCGCTTCAGCGGTGGCGGCAGGCGCGGCAGGTTCGGACTTCGCGGCGGGAACCTTCGCAGCCGGGGCAGGCTCAGCAGCCTTCGCCGCCGGAGCCGCAGCCACAGGCGCAGCAGACGAAGCCACCGGTGCCGAGCGGCGCGCTACGGCACCTTCCGACGCTTCGCCGTTGATGGCGATGACAACCAGCACGCAGCTGAGCGCCATTGCCGCGCTCAGAACGGGAACCGCCCAGGTCAGGGCCGTGAACAGAGCAAAGACGAACGTGACGATCGTTGCCAGACCGAAGAACAGAACACCAACGCCGAGCGCACGACGCACATTCCGCGTGTCCACGCCGGCACCAACCTCAGCACCACCGTGTGCACCGTCAACTGCAGCTTCACGGGTCGGGGCAGCATTCTGCGCGCCGCGTGCAGTTTCCTGCGGGCTGCGCATCTGCGATGAGCTGTGTGAATTCATAGATGTGTCCGTCCGGCGCCGATTTCGCTGATCATCCAAAACACAACAATATGCACACCCAATGTCGGATTGGGGATGCATCGCGGTGTGTCTGTCACATTGTCAGCGTCCACTCATTTTCCCTGCCCGGGGCGCCCTCCAGAAACCCACTCCCCCCTCACCTGCCGGGGAGCTCAATTCCCGAGGCGCTCTCCGGCCGCCGACCACACTTCACGTAAGGCCAGGCTCACCTCTGACCCCACCCGCGGTCACGGATGTAGGCGCTGGCGAGCCCAGTCGGCACCTCGTCAGAAAGAAGCGCGTAGGAACGGTGATCCGCCCAGTTGCCCGCGATATGCATGTAGCCGCGGCGCACACCCTCAAAGCGGAAGCCGAGCTTCTCAACCACGCGCAGGCTCTTGCTGTTTTCGGGCCGAATGTTGATCTCGACGCGATGCAGCCCCAGGTCGAAGAAGCAGGCGTCGGCGGTCATTGCCACGGCCAGCGGCATGAGTCCACGGCCGGCAAGACGCGAATCGATCCAGTAGCCGATCTGCACTGAGCTAATCGACCCCCACTGAATACTCGACGCAGTGACCTGTCCGCGGAAGCTGCCGTCCACCTCGAGAGCGAACGGCAACGCCACACCCCGTCTGGCCTGGGCGTTCAGTGCGCGCCGCATGGAATGGAAGGCTGCGCGCTCTTCGCGGAGGGTGCCACCCCGCACTCCAGCACCAGGCAGGGTTGCGTCCCAGGGCTGGAGCCAATCGTGATTAGCCACCCTGACCTCGGCAAACTCTTCAGCGTCAGCGCGCTTCAGAGGCCGCAGAATCACACCCTGCGGTCCGGTCAGCCGCATCGGCCACCACGGAACACCCACACCAAACACCCAAGAGCCGCGCTTAGGCGTCACCCTCGTCGTCAGGGGTGACAGGGCGGGGCATCTGAAGGATCGAGGCGCCGCCGGGCTGCTCGTCATCGGCACCTTTGTCTTCTGACTGGCCGCGCTGCGGGCCGCCCCAGCCGCGGGAACCGCCGCGAGACCCAAAACCAGGCCCACCCGGCACAGTGCCGTTGTCGCGCTGATCCAACAAGTCCGCGTAAAGCGGCAGGATTTCGGACATGACGGAAGCAGCGACCGCCTCGTCAGCGGGCAGTGCAATGGCGAGAGTCGTGCCGACCCAGCCGACCCACGGTGCCGTGAACAGCACGTGGTTCGCACCGTGCCGGCGAGCAGAATCGAAAATGATCGCCTGCAGCCCCGGCAGCGGAGTGTCGGTGAACTGCGACAGGGCACCGGCCACGTCCATGCTGTCGTCGGCGCTCAGCCCGCCAATCAGAACCAGCAGATCCGCCGAATCAGCAAAGGCATCGCACAGCGGGCCGACACCGGCGACATCGGGCAGGAGCGCCTCGAGGGTGTCGAAGCCGGCGCTGTCGAGCTCCTCGTGGACGGTGGTCGCGGCGTGTGCGGCCAGCGAATCGCCGCCCAGCGGAGCGACAGCCGCACTTCTGTGCGGGGGCTGCCATTGGCCAGCGGTCATCGGAGAACCTCCCGGTTGTCGGTTAGGGGTGCGAGCGAGGTGGAGCCGGCGGCTCAGTCAAGACCGGCGACGTAGTCGCGCAGCCAGCTGTTGAGATCTTCCGCCAGGTCATCGCGACGGCCGGCCAGAGTGACAACAGCCTTGAGGTAGCTGAGCTTGTCGCCGGTGTCGTAGCGGTCGCCGGAGAACACAACGCCGTAGACGCCGTTGGACGAAGGGTCCTCGGCCAGCGTCTGCAGAGCATCCGTCAGCTGGATTTCGTTGCCACGGCCGGGAGGGGTCTTGGCCAGCACGGGGAAGATTTCGGGCGCGAGAACATAACGGCCGATGACCGCGTAGTTCGACGGAGCTTCGTCCGCGGCGGGCTTTTCGACCAGACCGGTGATCTTGACGGCCGAATCGGCGTCAACACCGTCAATGGCAACATCTTCAACAGCCGCGCAGCCGTACAGGCTGATGTCTTCCTGCGGGACTTCCATGAGTGCGACAACCGAACCGCCCGTGGCTTCCTGCACCTTGATCATGGTCGGCAGGATGGGGTTGGCCTCATCGATGAGGTCATCGCCCAGCAGCACGGCAAACGGTTCGTCGCCCACGTGCTGTTCGGCCTTGAGAACAGCGTGGCCAAGACCCTTGGGGTCGCCCTGACGGACGTAGTGGACATCCGCGAGGCTGCTGGCCTTCTGCACCTTTTCCAGCTTGGCGTCATCGCCCTTTGCACGCAGCGTTTCTTCCAGGCCGTCAACGCGGTCGAAGTGGTCCTCCAGCGGGCGCTTGTTGCGTCCGGTGATCATGAGGACATCGTTCAGCCCCGCATCGACAACTTCTTCAACCACGTACTGGATGGCAGGCTTATCGACCACCGGCAGCATTTCCTTCGGAATGGCCTTCGTAGCCGGGAGGAAACGTGTACCGAGTCCCGCAACGGGGATAACAGCCTTGCGGACTTTTCGCTCTGGGTTCTTCATGCCGGTCATTCTAAGCTGTGTCAGATGAACGGAAGGTGAGAAATGATGAGCCCCACCGACAAGACCGCTCTGCGCGCCGAAGTGCGGAAAATCCGCAGATCAGGAACTCACGAGGCGGAAGTCACTGGAGATGCTGAGGTCAAGGGGGCTGGGCGTTCAGCAGGTACCGCACGTGAACGGCTGACCCGAGCTCAGGAGCAGCTGGCGAGCACTGCATTGGAACTCATCGCCGACCGGCCTGCCGTCGTCGCCTACGCGGCACTGGCCGGCGAGCCCAACCTCGATCCTGCACTGAACGCCTACATGAGCCGCGGCGGCACCGTGTTCCTGCCCGTGACGCGCCCGAACGAACCGCTCACTTGGGGTCGCGCGCCCGGTACGATGGACCTCCCACCGCAGGGCAAATGGCGCATCCGCGAACCACGCGAAGAGCTCACAACCAAACAGCTGGCCGAACACCTCGTCACCCTGGCCCGTACGGCCAGCCGGAATCGTGTTGAGGACCGGGGCGGCGCCTCGGGAGCTGTGTCCACCTCGAGAGTGCTCCCCCAGGAGCGCCCGCGGGCCCCCCTCGTGCTGGTGCCCGGCTTGCGATTCGGCGCCGACGGCACCCGGCTGGGCAACGGCGGCGGGTTCTACGACCGGACGTTCGGGCCGCGGGGCGCGGCTCCCGACCTCACTCACGAGGTGCCGCTCACCGGCGTCTGCTTCTCCTGGGAGTTCGGGGGCCGCCTGGGGGCAGAGGAGTGGGATCTAGCCGTCGGATCCGTGCTGACCGAGGACGGGCTGCGGGCTGCTCAATAGCGCGTTGGGTGCGGCGTGAGGCTGGTGCGGGTGCGGCGTCAGGCTGCGAATTGTGCGCATGCGCGGCTGGTTATACTTTCTGCGTCGGTCACACGGGCCGCAGCGGCCCACCGCCAAGGAAAGAACACATGCCCACGTACTCCTACGCCTGCAAGAACTGCGGTCACAGCTTCGACATCCACCAGGGTTTCAACGACGACGCCCTGACCACATGCCCCGAATGCGGGCAGGAGCAGCTGCGCAAAGTGTTCGGCTCGCTCGGAGTGTCGTTCAAGGGCTCGGGGTTCTACCGCAATGACTCGCGCGGTTCGTCCGGCGGAGGCTCCGGGGAGTAAAAGAACGGTTGTGTGAGGCAGCGGGTGACTGTAGGTCACAGGGTCGGACCGGTTCGCGACTATAGGTCACAGTTGTTGTTTTCGCCGCGTGTCGGCCTCCGAGCGCGCACACACTGGAGGCATGTCTGAACGCCTTGCCTCTCTGCGCCGAACAGTGCGAGCGCACCGAATGGTCCTCGCCCCGCTGTTGGTGGGACTTGCCACGCTGATCGCTGTCTGGGCTGTCATCCCCCAGACGTCTGGCAAACCCGTTGTGGTTGCTGCCACGAGTCTTGCGGCAGGAGAGGAAATCACGTCGGCCGATCTCGACGTCCGCACCTATCCTCCAGCGCTCATTCCCGACAGCGCGCACAATTCCATTGACGCGGTGGTCGGGGCGCACGCTGCCGGGGCTCTGTCTGCTGGCACTCCTATTACGAATGATTCCCTGCTTGAAAAGGGCACCGCACCGGAAGGAACAGTCTTGGTGCCGGTGCCCGCGGCAGACCCGGCGGCAGCTTCGATAATCCAAACCGGCAGCAAAGTGCGGATTTACTCAGCACAGGGTGGTGGCTTCGATGGAGCTGCAGGGTTCGACACGGTGGCAGGTGCGGATGCAGGTGCACAGGGCGGCGCCGCGGACGAAAACAGCGGGAAGAACGGCGGCGGTGCTGGTAGTTCAAGTGCGAAGGATCTTGCGAAGAACGATTCCGCAGTTGTGCAATCAGCCGTGGTTACGGGGGTGTCTCGCCCGTCCGGTGGTGCTTTTGATGACGGCAAACTCGTTCTGACACTGGCTGTCACGCCGGACGAAGCGGCCCGACTTGCAACGATCCCGCCGGACATGCTGAGCTTCGCAATCGTGCAATGACCGGCTGGTGACGGGGCCTGCGGTGTCAGCCGGGCCCTGTGAGGTTGGCGGTGAGCACTCTTTCGCTGGTGCATACGACCCCATTTGCTCGCTTGAACAGGACGAGGGTCACAAGAAGCTGTGATCCTGTGACAGATTGCACGCGGCGAAGGGATGAAACCCTGTAAACTCGGCCGATTTTCAGCCTAAAATTAAAGAGTATCTGTCTCAAGCAGTGTCCTGTTCAGAAACCAGGACTGCGAAAGGGAAAACAATGCTCAAAGGCTTCCGCGATTTTATTCTGCGCGGCAATGTTGTTGAACTGGCAACCGCTGTCATCGTCGGTGCTGCGTTCACTGCAATTGTCGAAGCGATCTCGACCAAGCTCATCCAGCCGCTGCTGGCCGTTGCAGGCCCGCCGGACATGGAGGGCCTCGGCTTCGAAATCGTCTCGGGCAACAAGGCTACGTTCATGGACTTCGGTGCTGTTATCACCGCGGCCATCAACTTCCTCATCGTTGCAGCGATCGTCTACTTCGTCATCATCGTTCCGATGAACAAGCTCAACAGCCTGCGCAACACCGGCGAACTCGAAGACGAAGACGTTCCGCCCACGCAGGAAGAACTGCTTGCTGAAATTCGCGACCTGCTCGCTGGCCGTTCGCTTGCCGGCGACGCGACCGAAGAAGGCAACAACGTGAACTTCGACGACGGTTCGAGCTCCTCGCCCCGTCACTGAGGTTGAGGGTCAGCGCTGAGCGCTGACACCTGAATCACATGCTGATGCCCCGAGCACAATGCTCGGGGCATCAGCATTTCCTGTGTTCGCAAAGATATGTCGAGGCTGCATCCCACCCCACCCCACGCCTTAGCAACAAATCCACGCCTTAGCAGTTGCGGCTAAGCCGCAAAATCCGGCTACAGGGAGTCTCCCCGCGGCTAACGCGCAGATTCCGTCTAACGGGTGGATTAGTTGCCAACGGAAGTTTTACCCTGCCTCCACACCCAAAACCACGAGGTGCCATCCCAGCCAGACCCGGACGTCCACCGCGTGCCCCACCTGCAGCAGCTTCCCAACACCCACCCCACGCCTTAGCAACAAATCCACGCCTTAGCAGTCACGGCTAAGCCGCAGATCCCGGCTAAAGGGAGTCTCGCCGCGGCAAACGGGAGAATTTACGGCTAACGCGCAGATTCCGTCTAACGGGTGTGCGCAAGCAAGGTCCCGCGCTGCTCTGCTGATTCAGCAACAAACAAGGGGATCGTCAGCGCGATTTTGGGGTCCAGTGGGGCGGACGATCGGCCAGCAGCCTGTCGTCATTCGACCCGCCAGCACTCTGGCCCGACTCATTGCGCACAGTACGCAAATACGCAGCCTTCGCCGCAGCAATGCGCGCCTGACGTTTGGCCTCGTCAGCGGCGCTGCGGGTCAATTTGCTGGGCTCCGCCTCACGGCTGGACGATTCGCCCGCGGCCGAATCCGCACGAGGTGCCACGCCGCAGGCGTCTTCGTCACCTGCGTGCGGCTCCCCTGAACAACCTTCAGTCACGACACACACTCAGTCCCGGTCAGCAGCATCCGCGCTGCCCGCCCCAGCGTCCCCGCCGGACTCAGACTCTTTTCCAGCGTCATCGTCTTCACGCAGACCAGCATCAATCAGATCGGCATCACGCAGCAGACCCGTGTCATACGCCGGCATCACCTGGTCTTCAACTGCGGCTTCGGGCGATGCGCTCAGCGACGCCGCCTGCTCGGTTGGCGTCTGCGCCTGAGCCGTGGACTGTTCCTGTGCACCCGCAGCCTCGCTCGGCTGCCCGTCAGCAGAACCATGTTCATCGGCATCAGCCGCACCGGCACCTTGGCCGTCAGCCCCTGCACCAGCAGCTGCCTCAGCCGAAGCCTCGCCCTCAGCCGCAACCTCAGCCCGGCCTTCAGCACGCTTCAGCGCTTCAGGGTCCTCCTCCGCGGCAATATCAGCCCACGCCTGGTAGATCCGGTCGGTCTGGCCCTGCGGGTCAATAAACGCGTCAGTCGACCACACGCGCAGGAACGTCCAGCCGCGGCGAGCGAAGCTCAGCGGGCGCAGGCGCTCACGCTCCCGCAGCGACGGCGAGGTGGTGTAGTCCAGCCCGTCTGCCTCGACCGCCAGCACCATGCGCGAACCAGCCTGCGAAACAAGCGGCACCGCAAGATCCAGCCCACCGTAGTTGTCGACAGGCTCCAGACCCTTAGCGTGCAGACGTGCAGAAAGATCAGCCATCAACGGTGAGCGCCCCCGCTCATCCTGCGACTTTTCAATAAACGACGAACCCGACCGAGCCGCCTCAAACAGCACCGGCAGCAGCGCCGAACCGTGGCGCAGCCTGGACCGGTCAAACTCATCCGGGTGGAGGCACGAAACAACCGTCAACCGCTGCTTAGCCGGCGTGACCGCCGCAGCGAGCACCTTCTGCCCGCCCGGCTGCGCGAGTTCACCGAAGCTGTACAGCATCCGGCCGGCCAGAGTGCGACCCCAGCCGACGGTGAAGATCACCGCATCCCGCGACAGCGTCTGCGCGCGGTAAGCATCCGTGATGACGAACGGTTCGTCGCCCTCGTTCGAGAAGAACGCCTTGAGCTCCGGATAGCGCGGCATCTGGCGGGCAACCGCGAGCGCAATCCTGCGTGCGTGCCACGGGGTGAGCGCAATAACTCCCAGTGTCTGCTCCGGACTGGTGCGCGCGTGCTCGAAAACAAGACGCACCACCTCGGCAACCTCAACGTCGGGGCTTTCCACCTGGCCGGTAGCAGAATCCGGGCTGCCCTCTCCCCCGTCCACGTGAATGAACGCAAGACCCGTGGGCGCACCCGCATCCGCAATCGGCAGGGACACGAGCTTGTCGTCGTAGATGACATCGTTGAGCAGACCCGCAATCTCCTGCGGAACCACCCTGTGATTCGTGTGCAGACGCAGCCTGGGCACCACCGGGGTGAGTGCTTCGAACACGCTCAGGCCGGCCGATTCGGGCTGTGTGCCGGTCCGCCGCTGTGCTGCCACGGAGAACTCCGTGGGCCCCAGCAGCTTGTCGTCACCCAGGGCCAGCGTGTGCTTGGCAAGCGCGATCGGCACGAGCGCTTCCGGCACCGACACCCGCGCGGCATCGCCGATGATCACGGTGTCGAACAGAGCCCGCTCCACGAGAGCCGGGTCGGTACCGAACTCGCCGGAGAACTCGTCTTCGAAAGTCTCGCCATCCGGGCTGGTGCCGTCTTCCAGGCTGGCCTCGTCTTCCGCACCCTCAACAGTTCCCGAGGTGCCATCGCCCGATGTGCCCTCGGCACCTGGTTCTTCTGCCTTGTCTTCCGCACCCGAGGTGCCGCCGACCCGGTCCTTTTCCGGTACCGGGGCGAGGGCCTCACCAAAGGTGTCGGGGACGCTCACCGGGCTCATCATCCACACCGGCGCCAAGGCCAACAGGACGTGCGGGGCGCGGGCGGCCAGGCGGCTGAGGTTCAGCCCCTCGCCCAGCAGCTCTTTACGCAGGAGGGCCGCTTCTTCCGGGTAGTCCGCAATGGCTTGCTGCCAGGCTTCAGCGCGCGCATACAGCAGACGCGATGCTCCGGCGGACACAAACGCCGCATCCGTGCGGCGGAAATCAGCGGCCAGGCGGTGCAGGGCATCGCCGTCGTGTTCGCCGACCTGCGGGTCAGCTGCCGCCATCTGCTGCAGAACCGTCGCCCAGTAGGCCAGATCGAATTCGCTGCCGACTTCCTCCGGGCGCACACGGCGACTGCGCAGGTCGTACAGCAGTTCGCGCAGCCCCGCAGCTTCGAGGTCACGGCGCAGACCGGTGCGGCGCGGAAGGTCGTCCAGAGCGGCACGGTCATCAGCCATGGCAGCCAGGCGCGCTTCGAGTTCCCCGATGTGCATCGCATCGAGGTCTCCCCCGTCCGGGGTGTCCGCCAGGATGGGGGCAAGAGAGTCAAGATCCGCGGCCACGCGGTCAAACAGATCCGATACTTCCGCCAGGTTCGACGGCAGGCTGGGAATGTTGGCCCGGCCGGTGATCCGCTCAGTCTGCTGCAGCTGATCCCGCAGCGTCTTAAGCCCTTCGTGCACATCGACGTCAGCCAGTCCGCTGCGCACAAGGGAACGCGCGTGGCGCTTGAGCTTGCCGCGCTCAAAAACACCCATATCAACGTTGTGATCGCGGCGGTATTCAACCGAACCGGTCGCGTCAATCAGCAGGTCGAGATCTTCGCGGTAGGCCTCCGGCATAAACGTGCGCATACTGCTGTCAATCGAACGCAGCAGAGCCAGGCTGTCGGCCCATTCGGCCATCGTCCAGCCCGCAGTGACACCGGATTCTTCCAGTGCGGTGCGCATCATCCGGGTGAGCTTCGGCAGAGCGTCAACACAGCGTTCAGCCGTCACGCGCGCCTTTTCTGCCTGCGCGGCAGTGTCGAAACGGGCACCAAACCACACGGTGTCCTCAACACCGAGGGTGAATTCGCCCAGCTTCGCCAACTGGACCAGCTGGCTGCGCAACTCGGAACGCTGCGCCTGCGACATGCGCATAATGCCCACCGGCAGACGCACCTCGGTGCGCGGGCTGTTCTCAGCAGAGGTCAGATCCGCCAGGTGCTCCATCGTCGAGTACACCGAAATGCCCCACGGACGGCGCGGTTCGTGCAGCGATTTGGCGTGCTTCGTCAGCTTTTTACGCTGCTTGCGCAGACGCGAAACAAGATCGTCGATGTCCGGTTTCGCAGCCTTTTCCGCCTGCGAAATCATGGCGATCAGCTGCTTCTTCACCGCCGCACGACTGCGTCGCGCATCCACCACAAAGCCCGCCAGGCCCGCAGAGGCAAAACGATCCCGATAGTCATCGAGCGTGTCAGAGTCATTGGCCACAAACAGGCTGGGCCGGCCCTCAAACGCCAGGCTCGTTGCCGCGGCAACCGCCACCTGGGTGGCACCCGTGCCGGCGGGAGTGTCAACCGCAGCGCTCGAGCGCTCCATGATCGCGTTGACGACCGCCTGCTGGTCGCCGTCAACATCAAGCGCCAGGAACTCATCGCGCGGGTCGCGGTCTTCCAGGGGTCTAATGGCGAGGCGCCGCGCGGCACCTCGCTGGCTGTCCTCGGTTTCGGTGGACTCGTTTTTGCTGGTGCCGGCTGGGCTTTGCTCAGCCGGGCCGGGCTTCGCGGCCCCTGCCCCACCGGCAGCTTCAGCCGCGGAATCCGCGGAAGAGGTGAGCGGCGCCTCGTCAGCTTCCGAAGGCGAGGTTTCTGAACCGGGTGCCGAGCCATCGGCACCGCGCTGGCCGGCAATGCCGACATCCTGCGTCCCAGCTGACACGGAAGCACTCAGAGAGGCGATCAGGGTGTCCGCGCTCGAGGCAGTGTCGACAGTCCGCTTGCGGCCTTCGTCTTCATCAGTCAAACCGGCTTCATCAGGGGTGACACCGCCGCTGAGCAGAGGAACCGTGTCGTACTTGGACGAATCGTCGTCTGGGGTGTCTGCGGGCGGGGTGCCAGAGCCGGCACTGTCGGATGCCTCGTCGCGTTCAGCCTTTTCGGCGTCGAGAACAGCCTGGGCCATGCGCGCAAGAATCGGGTGGTCCTGAGGGATATCGGCGGAACCAACAGCTGATGCCACATTCGCGAAAGTCGACACGAACAGGCTGTACTCAGCGGTCAGACCGGGATAGTCAACAGTGGCTTCGCGCACCCGCTCAAGCACCGGGCGGGCATCAAAGCGGCGGGGACCGCCAGTGGACTCGAGCCATTCATCAACATCAACCTCAATGCCCAACTCAGAGCGCAAGAACGCAACAAAAGCGGGGTTGATTGAGATCGTGTCGTCAAGAGTCAGTTCAACGTCGTCCTCACGCCGGCCGACGGGGCGGATCTCAACCCGACGCAGAACCAGCGGTGCGTGCACCTGCTGGCCCGAACCGGACAAACGCTGGGTAAAGCGCACAGCGCCAATGGCCAGGTAGGCGGCAGAAAAGCTGCGTTCAATCCGCAGTTCACGGGCCTTTTCGGCAATTGAACGGGCACGGCGACCCGCATCCTGCCGCTGCTGTTCATCGCGGATGAGGCTGGTCAGGCGCGTGGGCCTGCCCGCCATGAGCTGCGCAATGCCGGACGGGTGGGCGGTCGAAAGATCAAGAGAACCATCGCGGGACTCTCGGTACCGCAGCATGGTGTCACGCCCGCCAAGCTTTTCGGCACGCGCTGTCCATTCAGCGAAGACGTCGCTGATTCCCCTCTGCGTTTCTGCTTGATCTGCCACGCATCCACCCTAACCGCCTAAGCGCGCGAAACCCCCTAAGCCGCAAAGCGTGGCGGGCTCAGGGGGGGGCGCGCAGCAGCGTCAGATGCTGGTCGTGTTCAGGCGGTGCTCGTGTTAGGCGGCGCTTACGTCAGATAGCGCTCGTGTTAGGCGCGGCGGTCAGGCGCTGCGGCGTTTGCGCACCGAATCGTAAATTGTGCGCACAATGATCACGATGATCAGCGCACAGCCCACGTAGCCTACGGTTCCGTAGATCTTGTCGACCAGGACGCTGAACGGCAGGAAGCCGCAGGCGATCAGCGCAATACAGATGACGACAGTGACGACAACGTTCCACTTGCGCGGAATAAAGCCCATCACCTGATTCTTCACAACCCAGTACAGCGGGGTCGCGGTCGAATAGATGCCCAACATGACAACAACGGCGAAGGCCACGCCAACAGCCGGGTGGATCGTCTGTCCCAGAGCCAGGGTCGGAACTTCCTTGTCGAGCGCCAGCGTGAGGTTGGTCAGGATGGCCAGGGTGATCATGAGAACACCGATGCCCAGACCCAGGCCGCCGAGAGCGCCGGCGATCCCCGCCTCGCGTGTGCTCGTGGCCTCCTTGCCCAGCTGCGAGAAGAACACCATACCCAACAGCATGTTGAAGCTGACGTACAGAACCGCAGACCACGCGAAGTGGCCCGTGATCTGCGCGCTCTGTGCCGCCTCGGGAAGGCTGCCGAAAATCGGCTGATTGCCCAGCTCGCCGAAGTCGCGCACAAAGATGATCGTTCCGACAACCACCGTGAATGCAATAATGACCGGGCCGATGGTGCCGATGATGTCCACCAGACGCTCCAGGCCGGCCAGAACGGTGGCGAGGCCGAGCAGGCCCATGCCGACAACACCAATCCAGTTGGGCAGACCGGTCAGCTCGTTGAGCACCGCGCCCGCACCGGACACCATGATGACGGCGACAGAGAACGAGTACAGAACGGCAAACCACTCAAGCACCGTGCCGAGGAAACGGCCCACGTAGTAGCGGAACACCTCGGAGGACAGTTCCAGCTGCAGTTCGTGGCCCTTGCGCATGATGAGCGCACCGACCGTCATGAACAGCAGAGTCGAAATGACACCGCCCAACATGCCAACGATCCCGAAGGACGCGAAGAACTGCAAGGTCTCCTGACCCGTCGCAAAACCAGAGCCGATCAGGTACGCAACCGACGCACCCGCAAAACGGCCGACATTCGTCCAGCGCACCTTCTTCGACTCCGCTTTGACGGTCGCTGCGTTGGCCTTATCACCGCTGCCGCCGCCGACAGCAGAATGGGAATCGGCTGCAGACTCAGCCATGGACATCTCCTTGTGTTGCGTCTTTGAATCACATTGCAGGCGCCGCGTACAGCGCCAAAACTCCGACCACACAGGTTAGCCGACTGTCGCATTCGTCACTCTCAGCATCCGAAAACGGCACTCAGGGATCTCAGCTTCCGAGCCCGCGGTGGAGGTCGGCGCCCGCGGGGGCGGCACCTCGTACCTTGTGTTGCGGCACCTCGGACCGAGGTCGGGTGAGGGTCGGGGCACCGCTGTGTCATTCGCACCTGCGATGTCCGCTAAACTGTTCCGCGTTGCCCCCGTAGCTCAGGGGATAGAGCACCGCTCTCCTAAAGCGGGTGTCGCAGGTTCGAATCCTGCCGGGGGCGCCGCGGAGCGAACTCTGCTCTGGTGGTCAAAAACTCGAGGAATCCATGTCGGATTCCTCGAGTTTTTGCACGTTAGAGCAGAAGGGCAGGCGGTCAGCTTTCCTTTTCCACGTACGGGTGTTCTGGCGTCGAGCACAGCTGACCGTGGTATCCGCGGCAGAAGTACTCCTTGCCGGCCTCGAGTTTCATGTCCTTGAACATGTAGCCCACCGGCACCAGGTAGAAGCCCTTGCCCTGCAGGCCGGAGAAGATTCTGGGCGAAGCATCGACAGACGTCGGGTGGATAGCGTGCAACAGCACAATCGAGCCCGGCTTGGTGTTCGACAGAGCCACCTGTGTTACGTAGTCGGGGTCGCGGTGCTGCCAGTCCAGGGTGTCGACATCCCACATGATGAGTGCCTTGCCGTGGTCGGTCTTCACACCGCCGGCCTTCTTGGCCTTGCCACCGGCCGTCGGCTGGTCAGAGCTGCCGCCCGTCGAGTCTTCAGCCGGCGATTCGCTGCCTGTGGGCGCACCAGTCTGGTCAGACTGTCCCTTCGGTTCGGCCGTTGCCTTCGCACCGGCCGATTCGCCGAGCGTTCCGTCACCCTGCGTCACTGTGTCCAAGCTCTTGTTCGAAGCGCCGTAGGGCGGACGCAGCATGGTTGGGTACTCACCAATCGCGTCGTACACAGCCTTGTCGGTCTTGTCGATCTCCGACTTCTGCTTGTCAGCCGACAGCTTGCTCAGAGCAGGGTGCGTGAACGAATGGTTTTCCATTTCGTGGCCGGCTTCGTACAGCAGACGCGTATTCTCCGGCAGATTCTCCACATTGCGCCCAATTTCGAAGAACGTGGCACGCACCTTCGCTTCGTCAAGCGCATCGCCCAGGCGTTTGGTCAGCGCTTCGTCAGCCGGGCCATCGTCATAGGTGATAGCCGCACACGGCAGAAGTGCGCACGTGAAGTCAGGCAGGTACGGGTTTTCCTTCGCCTCGATGGTCAGGCCCTTGCCCAGCACCCCGGCGAGGTTCTTCCCGGATTCACTGAGCTTGTCGTCACCGGCTTCCTCACCGCCGACGGAGATCTTGTCGCCTGCAACAGCAATCTGTCCCTCAACGCCTTCAGCCTTGATCGAATCAATCGGCTTCGTGGCGTTGTTCTTCGTGTCCGTCAAAAACTGCTGACTGGTGGTGGTGCCGCCCGCACGCACATCCAGCTGGGTAACGAGGAAATCGCCACCAGCACCGACGATGTGGGACTCCACGCTTGCCGCCGAACCACCACTGCCATCACTACTGTCCGCACCGCTGGTCGGCTGTGAAACAGCCTCTCCCCCGGCTTCACTGGACTCACTGCCAGCAGTGCTGTCTGTGCCGCCCGCGCCGCCAGTACTGCCCCCATCAGAGGCTTCCGTGCTTTCACCCTCAGCCGACAGACCATCAAGGGCAAGGTATTCGGCTTCGTCCCAGCGCTTCTCCGGTGCAGTGACCTCCGGCTGGAAGGCCTTGCGACCCTTGAACGCGCCAGCTTCCTCCAGCGCCTTCAGAGCAGCTTCTTCCAGTGCCTCGTTCAGCGATTCCTGGCCCGGAATGCCGAACAGATTGACCGAAGCCTCCTGCGTCTGCACCGCGTAGCTGCGCAGGAGCCCCGGAAGTTCGTCCTTCACACGCTCGGCAGGAATCGTCACATCGTCCTGCGAAACTTGGGCTCCCGGCTTGTCACCGCCTTTGATGGCGCAGCCGGAGAAGACAAGCGAGGCCGCCAGAATGCAGCCAACAGAAGAAAAGCGCACAGCAAGTCCTACTGAAAATGGAGTATGGGGGAACAGGAGTAACTGTACTCCTCGAAACTGAGACAGCCGACCGGGCATCCGCCGGCCGGCTGTCCTCATACGCTCACAGCACTGCACTCACGCGCTGAGCTGCGAGCGGAAGCGAAATCAGTCGCGCTTCACGCTGACCACCATGGTCGGGCAGTGCGAGTACGGCAGCACCGACTGCGAGGTCGATCCCAGCAGCAGACCGGCAAAACCACCGCGGCCACGCGTGCCGACTACCAGAATGTCCGCCGTGTCAGAGGCGCGGACCAGAGCCTCTGAGGGCTGACCGTCCAGCAGCATCCAGCCGACTTCAAGATTCGGGTGCTTTTCGCGCACAGACCTGCATGCCGCCTCGAGCTTGTCGGTTCCGCGCTCAACGAACTTCTTGAGCTCTTCCGTGCTGGGCAGCCATTCTGGGCCCACGATCGAGGTGGTGATGACACCCATGACGGTCAGCGGGGTACCGCGCTCTTCAGCAAGCTCGGCAGCTTTCCACAGAGCGGGCGATTCCTTGCCCATGGCATCGACACCCACGACCACGCGGCCTTCAAAGTTCGGCCCTTCGATCGTTTCGGACTGTTCGTCGAACTGGAAGTGTGTGCCGGCAGAATCTGCCAGCGGGAACGACGACGTCTGCTTGGGTGCGCGCTCCTGGTCTTTTGACCAGCCGACGGGAACAACAATCGTCGGGCAGTGGGAGTGTGCGGGCAGAGCAGAAGACACCGTGCCCAGCAGGCGGCCGGCGAAACCACCGCGACCGCGCGAACCGACAACAGCCAGCGACGCCTGTGCGGATTCGTCCACCAGGACACCTGCGGCGTCGCCGATCTCGATGACGGCTTCGACCGAAACACCGGCGCTCTTGACCTTTTCGGCCGCGGACTTCAAAGATTCGGTGACGGCAGCACGCACTGCGGAGTCGTCAATCGGCACATAGGAAACGTCGATTGTCGCCGCGGCGACCGACGGGATTGTGTAGGCACCGACCAGTCGGATAGAACGGCCCGTGGCCTTCGCTTCGGTGATCGCGAAGTCAAGAGCATTGAGGCTCGCGTCGGAACCGTCGATGCCGACGACGATGGCCCGGGCGTCTGCGACGTCCGGAAGATTGTTCTCAGGTGACACGGCAGGTCCTCTTACATCGGTTGGCTCAGGCATGCGCCTGCTGATAAAGCAATTCTATCGACCGGGCCAACAGAATGTGCAGTGGCTCACTATGCGACCGAAGTCAGCTCACCGTGCTCTGCCAGTTTGAGGAACGGCTGCCAGGCCGGCGCGGGACGCTCAAGATCACGCAGCCAACAGCTGCCGTAGTCCGGCGGCCTTGGCGTCATCTGCAGCTGCCACCCCATTTCCTGCGGGGTCCTATCAGCTTTGCGGTTATTGCAGTCACGGCAGCAGGCAACCAGGTTCTCCCACGTGTTCTGGCCGCCGCGAGAGCGCGGAAGGATGTGGTCGATGGTTCCCGCGGGCTTCCCGCAGTATCCGCATCTGTTGTGATCGCGCCGCAGCACAGCTTTGCGTGACGGCTGTGTCACACGGCCGGAGGGCGGGCGAATGTATCGGGTCAGAAGAATGACGGCCGGCTGTTCAATATCGAGGTGTTCGCTGCGAACGCGAGCTCCGGAAGCTGCCAGGACCGTGGCGCGGCCCGCCAGAACCAGAACAACCGCTCGCTTAAAGGACACTACCGACATCGGCTCGTATCCGGCGTTCAGAACGAGGGTCTTCATCAGTTCCACCTAGGTTCAGGTCGTACTCGGCCAGCACGACGTGACGAGAACCACGCTACACACGCCGCCGTGAACGTCAACGACATCGACGTGAACTGCAGGTGTCGAAAGACCGCACAGACAGCAAAAACCCCGAGCACTCAGGCTCGGGGTCTGTGCTGAAAACTCAGATTCTGGAAGATCAGAGAACACGAATAAATTTCGCGCCGCGCTTGGTCATCCAGTCGATCGAACGGTAGGTGGTGTCGACACGCGAGTTGCCGGCGTCGTACATCATGCCGTTGCCGGCGTAGATGCCCACGTGGCCGGGCGACCAGATGATGTCACCGGGCTTGGCCTGCGAGCGCGACACGGTCTTGCCAGCGCCCCTCTGCGCACCCGTGGTGCGCGGCAGCTTGACGCCGACCTTGCCGTAGACGTAGCTGGTGAAGCCGGAGCAGTCCCAGCCGGAAGGCGAGCTGCCACCGGGAACATACGGGGTGCCAACGTACTGTTTGGCCAGGCCGATGACCTGCTGGGCCTTGGAGCCGTTGGGCAGCGAAACGTTCTTCGATGCACCGCTGGACTTCTTCGCACCCTTCGAGGAGGAGCTGCTGCTCGACTCCGATGCCGAGGTGCCGGTCGAGTTCGAAGACGAGTTGCCGTTCGAGGTGGAGGTCGAGTTCTGCTGAGCTGCGCCGTCAGCCGCGCCGTCACCAGCGGCGGGAGCTTCAACCGGAGCTTCCGGAGCCTTGGTCGCCGTCACGGGAGATGCGACAGCAGCACCGGCAACAGGAGCCTTTGAATCAACGGCATCAACCGTGAAGCCTGCCTGCGAAGTGGTTTCCGAGGCATCGCCCTCCGAAGCCTGCGCCGTTGCCTCGGCGTTAGCATCGCCATCGCCGAATTCAGTCGGGGCAACAGCCGCAATGACCAGACCACCCGCAGCGGCGGCAACAGCCGCGCGCTTGCCAAGAGCACCCGAGTTGGCGCTCAGAGCTTCTGTAATTTCAGTCAGAGGCGTCTTGACCTTGGTGTCGGCGGCGCGACGTCCTCGCTTCTTTACAGTCACGTGTTCTCCAAATCTTGTTCGCTGAGCCCTACCGGGCTTTCGCTGGCACTCGTCAGACAATAACGGACTTGCAACAGAAAATCACATTAAGATCACGGAAAGTGAAAAATTCTCAGGATTTCCGCCAGAATTCTCAGGTTTCGGCGGCGTTTTGGTCACGGTCAGACGCGTTTGTGTTGAGAAAGCGTCACAGAACCCGGATGAAGATGGCGTCACTCATCCACGATGCCGAGGTGTAAACCGTGCCCTTGCGCTTATTGCGGGCGTCGACCATCTTGCCATCGCCGGCGTAGATGCCGACGTGACCGGGGTGCCACATAATGTCGCCGGGCTGCGCCTGCGAGCGCGGCACAACCTTGCCCGCACCCTTCTGCGCGCCCGAGCTGCGCGGCAGGTTCACGCCGACCTTGCCGTAGACGTAGCGGGTGAAGCCGGAGCAGTCCCAACCGGAAGGCGTGTTTCCGCCCCACACATAGGGGGTGCCCACGTAGCTCTTGGCGATCGAGACGACCTTCTGAGCCTTCGAACCCGAGGGAACCTCGGCATCGCCCGAAGACTCAGCGCCCGCGGCAGCAGCCTGAGAACCAGAGCCGGACTCACCGCCAGCACCATTGGATGCCGAAGCAGCACCATTGGACGCCGGAGCAGGTTCAGGAGCCTTCGAGGCGGCAACGGCCGATACTTCTGCTGCACCTGCGAGCGGACCATCGGCCTTGCCTTCGACAACAACCTTGTCCTGCGCCTTGAAGTCGTCTTCAGCGGGGGCTGCGGAAACAGCCTCCGCCTCGGCTTCATTACCGGCTTCCGAAACCGTGGGAACGGCAACACTCAGAGCCAGTCCGGCACCGGCAGCCGCAACAGCGGCGCGCTTGCCGAGGACATTGGAGTCAGAGCGGAGGAGGTCCGTCAGATCAGACAGTGGGGTCCTGACCTTGGTGTCAGCCGCCCTGCGTCCGCGCTTCTTCTGAGCCACGTGGTTCTCCCTGAACGTCGAAATCCTGCAAAGTACAGAACGGAACGTTACACAACCGAGACCTAAAAGTCACATTTAAATAACGCCCAGGAAGCTGAGAGTCTGCGCAGAGCAGCGTTTATGCAGGTCAGAGACCTTTATAAAGTGGTGTAATTCCTGTTACACAACGATAACGAGGACGTTTTCAGCCATCTCGGAAGGCAGATCCAGCACCTCGTCATTCCCGGAAACAGCGAAAGTCACGTAGTCCCCAGCCACCGAGACCTCCACCTCGGCCCCCGGAACAACCCCAGTGCGCTCGCACTGGGCCAGCAGATCCTCATCCACCTGCAAAGGCTCAGCAAAGCACACAATCCGCACCCTCTTAGCACCCGCGCGCAGCGAAAGCTCAGAAGCCGGAAGCGCGGCATCATCAGCCTCAACATCCGCACCGGGAATCGGGTTGCCATACGGACTCGTGGTGGCATCCGGCAGGATCGCAACGAGCTTCTCCGTGACCTCGTCACTCATCACGTGCTCCCAACGGCACGCCTCATTGTGCACCTTGGGCCACTCCAAGCCGATGACATCGGACAGCAGCCGCTCCGCCAGGCGGTGCTTGCGCATAACGCTCGTCGCGAGCTCACGGCCCTCCGCAGTCAACTCCAGACGACGATCACTGCCGACAATCAGAAGGCCATCGCGCTCCAAGCGCGCAACGGTCTGCGACACGGTCGGACCCGAATGCCCCAAACGCTCAGCAATGCGCGCACGCAGCGGCACAACCTTCTGCTCCTCGAGCTCCGTAACGGCCTTGAGGTACATCTCCGTAGTGTCGATCAGATCCTGCATGCTTCTCCGTTCACCATCGAGTCCGAAGGCTGACTATACAAATATACGCACCCGCTGATGCATCGTCGCCGCTTACGGCGCCTTGCGGCTTAAGGCTCCAGGCGGGCAACCGACCACTGGGACGCGTCCGCCAAATCTGCCGGACCGCCAGAACGGCTGGTGAAAACGCACCGGTCGTGCATCCGGTTCTCCATGCCCTGCCAGAACTCGACCTCGAAGGGACGAAGCAGATACCCGCCCCACGTCTCAGGCCGCTCGACCGGGCGGCCGGCAAGCTCCGCCTCGACATCCTGATAGCGCTTCTCAAGAACAGACCTGCTGCGCACCGGCTGGGACTGGTGGGAGGCAACCGCCCCAATCTGCGAACCGCGAGGACGCTGTGCGAAATAGGCATCCGACTCTTCCGGCGAGACCTTTTCGACAACAGCCCGCACGCGCACCTGGCGGCTGAGTTCGTGCCACGGGAACACGAGCGAGGCACGCGGTGACTGCGCAAGCTGCGCACCCTTGGGAGACGTGTAGTGGGTGTAGAAGACGAAGCCGCGCTCATCAAAGCTCTTCAACAGCACCAGGCGGGCGGTTGGACCCGTATCATCCGCAGTCGCGACAACCATCGCGTTGGGTTCACGAAGATTCTCATGGGCGTAGTCGTACCACGCGGCAAACTGTTCAAACGGCGTCTTCTCAAGATGGTCAAGATCGTCAGCACCGTATTCAATGCGCTGCTGTGCGAGTTCGGCCAGGGAATCCGGGATGTCGATCATGTTCCCAGACTACTCGCGAGCGCCAAGCGCGCACGGGGCCCGTCCAGCCAGCGAGCCGGGCCTGACTACGATGAAAGCGTGATCACGATTCCAGAAGAGCTGCTGCCCGCCGACGGCCGTTTCGGCGCTGGCCCCGCTCGCATTCGCCCCGAACAGATGACCGCCCTGGCAGACGCTGCCACAACCGTTATGGGCACCTCGCACCGTCAGGCGCCCGTGAAGAACATCGTCGGACGCATCCGCGCCGGACTGACCGAACTGTACAACCTCCCCGAGGGGTACGAGGTGGTGCTCGGCAACGGCGGTTCCACCGCCTTCTGGGACGCCGCATCTTTCGGACTGGTGCGCAGGAAGGCCGCGCACGGTTCGTTCGGCGAATTCGGAAGCAAGTTCGCCAAGGCCACCGACACGACTCCGTTCCTCGACGACTCCGCTGTTTTCGAAAGCCAGCCCGGCACGGTTGCCGTACCCACCGCGGTTGACGGCGCTGACGTCTACGCGTGGCCCCACAACGAAACCTCGACCGGCGCGGCCGCACCCGTGCGGAGGCCCGAAGGCATTGCCGACGACGCTCTCGTCGTCATCGACGCGACTTCGGCCGCCGGCGGACTCGACGTCGACATTGCCGAAACCGATGTCTACTATTTCGCGCCGCAGAAGAACATGGGCTCCGACGGCGGTCTGTGGATTGCCATTATGAGCCCGCGCGCAATCGAGCGCACCCGGTCGCTGAAGAGCTTCGGCCGTTGGATCCCCGCATCGATGGATCTGGTTACGGCCATTGACAATTCGGCGAAGAATCAGACGTACAACACCCCTGCCGTGGCCACGCTCATCATGCTGGCCGAGCAGATCGACTGGATCAACGGCAACGGCGGTCTGGCTTGGGCTGCCGAGCGCACCGCGACATCGGCAGGTTTGGTCTACGACTGGGCTGAAAAGAGCGATGTTGCGCGCCCGTTCGTGGAAAACCCCGACGACCGTTCCAACGTCGTGTGCACCATCGACTTCGACGAATCCGTCGATGCCGCAGAGATCGCGAAGACGCTGCGCGCCAACGGCGTTGTCGACGTTGAGCCCTACCGCAAGCTGGGCCGCAACCAGCTGCGCATTGCCACCTTCGTTTCGGTTCCGCCGGAAGACATCAAGGCGCTGCTCGACTGCATCGACTTCACACTCAGCGCTCTGCGCGGCTGACGCTGCGTTTGGCTTGCGGCGGCCGACGCTAGGCAGCTGGCGTCGCTGGCACTGGTTCTGCCGTTAATCGGCTGACGCTGCAAACACAGAAATGGCGAGGCTCCCAATCTTGGGGCCTCGCCATTTTGTCCGTCCGACGGTGCCCCACACTGTGCTCGGCACCTGCGCACACACCCGTTAGCAACAAAAACACCCGCTAGCCGCAAACAGACTCCCCTTAGCCGGAATCCGCGGCTTAGCTGTACTGATCGGGGAGGTTAGTTAATCGTG
>NZ_KV786092.1:0-5316 GCF_001806835.1 Brevibacterium sp. HMSC24B04 | reverse complement strand
AAACTCAACCAACGTCCCCGGTTAGTACAACTAGCGGCACCCCCGCCGACGCGCTGCACCGCGCCGGCCTGACCTACGTTACGCGAGCGCAGGCAGTGGCGCGATGACCACCCTGGACCTGTACCACCGCACCAGCGAGGACGCCGCCCGCGCGATCGTGGCCACCGGCCGCTTCCTCACACGTGAGAACACGCCGGAGGCGTACGTCTCGACGCACGTCGACGGCGAGGCCGCCGGCTACGGATCAGCCGTCGTGCACGTGCGCGTCGACGAGGCCGACGCGCAGCTCGAAGACGAGTTCCCCGACGGCGAGCTGCACTACCGAATCCCGCTCGACCGCGCCGAGGTCGTCGAGGCATTCACGCTCACCCAGGAGGGCGAGCGCTCCCCTCTCGCCGGCGCCGTGACGAACGTAAGGGCAGCGTCATTCCCAAGCGCCCCGCAGGCCCGCGCCGTCACGGTCACCGCAGTACGAGCGAACGGACCTACCGCCGACCGGCCCGGCCAACTCGAACGCTGACCGCACGCCGGCAGCGGCCCGCGGTGTGTCGGCCACGGCTCAGTGCGCGGCGCCGAGTTCGACGAGGAGGACGCCGCCGACGACAAGGGCGATGCCGGCGGCCATGATCCACGAAAACGGCTCGTCGAAGAGGAGCTTGGAGAGGATGGCGGTGAGGGCGACGCCGCAGGCGACCCAGATGCCGTAGCCGACGCCGAGGGCCATCCCCGCGTCGAGGGCGAGTGCCAGCATGGTGAACGCGACGATGTAGCCGGCGATGACCGCGACGAACCAGAGCTTGCGGCCGTGGGTGGCCATGCGCAGGGAGAGGGTCGCGGCGACCTCGAAGCCGATCGCGCCGGCGAGGAACAGCCAGGCCATCAGCTCGCCGCCTGCCTCTGGCGGGCGGCGCGTTGGGAGCCGAGTTCGATAGTCAGCACGCCGAGGGTGATGAGCACGATCCCGCCGACCATGATCGGGGTGAGCGGTTCACCGTAGATCAGGGTGGACAGGATCGCGGTGAGGGCGACGCCGGAGGCTCCCCAGATGCCGTAGGCGACGCCGAGCGGCACGCGCTCGCGCAGGACGAGCGCGAGGAACATGAACGCGCAGAAGAAACCGGCGACCACGAGCGCATACCAGCCCGGATGACCGAGCGCGGCTTTGAGGGAGAGCGACCCGGTGACCTCACTGAGGATCGCGCAGGCGAGGAGTATCCACTTCTTCATCATTCGACTTTCGAGAGGAGCTGGGTGGGGCCGCGACCCCTTACCGGAACTCAGACGATTCAAGCAACCTACCAAATGGTATAGTAACTCGGGCGAGGCTCGCCAGCCAAGCTCGGTGCCGGGCGATTCGAGGACGGGAGGTGCGCGGTGACGCGACCTAGCAAGCGCACCAACATCCTTGACGCCGCGCTGCGCGTCGCGGAGCGTGACGGGGTGACCGGGATCACCCTGGATGCTGTCGCGCAGGAGGCCGGGCTGACCAAGGCCGGGCTCATGTATTACTTCCCGAGCCGGGAGGCCCTGCTGTGGGGCATCCAAGAGCACTTGATCGTGTTCTGGGAGGGAGCGATGGAGGCAGCCGCCGGCAAGACGGCCGCGGAGGCGACGCCGGAGGAACGGTTGGCCGCGTACGCGCGGGTGGCGACCGAGTCGGCCGGTAGCGCCGAGCTGGCCCTGATTCTCGAGTTCTCCAAGCACGCCGGCCTCGCCGCGCAGTGGGATGGCGTCGTGGCGCGGTGGACGCCCACCGCAGAGGAGGCAGCGACCGACCCGCGTGCGTTCGCGATGTTCATCGCCCGGCTCGCCGCGGACGGGCTGTGGAGCTTCGAGTCGATGTACGACACCCGCCTGAACCCCCAGTTCCGGAGCGCCGTGGCCGAGGCCATCGCCGCCATGATCCCCGCGACCACCTCGCCCTGACCGATAACGATCGTTTCCGGTGCGGATGCCGGCGACGTCGACCAGAGCGCCGACACGCCGAGCATCGGTCAACCGAAACTCACCACCGAAACCTAGACGCACCGAAACCACCGCTGGACCGTTTTCGGTTGCTCCGGTAGAATGGTCTCAGACCCAGGAGAGGGGAGCCCCACCGTGGCTACGAAGTTCGACATCGAGGACCGCTGGCCCGAGCTGTTCGTGCAGCTCGACGAGACCCAGCGTCGCGCCGTGGTGCAGTCGCTCGCCAGCGCTTGGCACGAGGGGTGGACCCCGAACCGCGAGGACGTGGAGAACCTGACCGACGAGGCCCGCGGCGCGATCGACGCCGAGGAGTACCGCCGGCGCGCCCACGCCGCCGCGCGGCGACGGACGGTCGCCGTCGCGCGCTGATGGCGTTCGACACCTGGGAGTCGTACTTCTACCCGCCGCCCGACGAGGGCACGCTGCGCAACCTGTTCGACGAGCGCGACCCGGTGGTACTGACCAGGTTGGAGTACGTCGAGACTGCACGCCGGCAGCGCGAGCTGCTGGCCGGTCAGGTCGCCATCCCCAAGACCTACGACGCCGACCATGTGCGGGCGATCCACCGGCATCTGTTCCAGGACGTCTATGCGTGGGCGGGGGAGTTCCGCAGCGTGAACATCTCCAAGGGCGCCGGCCGCGGTTTCGGGGACGTCAAGACGGGCGAGGTCGACCAGCTCCTCGACGACGTGCGCAAGCGCGTTGCCGGCACCGATTGGGGACGGCTGGACCGCGACACGTTCGCAGAGCGAGCCGCGACGGTGTTCGCCTACCTGAACCAGGCGCACCCGTTCCGTGAGGGCAACGGACGGACCGGGAAGGTGTTCATGGAGCACGTCGCGGAGCGATCGCGCTTCACTCTCGACTTCGGCCAGGTGACCCCGGACGTGTGGAACCAGGCATCGCAGCTCAGTCGGCCCGACATGTTCTCCTACGCACCCGAGCCGGCCTCGCTCGTGCCGGTGTTCCGTGCGATCGCTGCGCCGCGCACGAGCGGGCCGTCGACGTCGGCGCCGCCTGGCCCTGGACGCTCGGCTGCGCGTGCGTCCTATCCGCGGGCTGCGACTCAGGCGACCAACCAGCCACCCCAGACAGGACCGCAGAGAGGCCCCCAGGCGCGCCACGGCGGCCCGTACATGCCGGGCCGAGGCAGCGGAACCGGACAGGGGAGGTGAGGCCGTCATGAGCAACCTCGTGGGCTACGCACGAGTCTCGAAGCGCGAGCAGAACCCCGAGGCTCAGGAGGCCGAGCTGCGTGCCGCCGGCGTCGAGCGTGTGTTCGTCGACCACGGCGAGTCAAGTCGGGTCAAGGACCGCCCGCAGTGGCTTGCGTGCCTGGACTACCTGCGCCCCGGCGACACCCTCATGGTGCGTCGCCTCGACCGCATCGCAGGCAGCGAGACGATGGCGATCCAGACCATCAACGAGCTGCACGAGCGGGGCGTGAACATCAAGAGCCTGACCGAGCCCGATATCGACACGACTACCCCGATGGGGCGCGCACTGTTCGGCATCGTCGCCGTGTTCGCGCAGCTCCGCGTCGACACCATCCGGGACAACACCAGGCGCGGCCTGGCGCACGCTCGTGCTCAGGGCCGTGTCGGCGGCCGACCGTCGGTGATGACGCCCGAGCGCATCGCGGCGGCCGTGAAGATGCGCGCCGAGGAGCACAGCGTCGCGCACATCGCGAAGGTGCTCGGAGTCGGCGCCTCGTCGGTCTCCCGAGCCCTCGCCAAGGTGGACGACGAGGCCGAGGCGACCGTCTCGCCGTAGGCGGTCCTGACCGCTCCTGCCCATCCCCCCGATAAATGCCGCCCTGCACACCACAGACCCCCGTCAAGGGTGCGGCGTAGCCGCATCACGCAGTGACGCGGAGCGCCCTTGACGGGGGTCTGTGGTGTGTGATCCTTCGGCGTCGGGGGGAGGGGGACCGTGCACCCAAGGAGGCCGTGCACGGGCCGCACTACCTCGACGCGACCGAGCAGCGGAACGGGACGGTGCGGCCTGTGTGCGGGCGGGCAGATGGGTCCCGCTGTCCACCTGTGGGCGGGTCCGGCCCCGGCGTTAGCCGGAGCCGTCCACAGGTGGTCAGGGGGCAATGTCACGCAGCGTCCTGGTCTCCCTCGACCGCGGAGCGGTCATCGCTCGGAGCAGTCGGCTCAGGAGCCGGGGGAGCGGGCCGCGAGGCCGCGGGCTTGCGCGCAGCGCGGCGGCGCGTACGAGCCTTCTTGTCAGGCTCCGGCAGGCCGATCTTGCGCAGCTCGTCGGCGGACCATCCCGCGCTCACGGCGGCGTTGTACGCCTTGACGTCGGCGCGCTCGGCGTCGCCCACCCGCTGCGCGATGCGGGCTTCCAGCTCGGCCCGCTCACGGTCGGTCTCCTCGCGCACGTCTGCGACGTGCTGACGAGCCTCGACGGCCTGGCGAATGGTGTCGATCCGATCGTCCAGTACGCGCTTGGCGCGGTCGATCGCTTCCTCTGGTGTTGGTGTCGTAGCCATGACTCCATCGTACGGAGTCGTGTTGTCTACGTCGACGTCTCGCGTCGACTGAAAAGCATCGTCGCGGCGGAGCCGCGACCGCTCCCGTCTGCCGACGTGAGCAACCCCGAATCGAGTCCCAGACGGAGCAAGCTAAAGACTTAGCACGGCTAAGTGGCTTGAATCCTCGACTTGGCGCCGCGGATCGGGCACACTAAGAGTGTGGTCCCCGCACGAGGCGGGGTCGCTGCGCTGGGCTGGAAGGCAGGTGATCTGATGAGCGAGGAGGCTCCCAAGGGTCGCCTGTTCGCGCGACGTCGCCGGGCGAACGTCGACGGTGGGCGGCAGCACCGTCACGAGGTGAAGGTGTCGCCCGAGGAAGAAGGCATGTTGCTACGTCTCGCGGAGGCGCAGCACGTGACGATCCCGCGGCTGCTCGTCGAGTCCGCGCTGGCGTCCGCGACGTCGCAGACTCCCACCGAGCGGCGCAACGCGATGGCCGAGCTGTTCGCGCTGCACCGGCTGCTCGCGGCCGTCTCGAACAACGTCAACCAGATGGCTCGTGCGACCAACGCGACCGGCGAGGTGCAGGCGGAGATGAGCGCGACGCTCGACGCCGTGCGCCGTACCGCGGTGCGCATCGACGACGCGATCGACGGGCTGAGCCTGCCATGATGCCGAACGTTGTCCGCGGCGACAGGATGGCCGGACTGCTGACGTACCTGACCGGTCCGGGACGCGCGAACGAGCACACCGAACCTCACCTTGTCGCCGGTGACGAGGCGATGATGGCGTGGCACGACGACGACGAGCTAGGTGTACTGATCGGGGAGGTTAGTTGTACTGATCGGGGAGGTTAGTTAATCGTG
>NZ_KV786091.1:0-63794 GCF_001806835.1 Brevibacterium sp. HMSC24B04 | reverse complement strand
CGCCTCGTCATAAAGTGACGAGGCGCCGCTTGGCTGAGGCTGCTGTGCTCAGTCGAGCTCAGCTTGCGTCAGTCGGCCACGTAGTAGAGGCGCTTGTTGACGAATTCGTCCATGCCGACGGGGCCGAGTTCACGACCGTAGCCGGAGCGCTTCACACCGCCGAACGGCAGGTATTCGGCGCCGGCCTTCGGGATGTTGACCGAAGCCATGCCCACGTCCAGCCGGTCGGAGACCTTCTGGGCGCGTTCGACGTCTTCGCTGAAGACCGTGCCGCCCAGACCGAACTGGGAGTTGTTGGCCAGTTCCAGCGCTTCTTCGTCAGAGGACACCGGGTAGGCCACGAGCACCGGACCGAAGAACTCTTCGTAGTAGATGTCCGAGCCCACCGGAATGTCGGTGATGACGGTCGGGGACACGTAAGCGCCCTCGTCGGAAATCTGCCCGCCGGTGCGGATGGTGGCACCGGCGTCCTTGGCGCGCAGAATCTGGTCGTAGAGGTTCTCGGCTGCTGCACGCGACGACAGCGGCATGTAGACGTTCGGGTCTTCGCTCGTGTAGTCGCCGGGGGTGGCAACTGAAGCCAGGCGGACCAGTTCGTCGACGAACTCTTCGTACATGTCGTCCATGACGATGATCCGCTTGTTCGAGTTGCACGCCTGGCCGGTGTTGAACAGGCGGGTTTTGTAGGCGAGCTGAGCCGAAGCCTTGACGTCGGAGGAGTCCAGCACGATGTACGGGTCCGAACCGCCGAGTTCGAGAACGGCCTTCTTCAGCGCCTTGCCGGCCTGAGCTGAGATCGCAGCGCCTGCGCGCTCCGAACCGGTCAGCGAAACACCGGCGATGCGGTCATCGGCAATGACCTTCGAAATCTGGTCGTGCTTGGCGTAGATGTTCTGGAAAACACCTTCCGGCACGCCGGCCTCAAGCATGATCTCTTCCATCACGCCTGCGGACTTTGCACAGATTTCGGCGTGCTTGAGAACTATCGCGTTGCCCAGCATGAGGTTGGGTGATGCGAAGCGAGCCACCTGGTAGTAGGGGAAGTTCCACGGCATGATGCCGAGGATGGTGCCGACCGGCTTGTGCTGCATGACAGCCTTGCCTCCGGGGGCATCCAGCGGAACATCCTTGGTGAACTCTGCGGCATTGTCGGCGTAGTACCGGTAGATCTTCGCGCAGTACTTGGCTTCGCCGATGGCCTCCGAGCGGCGCTTGCCCATTTCGACGCCGATGATTTCGGCGAGCTCTTCGGCGCGCTCGTCGTAGAGGTCGGCAACGCGGTGGACGACCTTCGCCCGTTCGCTCATGTCGAGCTCAGCCCATTCGCGCTGGGCCTTTTCAGCTTTTGCGAGAACTGCTTCGAGTTCGTCGTCGGTGATGGCCGGGAACGTTTCAACGGTCGCACCCGTGGCGGGGTTGATGACCTTGTAGTCCATGCTCATTCAGTCCTCCTTGGTGTAGAACAGGCGTTTGTTGACGAATTCGTCCATGCCGACGGGGCCGAGTTCACGGCCGTAGCCGGAGTTCTTCACACCGCCGAACGGCAGTGCGGCCGAATCGGTGTCGTAGGAGTTGATCTTGGCCATGCCCACGTGCAGGCGGCTGCCGACGGCTTCTGCCCGTGCGGTGTCGGTGCTGAACACGGTGCCGCCGAGGCCAAAGCGCGAATCGTTGGCAAGTTCCAGGGCCTCTTCGTCCGAGCTGACGCGGTACACCACAAGAACGGGGCCGAACAGCTCTTCGTAGTAGACATCCGAGCCCACGGGAACGTCGGTGACGACGGCGGGGCTGAAGTAGGCGCCGGGGCCGTCGGCGAGTTCGCCGCCGGTGCGGATGGTCGCGCCAGCCTCCTTGAGCTGCTCCATCTGCTTGGCGAGGTTCTCTGCCGCCCCGCGTGAAGACAGCGGCTGGTAGACGGTGGGGTCGTCGCTCGTGTAGTCGCCGGGCTTCATGTCTGAGGCCAGGCGGACCAGTTCGTCGACGAATTCGTCATAGGCGTCGTCCATGACGATCAGGCGCTTGTTGGAATCACACGCCTGACCCGTGTTGTACATGCGGGTGGCAAACGCGTCCTGCGCTGCCTTCTTCGCGTCCTCGGTGTCGAGAATGATGTACGGGTCAGAACCGCCAAGCTCAAGAACGGCCTTCTTCAGCGCCTTGCCGGCCTGTTCCGACACGATGGCGCCGGCGCGCTCCGAACCGGTGAGCGAAACACCGGCAATGCGGTCATCCGCAATGGCTTCGGCAATCTGGTCGTGGGAGGCACGCACGTTGACGTACACGCCTTCGGGCAGACCGGCTTCGCGGAAGATGTCTTCGATGATCTGCGCGGATTCGGGGCAGATTTCAGCGTGCTTGAGCACAATGCCGTTGCCCAGCATGAGGTTGGGCGCAGCAAAGCGAGCCACCTGGTAATAGGGGAAGTTCCACGGCATGATGCCCAGCAGAACGCCGATGGGGCGGCTCTGCAGGATGGCGGCGCCGTCCGGGGTGTCGAGTTTCTTGTCGGCTGCGAATTCAGCGCCGTTGTCGGCGTAGTAGTTGAGGATTTCAGCGGAGAACTGGGCTTCTTCTGCGCCTTCCGAGTGGCGCTTGCCCATTTCCTTTCCGATGATGTGGCCGAGTTCGTCAGCGCGTTCGTCGAACAGCTGAGCGGCCTTCTTCACAACGGCTGCGCGCTCTTCGATGGGGCGAGCGGCCCACTCCTTCTGGGCTTCGACAGCTGTGTCGAGTGCCTGGTTCAGCTGGGCGTCGGAGATGGTTTCGTATTCGGCTTTCACCTGGCCGTCTGCCGGGTTTGTCACCGCGTAGTTCGAGCTCATCGACCCTCCTTAGTCGTTCGAGGTCTCTGTTAGCCCTAACACTATCGGCACCCGGGAACATTCCGCTTAGCCTATTGCTGTGCTTCCCAGGCAAACGTTGCTATCCAGTGGGATGACATGTATTCGTCCGACACGGCGGCCTCGAGGCCCGGCGCCATAAGTGCGGGCACGGCAGAGCGCAGCTGTTCGGCGCGGGCCGTGTCGCCCCAGTCTGCGAAAACTGCCGCTATGCGGAAAAGAGAAGCGGCGACGGTCAGACCCAGACCGTAGAGGTGCGACTGGTGCCCATCCGTGGGGTTGAGCACTGTCAGCGGTGTCAGGACCTCGGAATCGGGGGAGAGCTCGGACAGGAACGCAGGCAACCAGGTCTCGAGTTCTTCGCTGCTGAGCACATCGAGCATGAGGTCGGCCTCGCAGAGTCCCGCGGACAGGAAGTCGTGACCGCTGCGCTCAAAGTGGAACGGCCACGCGCGGTCACCGGCGTAGAACCTGCGAGCCGCAGCATCGACGGCGCTGACGACGTCGTTGCGCTCAAGCGTGATTGCCGCCCGCCGGATTCGGCGCAGACCAAAGGCGGTGTTGGTGTGCAGGCCGTGGCGGACCGGCGCAGGCGCTGTATCCAGCCAGTTCAGTGTGAGGTCAAAAACTGCCTCAGCGAGCACAGCTGCATTTGCGGCAAGGGAATGCAGCCGAGGCAGGTGAGAGGTATGCAGGGCGGAGGCCAGTTGTGCCGCCCACGCCCAGCCGTAGGGACCTTCCCATGACGGATTGGCCCGCATGTACGCGGCCTCGACCTCGAGGTTCGCCGGGCTCAGGTGCTCCGTGAGGATCGTGAGTGCCTGCTGCGCCCACGGTGCGTCCAGACCCTCGGATTCATATTCGGCTGCCAATAGCTGAGTCAGCAGCCAGTGCATGTGCACACTGGAATGCCAGTCAAAGGAATTGCCGAACGCCGGGTGCATGTCCACCGGCTGCTTCAGGTCCGCATGGTCGCGCTGCACGTGGTGCGCGGCATACGGAAACTCGCGGGTGACGTTCTCAAGCGCCACCGCTGCCAACTGTTTTCTGCTGGGCAGTTGGTGTGGAAACAACATTCCACCAAGTTACCGTTCATTACTCTGCTGCGGCGTGCAAAAACTCCGGACTCTGCTGCGGTGTGCAAAAACTCGGGAGTTTTCTGCCGAATTGACCGAGTTTTTGCACTTGTGAGCAGAGCCCGGGGTTCGTGCCCGCTAGATCGGCTGAAACGCGCAGCGGCGTGTGCGGAATGCGGTCGCATACGCAGGGAAAACCCGCCAGCGAGCCTGTAGGTGCGATCATGTGTGTCTGCTGCGGCGTGCAAAAACTCCGGACTCTGCTGTGGCGTGCAAAAACTCGAGAGTTTTCTGCCGGATCAACCGAGTTTTTGCACTTGTGAGCAGAGTCCGGGGTTCTCCGGGGGGCCGAGATCAGCCGAAGTGCTTGAGCATGGTGCCCTTCGAGGTTTCCAGGAGCTCCTGCAGGCCGATGGTGAACTGGTCGACCACCTCGAGGCTCGCCTGGTTGTCTTCGCCGGCATCAGTCATGCCGATGCGCACGTGCGGGAAGTCCCGGGCGGTGCACATGTCGGTGAAGCGCACTTCTTCCGAACGCGGCACGGCGACGATTGCACGGGCTGCGGTTTCGGAGAACAGTGCGGTGAACAGGTCCACACCGTCGCGGTTGATGACTTCGTCCAGCCAGATGCGCGCGCCCATGCCGAAGCGCATAACCGATTCGGCCACAGCGATGGCCAGACCGCCCTCCGAAAGGTCGTGCGCGGTGTCGATCATGCCGTCGCGGCTGGCGTTGATGAGGATCTCGCCGAGTTCGCGTTCAGCTTCCGGCTTGAACTTAGGCGGCAGACCGCCCAGGTGGCCGTGGGCGACATCCGCCCAGGCCGAACCGCCGAAGTCCTCTTCTGTTTCGCCCAGCAGGTAGATGGCGTGGCCGGCACCCGTGAAGCCCGACGGGGTTGCGCGGGTGACGTCGTCGAAAACGCCCATGACGCCGACAACCGGGGTAGGCAGGATCGCGGTGTCGCCCGTCTGGTTGTACAGCGACACGTTGCCGCCGGTGACGGGAACGCCAAGAGCCTGGCAGCCCTTCGCGAGGCCCTCAATCGCGGTGGCCAGCTGCCACATGATTTCGGGATCTTCCGGCGAACCGAAGTTGAGGCAGTCGGTCACGGCCATCGGACGAGCGCCGGTGGTGGCGACGTTGCGGTAGGCCTCGGCCAGTGCCAGCTGAGCGCCGGTTGCCGGATCAAGGTAGGTGTAGCGGCCGTTGGCGTCGGTGGCCAGCGCAATGCCCAAGCCCGTTTCTTCGTCGACGCGGATGACACCAGCGTCGTCGGGGAATGCCAGAGCGGTGTTGCCCTGCACGTAGCGGTCGTACTGGTTGGTGACCCATTCCTTCGAGCACAGGTTGGGTGAGGCTATAAGCTCCAGCAGGGTCTGGCGCAGTTCGTCGCCGCTTTCGGGGCGGGACAGTCCTGCGGCCTCGACCGTGTTGGCTTGTGTTTCAGCCTGCCAGGACGGTTCGCTGTAGGGGCGTTCGTAGACCGGGCCGTCGTGGGCGACGGAGCGCGGAGGAACGTCGACGATGACGTCGCCGTGCCATTCGATGACCAGGCGGCCGGTGTCGGTGACTTCGCCGAGAACCGAGGTTTCGACTTCCCACTTGCCCACGATCTCCATGAATTCGTCGAGCTTCTCTGGCCGCACAACTGCCATCATGCGCTCCTGAGATTCCGACATGAGGATCTCTTCGGGCGTCAGCGTGGGGTCGCGCAGCAGGACGTCGTCCAGGGCGATGTGCATGCCGCCGTCGCCATTGGAGGCAAGTTCCGAGGTTGCACAGGAAATGCCGGCCGCACCGAGGTCCTGAATGCCCTCAACGGTGTCTGCGGCGAACAGTTCGAGGCAGCACTCGATGAGCACCTTTTCGCTGAACGGGTCACCGACCTGCACTGCGGGGCGCTTGGATTCGGAGCCCTCTTCGAAGCTTTCCGACGACAGGATGGAGGCACCGCCGATGCCGTCGCCGCCTGTGCGCGCACCGAACAGAACAACCTTGTTGCCGGCACCGGAGGCGTTCGCCAGGTGGATGTCGTCGTGTTTCATGATGCCGACGGCCAGCGCGTTGACCAGCGGGTTGCCCTGGTAGGCGGGGTCGAAGATGGTTTCGCCGCCGATGTTCGGCAGGCCGAGCGAGTTGGCGTAGCCGCCGATGCCGGCAACAGCGCCGTGGCACACGCGGGCGGTGTCCGGGTGGTCGATCGCACCGAAGCGCAGCTGGTCCATAACCGCGACCGGGCGTGCACCCATCGAGATGATGTCGCGGACAATGCCGCCGACACCGGTGGCGGCACCCTGGTAGGGCTCGACCATGGTCGGTGAGTTGTGGGACTCAACCTTGAACGTGACGGCCCAGTTCTGCCCGATGTCGACAACACCGGCGTTTTCGCCGATGGGCACGAGCATGTGCTTCTTCATGTCTTCGGTCAGGTATTCGCCGAACTTGCGCAGGTGCACCTTGGAGGACTTGTAGGAGCAGTGCTCCGACCACATGACGGAGTACATGGCCAGCTCTGCCGAGGTGGGACGACGCCCGAGCACTTCGCGGATTGCGTCGTACTCGTTTTCCTTCAGGCCGAGTGACGCCCAGTCCTGCTCGACATCCGGGTTGGCGGCCGCGTATTCGACGGTCTCCTTGACCTTTTTGTCGGCAGAGGGGTTCGTGGATGACATGCCTGTCGAGGTCCTCTCGTTGGTGCGCTCCACGCGCGTATCCGGGTGCGCGGGGATGACGGGGGATTCCGTGGTCATCCTACCGCGCGCGTACCCGCCTGCGGCACGCGGTCGATGGGCGTCGCACCGGGGTGCTCCGCAAAGCTCACGAGGTGCCGCTCAGCTGAGCGGGCGGATTGTCAGGGACTGTGTGACGACGGCAAAGGGGCCGTAGGCGTCGTGCCAGACGGTGTGGGTTGTGCCCAGGCCGGTGGGGCCGAAGCTGACACTGACATCCCCGGCCTGCCAGGGCAGGCCGACGGGGTCCTGGGGGACCGGCTGCGGCGTGATTCCCGGTACGGGAGTGTGGGGTTTGCGGATGTACGTGACGGTCAGTTCGACATTGGGGTACGCGACCTTCCGCGGATCTTCGCGGACGGACATGCCGTTGGCGGTGTCGAACAGTGCAGCAGACTTGGCGAACTGCGAGGTCGGTTCATCGGCAAGATCGGCTGAGGATGCCAGCCAGAAGTGCGCCCGCCCCGGCTCGAACTGGTGCCGGTACGCCCGCAGAGTGGTGATGTAGTCACCTGGCCACACGCTCGAACCAGCGAACTCTTCCATGTCCTCCAGCGGGGTGAGCGCAGGGAAAGGCGAGGCGGCAAGAGAAGCGGTCTCCACCTCGAGAGTCAGCCAGGCGCGAGCCCGCACAATGACCCGCCCGCCATAGGTGAGCAGCACTTCGACCAGTTCGATGGTCCGTCCCGGCCGCAGCACCTCGACGCTGTAGTCATACGTCGCAATCGGCACCACACCGTAGATGTCAAAGCTGATCCGAGAAACCTGCAGGTGGTCGTGACCGCGAGCCTGCGCATCAGATTCGATGATGTGGGTGATGAGGCCCAGCGTGGGCGAAATGTGCTGCTCTTCCGGGTTCCACGCTCCCGAGGTGTGCTGCGTGGCCGTGAAGCTGTGCGCGCCGTTGCGCTCGAAGAAAACGTCCATACGCGCATTGTGGCACGTGTCTCATACGTGGGGGCGGCTGACGGGACCTGGTGAGGCCCGGCCCTCGGGAGTGCGCCCGGCGGGTGGTGACCGGCGCCTCGGCAGTTGGGGCGCTCAATACAATTGAGGCTATGTCGGTGCAGAAAATCGTCCTCTTCTACGTATTCACCCCTCTAGCTGACCCAGAAGCCGTGCGGCTGTGGCAGCACGCGCTCGCCGAAGGGTGCGGGCTCAAGGGGCGCGTCATCATCTCCAAAGACGGCATCAACGCAACGCTCGGCGGGGACATTGACGACGTCAAAAAGTACGTGCGCATCACCAAGAGCTACGAACCGTTCAAAAAGGCCGACATCAAATGGTCCACCGGTCAGGGCGACGACTTCCCGCGCCTGTCAGTCAAAGTCCGGCCGGAGCTTGTCACATTTACAACGCCGGATGAAATCAAGGTCGATGCTGACGGTGTGATCGGCGGGGGAGAGCACCTCAAGCCGGGCGCCCTGCACAAGCTCATCGAAGAACGCGGCGACGACGTTGTGTTCTTTGACGGACGCAACGCAATGGAAGCCGAGATCGGGCGGTTCCGCGGTGCAATCGTGCCGGATGTCGAAACCACGCGGGATTTCATCGACGAAATCGAATCCGGCAAATACGACGAATACAAAGACCGCCCGGTCGTGACCTACTGCACCGGCGGCATCCGCTGCGAAGTGCTGTCGGTGCTCATGAAGAACCGCGGCTTCAACGAGGTCTACCAGCTGGACGGTGGGATCGTCCGCTACGGCGAAACCTACGGCAATTCAGGGCTGTGGGACGGTTCGCTGTACGTGTTCGACAAGCGTATGCACATGGAGTTCGGCTCTGGTGCTGAGTCGCTGGGCTCGTGCCTGGAGTGCGGCAAGCGCACGCCGAAGTTCGTCAACTGCGCCAATGAAAGCTGCCGCCAGCAGTTCCTGCGCTGTGAAGACTGCACCCGCGCCGGCCTGCACCCCACGTGCGGCAGCTGCGTGTCAGTCGGCATGTGAGGGTGCTGCCGCTGAGCCTGCCGTGCAGACGGCGGCGCTTCGCTTCACCCCTCCCTCAGCTGGACCTTGCTGATCTTGCCCGTTGATGTTTTGGGCAGTTCAGCCACGTAGCGGAACTCGCGCGGAACCTTGAACCCGGCAAGGCGTGCCCGCACGTGTGCCGTGAGCACCTCGTCTTCAAGCTCTGCCCCGTCGCGGGTGACGACGTAGGCGCGCGGGCGCTCGCCCCACCGCTCATCTGGCACGCCGACGACTGCGGCTTCGGCCACCAGGGGGTGCGAACCGATGGCGTGCTCAACTTCGATGGTCGAGATGTTCTCGCCGCCGGAGATGATGATGTCCTTCGCGCGATCCTTCAGTTCGACGTAGCCGTCGGCGTGCATGACACCGAGGTCGCCGGTGTGCAGCCAGCCGCCGGCAAAGGCCTTTGCTGTGGCTTCGGGGTTGCGGTAGTAGCCGGCCATGACGGTGTTGCCGCGCACCACGACCTCGCCGATCGTCGCCCCGTCGGCGGGCACATCGACCAGAAGCCCGTCGCTGTCGGTTTCGCGCTCGACAACGCGCAGTTCGCTCGAACCGATCTGCCCCACACCCTGCCGTGCCAGCAGTGCGGCACGGGTGTCGGCCGGCAGGTTCTTCCACTCGTCTTGTTCGTAGGCGACCGTGTAGGGGCCGGCGGTTTCAGTCATGCCGAAGGAGTGGGTGACGGAGAATCCGAGTGCCTCGACCTCGGCCAGTGTGCGCGGGTCCAGTGGCGCCCCGCCGCACGTGACGCGCAGCGTGTAGTTCAGCGGGTGGGCTTCTTCGGTTCCCAGCACAGTGCGCACGACGGTCGGTGCGCCGTTGAAGTGTGTGACTCGGTGGCGGTCGATGAGTTCCCAGATCTTGGGCCCGCGCACTGCGCGCAGGCACACCTGGGTGCTGCCGGCGGCCGTGAGCGCCCATACTCCGCACCAGCCGTTGCAGTGGAAGATCGGCAGGGTCCACAGGTAGACGCTGTCAGTGTCGAAGCGGGAGTGCAGCACCTGGTTGATCGCGTTTGTGTACGCCTGACGGTGGGTGACTACGACACCCTTGGGATTGCCCGTTGTGCCGGAGGTGTAGTTGATCACCAGCGGGTCGAGTTCGCTGTGGGGAGCCCACTGGAACTCACGAGGCGCCTGCCCGGTCGGGTCTGTCCACGGCTGCTGGGTCTGGGTCAGGAGGTCTGCGAGGTCGGTGAAGCCTTCGGGCAGATGTGCGGAGGGGTCTGCAGTGCGGTCGACGGCGATGGTCGCCACGGTGGTGAGTCCGCCGATGAGCGGTTGGACAACCGGGATGTATTCGGCGTCGATGACGAAGACCCGCGCACCGGAGTGTTCGAGGATGAACCGGATTTCTGCGCTGGTCAGGCGGATGTTCAGCGGTACGAGGACGGCACCTGCCAGCGGCACCGAGAACTGCGCGAGCGCCATTTCGAGGGTGTTCGGCGCCATGTAGGCCACCCGGTCGCCCGGACGGATGCCGAGGTCGGCGAGCAGCTGGGCTCGGTGCTGCGCATCTGCGGCGAGCTCGGCGAAAGTGCGCGTAGTTTCGCCGTCGATGACGGCTGTGCGGTTGGGGTAGACGCGGGCGCTGCGCTCAAGGAAGCTCAGCGGCGAAAGAGGTGTGTGCAGTCCAGTCATAGCTGCGACGCTTCCAGAGCTGAACGTGGTGAGGGGCTTAAGAGGTCACACAGTTTCACGGCCCGTCATACATGACGTATGTATGACGGGCCGTGAAGTGAAAATGACGTTGTGAGTCGGGGGCCCTCAGCCGAGTTCAGCTGCCGTCTGGGTTTCTTCGCCCAGCACGTGGTGGCGCAGGAAGTCGATGAACGTGCGGTACCAGACTTCGGCATTGCCGCGGCCCAAAATCCAGTGACCTTCATCGGGGAAGTACAGGAAGCGGTGCTGGGTCAGCCCGTCCGGCCCAGCCGGGGTCTTCGATTTGCGCAGCAGGTCAAACCACAGTTCCTGCCCCTGGCCGATCGGCACGCGGTAGTCCTTGTCGCCGTGGATGACAAGCATCGGGATTTCGATATCAGCCGCGTACAGGTGCGGTGAGTACTCCTTCGACTGACCGGCCATCGCATCGTTCCACGAAGAATTGTCGGTTGTCCGGCCCATGGATTCGGTGTTCCACAGGGATGCGTGAGTGACAGCGCACTTAAAGCGCGAACCCGTGTGCCCGGCCACCCAGTTGGTCATATAGCCGCCGTAGGACCCACCGGCAAAAGCTGTGCGCTCAGAGTCGATGTCAGCACGCTTTTCGGCCGCATCGGTCAAAGCCATGATGTCGGTGAACGGTGTGCCGCCCAGCTGCTGCTGACCGCGGGCAATCATGTTCTGGCCGTAGCCGGTGGAAATCGCGGGGTCCGGCAGCAGCACGGCAAAGCCGGAAGCCACAAACGGGGCGGGGTTCCACCTGTAGGTCCACGCGTTCCACGATCCCCACGGCCCGCCGTGGGCAAACACAACGAGCGGGTGCGGACCATCGCCTTCCGGCAGTGACAGCCAGGCGCGAATCTCGGTGCCGTCCTCAGCAGTCGCCGTGACCTCGTCAAGCCGCCCCGGCACCTCGACCGCTCCTGTCGGATTGGCAAGCTCGGTCACCTCGCCGCTGGCAGGGTCGATGGCAACCGGCTGCGGCGGAGTGTCAATGGAGGAGCGCAGGGCAACCACGCGGCCGTCGTGCACGGCGACTGCGGAAAACACGTACTTCTGTTCGGGCCCACCGGCCAGCCTGCGCGGGGCGGCATCGTTGAGCCCGCCAATCCACACGGAACCGCGGCCGTGGTCGTCGGAGGCCGCCACGAGTGTGCTGTCATCGAGCCACACAGCGTCGAACCACTGGTCGAACTCCGGCCACAGGGGCTGCTCGCCGCTCAAACCGCCGTCACCGTCGATCGTGTGCACGTGGGGGTGCGGGTGGAGGTCCTGGTCCGGCATCCACTCATCGACGTGTTCAATGACCACGCGCGCATCATCCGGGCTGAGAGCACCCAGCCAGCGTGAATCCGTTGGCTGCGATGTCAGCAGCTGTTGGGGTGCCTGCTTGCCCGTGAGGTCGACCCGGTGGATGCTCACCTGGTCGATGTGGTCCATGAGTGTGCGTCGCACCGATACGAGCGCCCACGTGCCGTCAGCGGATGCTTCCCAGCCGACCAGCGAGCCTTCCGGCATCTGCGGGTAGGTGAACTCAAGCAGGGGTGGGAGTTCGTCGCCGTCGCGCTTGTGGGCAAAGTCGTCCGAGGTGGAGCTCAGCTGGCTCAGATCCTGCGGCAGCTGTGCCACGGCCAGGCGATTGACGTGCGGCCCGAGGTCGGCATCCCACCGGCGGGTGGGGAACTCGGTGTGCAGGATGCCGGAGACTTTGGCGTCTGAGCGCTTCTTTACAAGCTCAGCGTGTTCTTCTTCGCTGCCCGCCTGAGAATGCACCGCCAGCTGTGCCACGAGCACACCGGGTCGAAGAGTGAGGCCGCCGAAACCGCCGGGGCGTGTGGCAATGCGGCGTGCTTCACCGCGGGTCGGCAATAGGAACAGGGCGGCGTCATCGGCTTCGTCGCCGTCGTCGCCGGCACGTTTGGCGGTGAAGAAGACGGAGCCGTCTTCGGCGATCGCGGTCGCTCCGATCGAGGCTGCTCCGCGGGTCAAACGCCGTGGCGACGGGTAGTCGGTGTTCGCATCGGCGGCGAGTTCAACCAGGTGTGTGGCGTAGGACTGGCCGTTTCCGTCCAGCGACTGCACCGAGGCCAACAGCGGGCCTCCGTCGCGGCGGCAGGTCAGCCCTCCGGTGCGCGGCGCATCGAGAAGTGACGTGAGGGTGGGGACGTATGCGGGGGAGTGAACTTCTTCGGTCATGCCGATACCCTACCGACGCAAAGTGACCCCGGACACATAGGGGTCCGCGTATAGAAAACCTCAGCTCAGCAGAGCAGCAATAGCGGCAGCGACCGCTCAGGCCGCCACCCGCGTCATCGACCGAAGAGCTTTCCGAAGAATCCCTTTTTCTTCTTCTTGGGCTGTTCCTCGACAGGGGTCTGCTCCGGTGCCTGCTGCTGGGCAGCCGGCTTGTCTTCTGCCGGTTCCCGAGGTGCCTCCGGCTGTTCGACAACCGGAGCCTTTTCGGTTTCTTCGGCTGCTGCGGCAGGCTTTTCTGCTGCAGGGCGTTCAGGCGTCGGCTCGTCGACTTCGCCGGCGCCCGTGTAGTGCTCGCCGAGTGCAGGCGCGGGCTTTTCGGTGCTCGGCTCTTCGGCAGGCTGTGCGGCGACGCTGAAGTCGACTTCGATCGGCACGGACTGCGCCGTGACCGGCTGTGCAGCAGCGAACTGTTCCTGCGCTTCGCCTTCCAGAGGCGCGTGCACCTGGCAGTTGGTCAGGCGGGACTGCTCGTCGAAGTCGGTGTCAGCCGAACCGTCGGCCAGCAGAATCCGCAGGCTGGACCCTTCTAGGGGAGCGGTGGCAAAACCGCGCAGGGCCGCGTAGTCCAGAAGCGCCCGCCTGTGGTCCGTGATGCCTCCGGACTTCACCCCGGCGGCCAGCGCCTTGACGACGGAGCGGATGGTCGGCTCGATGTCGCTGAAGCCCTGCACGTCGAGCAGGGTCCAGACGGTCATCGTGCCGGTCTTCAGCGGGTAGTGCACCCAGTGGCCGGTGATCCGCTTGGCCGCGATCACCAGGCTGAGAGCGTCGTCGTCACCGGCTTTGAACTCATCGAGCGTGAGGTTGTTGATGCCCTCGCGCTGACCGTAATCACGCACGGCTTTCGCGAGTTCGACAACGGGGCCGGAGAAATCGGAAAGCTCTGACCACGCCCACCGCCAGGTTCCGGAAACGGTGTCGGTGGAGCCCAGAAGGTGAACGTCGGCGTGCAGCTGGTCGCCGAAGACAATGTGTCCGCGCTGCAGGTCGACTTCCCATTCGCCGTTGGTCTGCGCCAGCAGCGCTTCAAAGGTCCTCTGGGCTTCGATCGATCCGAAAGCGGCCTGCTGCAGCAGGGTGGTCAGTTCACTCATAAGCTCATTTCTCCAGGACGGTCCGCAGTACCGACGTGAAGAATCCCTGACCGTCGACACCCTGGCGCATGCCGACTGCAGAATCCGGGCCGAACCCTGCTTCGACGGCGTGCTCGGGGTGCGGCATGAGTCCAGCGACGTTGCCGCGCTTGTTCGTCACACCTGCGATCAGGTCGATTGAGCCATTGGGGTTCGCGCCCACGTAGCGGGCGAGCACTTGGCCGTTGTCTTCGAGTTCCCGGATGGTCTCAGCGGGAGCCTGGAAGGAGCCCTCGCCGTTCTTCAACGGGATGGTGATCTTTTCGCCGGCTTCGTAGTCGCGGGTCCACGCTGTGTCCGCGTTGACTATTTCAAGTTCCTGGTCCTTGCAGATGAACTGCTGGGCGGAGTTGCGCACCAGCGCGCCGGGCAGCAGGCCTGCTTCACACAGAACCTGGAAGCCGTTGCAGATGCCCAGGACCGGCATGCCGTCTTCTGCCGCGGCGATGACGGAGTCCATGACGGGTGCGAAGCGGGCAATGGCACCGCAGCGCAGGTAGTCGCCGTAGCTGAAGCCGCCGGGCAGGATGACGGCGTCGACGTTCTTGAGGTCTGCATCCGCGTGCCACAGACTCACGGCCTGCGCCCCGGACAGCGTGACGGCACGAGCGGCGTCACGGTCGTCGAGCGTTCCGGGAAACGTGACAATGCCGATGCGCACGTTTTCGGCGCCTTCGAGCGTGGTGGTTGAGCGCTGCGCTCCGATGAGCGGGCCGCCGTTGGTGTAGGCGGTGCGGGTGGCGGTCACTTGGTGCCGTCCTCAGCGGGGTAGACGCCGACGACGTCTTCGATGATGGTGTTGGCCAGCAGCGTTTCGGCGGCCTTCTTCACCTGTTCGAGGACTTCGGGCGTGGGTTCGCCGTCGTGTTCAAGCTCAAAGCGCTTGCCCTGACGGACAGCGAAACCGGAGAATCCCAGACGGTCGAGTCCGGCTCCGATGGCCTTGCCCTGGGGATCGAGGATTTCGGGTTTCGGCATGACCTCGACGATGTAACGTGCCACCTGCGCTCCTTGGTGTTCTCCGGTGATGACGGCGCCATCATCTTAGCAACGAACAGGGTCTCCCAATCAGGCGCCGGCTGACTGTGCGGGGAAGGTGTCTCCCGTGATCCTTTCGAAGGCCTCGATGTAGCGTGCCGAGGTCTTCTCGATGATGTCCTGGGGCAGCTGCGGGGGCTGCTGACCGCTGTTCTTGTCCCAGCCCGAGGCGGGGCTTGTGAGCCAGTCGCGCACGAACTGCTTGTCAAAGCTCGCCTGCGACTTTCCGGGCTGGTAGGCGTGTGCGTCCCAAAACCGCGAAGAGTCCGGGGTGAGCACCTCGTCGCCCAGCACGATGTCACCCGCGTCATTGCGGCCGAACTCGAACTTCGTGTCGGCCAGGATGATTCCGCGCTCGCGGGCGATTTCCTCTGCCCGCGCGTACACCTTGAGCGTGAGCTGCCGCAGAGCCTCAGCGTCGTCTTCGCCGATCATGTCGGCGGACTTTTCAAAGGTGATGTTCTCGTCGTGCTCGCCGACTTCGGCCTTGGCCGCCGGCGTATAAATGGGTGCGTCCAGGCGATCGGACTCGCCGAGCCCATCGGGCAGCTCGACACCGCAGACCGCGCCGGTCTGCTTGTAATCGGCCAGCCCCGAACCGGTCAGGTAGCCGCGGGCCACACACTCGATGGGGAACATGGTCAGCGGTTCGCAGATGAGTCCGCGCCCGGCAACCTCAGCGGGCACATCGGCGGTCACCACGTGGTTGCCGACAATGTCCTTCAGCTGGTCGAACCACCACGTGGACAATCCGGTGAGGACTGCGCCCTTGTGGGGGATTTCGGATTCCAGAACGAAGTCGTACGCGGAGATCCGATCGGAGGCAACCATGAGCAGCGATGGGGCATCCGCAAGCGATTCAGCGCTTTCGGGTACGTAGAGGTCGCGGACTTTGCCGGAATAGACGTGCTTCCATCCGGGAACGACGGTGGCCTCAACCTGGTGGCCTGTCATCGGCTTCCTCCCTGCGGGATTGTGATGCGGTTTTCTTCTGCCAGCTGGGCAATGTCGGTGCGGTGGTGCTCACCGCGCCACTGGATGAGGCCCACGGCCTCATAAGCGCGGGCGCGGGCATCAGCAAGGTCCGCGCCAAGTGCGGTGACGGACAGCACGCGACCACCGCTGGTGGTCAGCTCTCCGTCCTCTGCGGTCGAGGTGCCGGCGTGGAACACGTGCACGTCTTCCAGGGCGTTCGCCTGGTCGATGCCGGTGATGACATCGCCCTTGGCGGGGCTGGCCGGGTAGTTCTCCGCGGCCATGACGACCGTGACGGCCGATTTGTCTGCCCACTCCAGCGGTGGCAGCTGCGCCAGTTCGCCGGTTGCAGCGGCGTGCAGGACAGTGCCAAGCGGGCTGGTCAGACGCTGCAGAACAGCCTGGGTTTCGGGATCGCCGAAGCGGGCGTTGAACTCGATGACCTCAATGCCGTTCTTCGTCAGCGCCAGACCGCAGTACAGCAGCCCCACGAACGGGGTTCCGCGGCGAGCCATTTCATCGACGACCGGCTGCGCGACCTGCGCAATGACATCCTCGACCAGGCCCTCGGGAGCCCAGGGCAGGGGAGTGTAAGCGCCCATGCCGCCCGTATTGGGGCCCTCGTCGCCGTTGAGTGCGCGCTTGAAGTCCTGCGCGGGAGCCAGCGGGACCGTCGTGGTGCCGTCGCACAGAACGAACAGCGACACCTCGGGACCGTCGAGGAAGTCCTCAATGACAACCCGGTCGGCCTCAGCCAGGCAGGCGCGGGCGTGTGCCAGAGCCTCGTCGCGATCAGACGTGACGACAACGCCCTTGCCGGCGGCCAGACCGTCGGCCTTGACGACGTGTGGGGCGCCGAAACGGTCAAAGGCCTCTTCGCACTCGGCCAGGGACGTCGCGGCGACCGACTGCGATGTGGGAACCCCGGCGGCGTCCATGATCTCCTTGGCAAAGGCCTTCGAACCTTCGAGCTCCGCGGCGGCAGCGTCGGGGCCGAAAACAGCGACCCCAGCTTCCCGCAGAGCATTGCCAACACCGGCGACCAGGGGCGCTTCGGGGCCGATGACCACAAGATCAACAGCAAGTTCCCGTGCGAGAGCCACGACCGCCTCGGGATCGGTCATCGCGACACTGCGAACTTCGCATTCCTGTGCCATCCCCGGGTTGCCGGGTGCCGCGTAGAGCGCGTCCACTCCCGGATCGGCGGCCAAACCAGTGACAAGGGCGTGTTCGCGGGCGCCCGAACCCAAAACCAAGACCTTCACACCGGCAGTTTAACGGCCTGCGCCACACGAACTCAGACGTGACCTCGCGCTGGCCTGCGCTTAGGGTGGAGCGCATGCAGACCTTCACCGCAGACAGCGCCGAAGAGCTCGCCGTCGTATCCCGTTCCGACTTCGTCGAATCGCGGCACATCGGCTCGGCGGTCATTGTGGACCCCAGCGGGGCCGTCGTCGCCTCGATTGGCGCACCGGAAGAGTCCGTGTTCGTCCGGTCATGCCTCAAACCGCTCCAGGCAATTGCGTGCATGGAGCTGGGTGTGCCTTTGTCCGGCGACGCCGCCGTTGTGGCAAGTGCCAGCCACCGGGCAGAATCCGACCACGTGTCGGTCGTGAAGAACATGCTGTCCTCGGTCAACCTCAGCGAAGACGACCTCCAGTGCCCTTCCTGCGCACCGGCTGACGCCGACAACCGTGCGGCCATGCGCATGAGCGGCATGGCCGAATCGCGCCTGTTCTTCAACTGCTCCGGCAAGCACGCTGCCTTCCTCATGGCGCAGAAGATCGCCGGAGGACGGCCGGAAGACTACCTGCGCCCCGATTCGCTCGTGCAGAAACAGGTCCGGAAGACAGTTGAAGAATTCTGCGGCGAAGCCCCCGCGGCCGCTGGCATCGACGGCTGCGGCGCCCCCGTATACGCGCTCAGCCTGCCGGGCCTGGCCCGCGGAATCGCCGCAGCGGCCTCCGGCAAAACCGAAAGCGCCCAGCAGCTTATGTCGGCTGTCCTGGCCAGCCCGTGGGCGATTGAAGGCCACGGCCGTGAAAACTCGGTCGTCATCGAACGGCTGGGCATCCTCGCCAAAAAGGGCGCCGAAGGAGTGTCCGTCATGGCAACACCGGACGGCTGGGCCGCCGCGGTGAAAGTGCTCGACGGATCATCCCGCCCAGCCTCACTCGTCGCCCTGCGCCTGCTCGCAGCCGCCGGCGCCGTCAACATGGAAGCAGCGCTTGGGGTTCTGTCCGATATCGCGCCGCGCGTCACCGGCGGAGCTGACGAACACGGCCGCGCACTCGACGCCGGTGAGATCCTGCCCGGCGCCGGTCTGCTCGCAGCCGAGTCAGCACTGACCGCAGTCCGCCCCGAGAACCCGGCCGGCACCTCGTCAGACAACCAGACAACGACCCAGGCAGACACAGCCGAACAGCACTGAGGAGCATCATGAGCATCCGCCGTCGCATCAACCCCGCAGAGGGCCGCCAAGCACTCGAAATCTGGCAGGAGTGGCGCAAACACCAAAGCGGTGACGTTGACAGGGGAACCCTTGCCACCGCCGTGCGCTACACCGTCGAGGAATTCGCTGAGCGCCACCCCGGCGGTGCGGTCGAAATCCGCATCCCGCCTTTTGCCGCAGCCCAGGCCATCGAAGGCCCCAAGCATTCCCGCGGAACACCCCCGAACGTCGTCGAGGTTCAGCCCGAGACCTGGCTCCTGTTGGTCACGGGTGAGGCTGACTTCGCTGACGAGGTGGAGGCCGGCCGGGTGGACGCCTCCGGCACCCGCTCTGACCTGAGCGAGCACCTGCCGCTTGGCGGCGTGCTCTAGAATCGTCTGCCGATCAGCAAACCGCTGAAGCTCAGCCGTCTGGAGAGAACCCGATGAAGAAATCCGCCCTCGTTTCGGTCCGCCGCGCCCCGAAGTACGGTGCCTTTGCCGCCGTCGGCGCGCTCGTCGGAGTCATCATCGCCGGAGTGCTGGCTTTCCTTCCGCTCAACATGGGAGATCTGAGCCAGGAATACAGCCGCGGTGCCGTCGTCGGCATGGGCGTTGTTCTGCTGGCCATCACCGGAGCCGTGCTCGGTGCTGGTGTCGCACTCGTCATGGACGCGGTTCTGCGCCGCAAGGCTCGCACCGTTGAGGTCACCGGCCACTACGAAGAGCAGGGCGGGGAAGAGGCCGACTCGGCAGAAGCCAGCCCGGCAGAAGCAGCCCCCGCTGCAGAAGACGAAGCAGCAGACGAAGCCGGCGGCACCTCGCTCGAAGTCAGCCCGGAAGAGCAGCAGGCCCAAACCGAGGCCGAACAGGCCCGCGAAGACGGCGAAGCCTGAGCCCGGCTCGGCGTGTGGAACAATAGCGAACGTGGCACGTGCAGATGGACACCTGACAGCTGTTGTTGACCCCGCCGACAAAGGCCAAGACGAATGCGGCGTCTTCGGCGTGTGGGCGCCCGGCGAAGAAGTTGCAAAGCTCAGCTATTTCGGCCTCTACGCCCTGCAGCACCGAGGGACACAATCAGCTGGCATCGCCGCCTCGAACGGCGAGCAGATCCTCGTTTTCCGCGACATGGGACTCGTCTCCCAGGTGTTTGACGAAAACGACCTCGAAACCCTTCCAGGGCACATGGCCATTGGCCACACCCGCTACTCAACAACCGGCGCGCACGCCTGGGAAAACGCCCAACCCACCCTGGGACCCACGGGCTACGGATCCGTCGCGCTGTGCCACAACGGCAACCTGACGAACTTCGACGAACTCCAGGCGCTCGCCGACGAGCGGCTGGACAAGCACCGCGAAGTCGTCGCGGCCCACAAGCAGAAGCGCCGCCGCACGCGCGCACACCGTGATTCGTCGTCGGACACATCGCTCATCACCGAACTGCTCGCATCCTCTGACGCCGACAACCTGACGGATGCAGCGCTGGGCCTCCTGCCGCAGATCAAGGGCGCTTTCAGCCTCGTCTTCATGGACGAAAACACCCTGTATGCCGCACGCGACCGCCACGGTGTGCGTCCGCTGGCTCTGGGCAAAATCGACCGCGGCTGGGTTGTGGCATCAGAAACTGCCGCGCTCGACATCGTGGGTGCTTCCTTCGTCCGCGAAATCCAGCCGGGTGAACTCATCGCAATCGACGAAGACGGCCTGCGCAGCCACCGCTTTGCCGAAGAAAAGGCAGCCCGGTGCGTCTTCGAGTACGTCTACCTGGCCCGCCCCGACAGCGTCATCAACGGCAAGACAGTGCACAGTTCGCGCGTCGAAATGGGCCGCCGCCTGGCCCGTGAGCACGCAGTTGACGCCGACCTCGTGATCGCCACGCCGGATTCCGGTACGCCAGCCGCGGTCGGCTATGCGGAAGAGTCCGGAATTCCGTTCGGCCAGGGGCTCATGAAGAACGCCTACGTCGGCCGCACGTTCATTCAGCCCTCCCAGACCATCCGCCAGCTGGGCATTCGCCTCAAACTCAACCCGGTGAAGGAGAACATCGAGGGCAAGCGCCTGGTGGTCGTAGACGACTCGATTGTCCGCGGCAACACGCAGCGTGCACTCATCCGCATGCTCCGCGAAGCGGGTGCCAAGGAAATCCACGTGCGCATCTCCGCACCGCCGGTCAAATGGCCGTGCTTCTTCGGCATCGACTTCGCCACGCGTGCCGAACTCATTGCCAACGGACTCGACACGGACGAAATCTGCCGCTCCCTCGGAGCAGATTCGCTCGGCTACATCAGCCTGGACGGCATGATCGAGGCAACCGAGCAGAACAGCAGTCAGCTGTGCACGGCCTGCTTCTCCGGTGACTACAAGATTCCGGTGCCGCCGGAAGCCGATCTTTCTGACAAAGAACTCTCTGGAACATCTGGAACAAAGGACAGCTGACATGACTCCGCCCAACTCCGCGACTGGCCCTCTGCACGGACCGGCTGCCTCCGCAGGCCGGGCGGACGAAGACGGCCACCGTCTGACCGAACGGCCCGAAACCACCTACGCTTCTGCCGGTGTTGACGTCGAGGCCGGCGACCGCGCGGTCGAACTCATGAAGTCGGCCGTGTCGGCAACCCACAACGCGAACGTCGTCGGAGGCGTCGGCGGCTTTGCCGGCATGTTCGACGCTTCTTTCCTCAAGGACTACGAACGTCCGCTGCTGGCCTCGTCAACTGACGGTGTGGGCACCAAGGTCGCGATTGCCCAGCAGATGAACATTCACGACACGATCGGCTGGGACCTCGTGGGCATGGTGGTCGACGACATCATCGTGGGCGGTGCCAAGCCGCTGTTCATGACCGACTACATTGCATGCGGCAAACTCGTTCCCGAACGGATCGCCGATATCGTCCGCGGCATTGCCGAAGCGTGCCGCGAAGCGGATGTTGCCCTGGTCGGCGGCGAAACCGCCGAACACCCGGGCCTGCTGGGTGAAGACGAATACGATGTGGCCGGTGCTGCAACCGGTGTCGTTGACGCCGCCGACATGCTCGGCGCGCAGAAGGTCCAAACCGGTGACGTCCTCATCGGCCTTCCCGCTTCCGGCCTGCACTCCAACGGGTACTCGCTCGTGCGCCGCATCATCGAAGACGCCGGCTGGGACCTGCATTCGCGCGTTGACGAATTCGGCCGCACCCTCGGCGAAGAACTCCTGGTGCCCACCCGCGTCTACACCGGTCAGCTGCTCGAACTGCTGGACAAACAGCCCGGTGCCGTGCACGCCATGTCGCACGTGACCGGCGGCGGCCTGTCCGCGAACATGGCCCGCGTCCTGCCGACCGGTTCGATCGGCATCATGCGCCGCGGCACGTGGGAAGTTCCCCCGGTGTTCAATGTGCTGGGCGACCTGGGCGGTGTGCCGCAGGCTGACCGCGAGCGCACCTGGAACATGGGCGTGGGAATGGTGCTCGTCGTCGATGCCGACCGCGTGGACGACGTCCTGGGCTCCTTCAGCGGTTCGTGGGTTCTGGGTGAAGTCGCCGAAGACAACGGTGAGCACTCATCTGACAGCTATTACGTCACCGGCGCCAAGGGCGTTGACGGTGGTGCGGCCATCCTCCTGGACTGATACGGCTCGGACCGGTGCCGCCTGACCTGGGCGGCACCTCGGCAGCAGCCGAAACAGGCCAGCAAGAACAGACAGAGGGGGCAGCCAGGCCAAGCTGGTTGCCCCCTCTGTCTGTGCAGACTCAGAGTCCGTCAGTCGTCGTCGGAATCGTAGTCTGCGTACTTCTCTGCGTATTCGGAGTAGTCAGGATCGTCGTCGTACTGGTCGTAGTCGTCCGATCCTGATTTGCCGGAAAGCTCCCGCTGAAGAGCGGAAAGGTCTGTTTCGGGGCTGTAGTACTTGAGTTTCCGGGCTACCTTGATCTGCTTTGCCTTAGCGCGGCCGCGACCCACAGGCGTCGACCCCCTCTTCGTCGATCCAGGGCACCCAAGATAGGCCCCGGTTTGAGTTTGTGTGCTTCAGTTCGGCGTCATTCTATCGGACCCCTATGCACTTTGCCATTTGAGACGGCCCATAAGACGATCGTGGGACCCGTGTGCGGCTAGGGTAGACGGTATGGCTTATGAGCGCAGGTATCAGGTTTGTCTGCGGGTTTTCGAACCGCTTGACGCACATCCGGAACTCGATGACTACCCCGTGTCGGACAACCGCTCCATGATCGAGGAGCTCGTTGCCGTCGATGCCGACGCGCGGCTGATCAGCTTTCCTCCCGACCCGGTTGCAGACTCCTACCGCGGCACCCCGATTTTCCTCACTGCCGAAGAGTGGGGTGACGGGATCACTCGGATCTGTCCCGTGCAGGACGATATTCGCTCGTGGCACGCTGTGGAGGCTCTGGCGGAGAACGTGTCGCGCGATGAGCTCGACATGCTCGTGCCGAAGTCGGCGCGCAGGCGCGCTGCCGCCAAACGGGTTGAGTGGATGCAAGACGATCCTGATGAGCGGGTGTTCACCCGCACCGCCGCCTGGGAGGTTTCCCCGGTGTGGTGGCTCGCCTTCGATCTTGATGCTGATCGGATCAGGATTGACGAGGCGGAAGACGGCTCCCAGCGCACCTTCATCAGGACGGACATTGTGGCTGCCTCTGCTCGCGTGGACTGGGCTTTGGCCGTGATCCGCGAGAAGTCGCGGCTGCGTGCCGTTGTCGAATCCACAGCACAGTTCGGCACGTGGCTGGAGACCTTTGATCCGAATGCGGTTCTTGAACTCGACCTGGGCGGCATGACGGGTGTGCTCGATCCCGTGCAGGCGCAGGACTACGTCGATTCGTGGGTCGACGCGCTTGATTCGGACGACTACGACAGCGCGGTCGCGGCGTTCAACCTGTACACGGAGGCCTGGGAGAAGCTGGGCCTGTTCTCACGTTCCAGCTGAGGCCCCCGCGCTCGGCGCGGCAACCTCGGCGTGTGACGGTTTCTGACTGTTCGCGGCGCTTTCGTGACGATCAATGAACGCCGCCGCGGTCAGATTTCTACCGTGTCCGTATGGAACACGCACACAGAAGCCGACAATCTGCATCCGCGCCCGCACTGGCCGAAGACTATGCGGCCGAGCAGCGGTTCCCGCGTCCCGTGCGGCCCGCGCTGTCTTTCGAGGTGATGCCCCCGCGCACGCGGCAGGCACGTCAGGTGTTGCCGGAGCTGATCGACACCCTCGAGTCCTACGGTCCCGATTACGTGGCGATCACATCGTCAGCGAAATCCGGTTGGGCACAGGGGACAGCGGACTTTGTGCGCGAACTGTCAGCAACCACCCGTCTTCGGCCTCTGGCACACCTGGCGTGTACGGCCGCTCCCACGGTGGAGCTGCTGGAATGGGTGGAGCGGTTCATCGACGCCGGCGTGCGCGGCTTCCTCGCTGTCCGCGGGGATTTAGCACCCGGGCAGGCCAGCCCGCCCGCAGGCCACCTGCCGCACGCGGATGCTCTTGTTGCTCGCGTGCGCCAGCTGGAAAGGCGAAGCGCCGCCCGCTTCTGCGGCGGCGGACTGTCCCTCGGAGTTGCCGCCTATCCGTCGGGCCACCCCGAGTCGAGCGGGCCAGATGAAGATCTCGACGTTCTCGCCGCGAAACAGCGGGCTGGCGCGGACTTCGCGATCACCCAGCTGTTCTTCGACACCTCGGCCTACAGTCGGCTGGTGCGCGCGGCCCGCCTTGCCGGCGTCACTATGCCGATCATTCCCGGGATCCTGCCGATCACCTCGTCCGCCCGGCTGGAGAGAATGGCCCACCTGTCCGGCCTGGTACCGCCGCAGTGGCTGGGGGAGCAGCTGGAAGACGCCCGCTGTCCCGAACATGCCCGCGACATCGGCCTGACCGCCACTGTGGAACTCGCCCAGCGGGTCCTCGATGCGGGAGCCCCCGGCCTGCACTTCTACACCTTCAACGACCCGCGGACAACGGTCGAGGTGCTGGACCGTCTGGGCATCGACGCGATGGCTGCCAGTGCGGTCGGTCATGAAGCTGTGTGAAGCCGTGTGACGGACTGTGATGTCCCGTGACCGCCAGATGACATTACGCGGGAACCGGCAGGCTGATCGTCTTTAGCGTCGAAAGCGAAGGAAGTCGGACCTTGGCTTCCGCTACAGCAACGAGAGGACGCGCATGTCTGACACTGAAACCGCCCGCGCCGCATATCCCGCAGCGACCGTCACCGGCTACCCGCGAATCGGCCCGAACCGCGAACTCAAGAGAGCCCTGGAAGCCCTGTGGTCCGGGAAGATCTCGGCTGGTGAATTTGAAACGGCAGCGCGCTCCCTGCGGTTGGAAACCTACCGACGGCTGGCAGAGCTGGGCCTGAACCAGCCCTACGCTCTGCCAGCCGACTTCGCCGCCTACGATCAGGTTCTTGAAACTGCCGCGGCCGTCGGAGTTCTCGGCAGCAGCGCTGAAGACCTCGACTGGGAAGAGTACTTCGCCCTTGCCCGCGGCACCGATGACCGCCCGGCCCTTGAAATGACCAAGTGGTTCGACACGAACTACCACTACCTTGTTCCGGAAATCGGTCCCGACACCGTTTTCACTCCCCGCCCGCAGCGTGTGACGGCGCTCGTGGAAGAAGCCGCTTCGGCAGGCCACACTGTCCGGCCCGTGCTGGTGGGGCCGGTGACACTGCTGGCCCTGTCGAAGGCCGCTGAAGACCACCCGAACTTCCAGCCCCTGAATCGGTTGGACGACCTGGTGAAGAACTATGCTGCGGTGCTCGCTGCCCTGGCAGAAGCCGGGGTCGAGTGGGTGCAGCTGGATGAACCGGCCCTTGTTGCCGACTTCGACGCCGCTGATGATGCCGAACTGGCGGGTCTCGCCCAATCGGCCTACCGCACCTTGCTCAGTGCAGCGGTCGGCGAGAAGCGCCCGCAGATCGCAGTCACCGCCTCGTACGGTTCGCTGCGGGCCGGCCTCGACGCGCTCGCCTCAGCTGCTCCCGAGGCCCTCACCGTCGACATCTCCAAGCCGACCCTGGAGGCGGACCCGGACTACATCAGCCGGATCACGGCAGCCGTGCCCCAGCAGACGCACCTGGTGGCCGGCATCATCGACGGCCGCAACATCTGGGCGGCAGACTTGACGTCGCAGCTGGAAACCCTGCGCGGCTTCGACCGGCCGGTATCCGTGAGCACCTCGACATCGCTGCTGCACGTGCCCTACACGCTTGAGGGCGAAGTGAACCTCCCCGTCGACGTCGCCGGATGGCTGTCCTTTGCAGAGGAGAAGGTCACGGAAGTCGAAGCGCTCGCGGAAGCGCTCGCGACAGGCAACACGCAGAGCCGTGAAGTTGCTTTCGCGCGTGCTGCACGAGCACAGCGCACCCGCGCCGAATCCGGCCGCACCCACAGTGCTGAGGTGCGCAAGCGCACGGCAGCCTTGCCGGCTGAAGTCAGCCGCGGCGATGTTGATGAGCGCCGTGCCGCGCAGAAAGCCCGCCTGGGTCTGCCTGATCTGCCCACAACCACAATCGGCTCCTTCCCGCAGACCGACGACGTCCGCAAAGCTCGTGCGGCTTTCCGTGCCGGCAGGATTGACGAGGCTGAATACACCGACACCATGCGGGCCGAAATCAAACGTGTTGTCGACCTGCAGGAAGACATCGGCTTGGACGTCATTGTCCACGGTGAACCCGAACGCAACGACATGGTCCAGTACTTCGCGGAAAACCTCGAAGGCTTCGCCACAACCGCCAACGGCTGGGTCCAGTCCTACGGCAGCCGCTGTACCCGCCCGCCGATCCTGTTCGGCGATGTCAGCCGCGCCGAGCCGATCACCGTCCCGTGGTCCACCTATGCGGCAAGCCTGACCGACAAACCCGTCAAGGGCATGCTCACCGGGCCGGTGACGATTCTTGCGTGGTCGTTTGTGCGCGACGACGAACCGCTCAGCGTCCCCGCCGACCAGATTGCGCTCGCCCTGGCCGATGAAGTCAGCGACCTTGAAGACGCGGGCATCCCGATCATCCAGATTGACGAACCCGCTCTGCGCGAACTTCTGCCGCTGCGTGAAGATCGCCGCGCCGAATACCTCCGGTGGGCTGTGCGCGCCTTCCGCCTGTGTGCCGTGGACGCTCGCGTGGACACGCAGATCCACACTCACCTGTGCTATTCCGAGTTCGGACAGGTGATCACCGCAATTCAGGCTCTCGATGCCGATGTCACCTCGATCGAGGCAGCACGTTCCCGCATGGAGCTGCTGGATGCTCTTGACGAGGGATTCCACGCTGAAATCGGTCCGGGAGTGTGGGACATCCACTCGCCGCGCGTGCCGTCGATGGCCGAACTGGAGGACCTGCTGGGAGCGGCATTGAAGTCGATTGGCCCGGACCGCCTGTGGGTCAATCCGGACTGCGGTCTGAAGACCCGCGGCTACCGAGAGACCGAGGCGTCGCTGCGCAATCTGGTGCACGCCCGTGCCGCTCTGCTGAGCAGACGAGAGAGCGCTGGTGAGGCTGTTGCGGCGCATGTTTGATCACACGCGGACGACAGCCATCTGAGCTGAAGCGGGTCGGCGGCCCGTGCGTGTGAGAATAAGAGCATGGCTCCTGCTCACAACTCCAGCCCCGGCCGTCGGCTTCTGTTTCCCCGCGTTGCGGGGCGCGGCCGTGAGAAACCGGTTGCGCCCACACCCGTGCGGCACAACATCCGGGGAGTGTCGTTCGACAAGTTCGGTCTGCGCTCGATCGACATGGAGCACGAGATCACGGCGATCGACAAGCTTGCGCACAAGCATGAAGACCGCGTGGTCACCTTCGCCGTTGACCGTCCCACCCCGGCACAGCTGAGCGAACTCGAGGACGTGTGGGACCTGCACCCTCTGCTGGTGGAAGACCTCGAAGCGAAAGAACAGCGTGCCAAGGTCGAACGCTACGGCGATGTTCTGTTCGTCGTGGTCAACTCGGTTGTCTACCGGGACTCAAAAGAAGACATCGACATCGGCGAAATCCACGTGCTCATGCGGGGCAATCAGGTAGCGATCCTGTGCCAGAACCAGGCGGCAGCCGAAGCGTGGCACAGCCGTTCGGCCCGGTTCATTGAGCGCTGGTCCGAACAGGACAGCCTCTTGGACCATGGGCCAGAGGCGGTCATTCACGCTCTCCTGGACTCCCTCGTCGATGATTATCCTCCGGTTCTGCGGGGACTGGAACTGGACAAAGAACAGATTGAGCGTCAGGTGTTCTCCGGTGACCCGGCGGTTGCCGAGCGCATCTACCGCCTGTCGCGCGAGGTCATTGAACTGCAGCAGGCGTCGTCATCGATGATGGGCGTGATCCGCCGGCTGCTCATCGGCATCACGCGCCACGGCTACGGAAAAGACGAAGAGCTTCAGACGTATCTGGAAGACGTGTCTGACAACCTCGCAACCGTCATTCCGGATATTTCCGAACTGCGGGATGCGCTCAACCAGATTCTGCAGGTCAATTCGACTCTCGTTTCGCAGCGTCAGAACGACGACATGAAGAAGATCTCCGGCTGGGCCGCCATTCTCTTCGCACCGACGCTCATCGGTGCGATCTACGGCATGAACTTCACAAACATGCCGGAGCTGAGCTGGCCGTTGGGCTATCCCATGGCGATCGGCGCAATGGTCGCCTTGGCCGTGGTTCTGTACCTGGTGTTCAAGAAAAAGGGCTGGATGTAAGTGGATTTCGCTCGTGCTTTTCCCGCCGCGACGACACTGTCTGTTCCGCGGGAGCTCCTTGCCGACATTCGCGATGAGCGGGTGGCAGCGCTCCGTGCCGGCGGCATTGACGAAGCAGAATACGAATCCGACATGCGCGCAGCCCGGCTGTCGGCCTACCGCCAGCTGGCGGATGACGGGCTGTATGAACCGCATGCGATTCCGGCTGACTTCGCCCACGGTTCGGTGGTGGTCTCGACCGCGATTGTGCTGGGGCTAGTGGGCGGTTCGAGTTCCCATGTGAGCCTGCGGGCCGAGCTTGATTTTGAAGCACCCGGGAGGCTGATCGGTTCCGAGGCGCCTGTTGCCGGGCCCGTGCGTCCGGGACGGCTGTTTGATCTGCGGGCCGAAGCGCACGATGAAGAAGGCCTCGACGTCCGCCCGGTTCTTGCCGGTCCGGCCTCTGTTCTCCGGGCTTTCGCCCCGGGAATTGCCGATGATGCAGCCGGGCAGGCGTGGGTGGATGTATTGGCTTCCGCTTACTCCGAAGTTTTTCGCCAACTGGCTGCCAATGGAGCAGTGTGGGTGCAGATCGACGACCGGCTCGGTGAACCCGGTCAGCCAGGTGACGCTGTTGGTCACCTTGCCAGCCGGGTGTGGGAGCACATTGCGGCTGCCGAGGCGGATGCTGCCCGCCCGCGCATCTTCGCCGTGGGTGCCCCGCAGGGGACGGCCGTCGAGGCGGTTCTCGTTGAAACCGCCGAAGAGGCCGATCAGTGCACGGAGGCCAAAGCGGTGCTCGACCTGGGCGATGACCCCGAGGCCGCAACGGCTGCGCTGATTGAGGTCGGCGCGCAGTTCCGCACCGCAGTTGCAGGAACAGCCGAAGAAGCACGAGCAGCTGTCCTCCGCCTCTTCATGGGATAGGGGAGAGGGGTGTGAAAGCCCGGCGGAATATCCGCCGGGCTTTGCCCTGAGTCACGCTGACGAATGATTATTCCGGCAGGTGTTCCATTGCGTAGTCAGCTTCTTCTTCGGTGAACTGCTCACCGTATTCGCTGACGAGCTGTTCGCGAATAGCATCTCGCGACATGTTCATCGTGTCCTGGTAGTTCTCCGCTGTCTTCAGCGCATTCTCTTTCCAGTCTGCTTCAACATTGTCGATTGCGTATTGAGCCGCGTCCTTCGGGAAACTCTCACCGTGTTCACTCACGAGCTGATCGTAGATTCCCTTTTTGCTCATGTGCAGTGTGTCGGCGTAGGTCTGTGCACTGGCGAGAGCTGCCTTGAACTCACGGGAAACGTCCGGGTCGTCAGCTTTGTCGTCGTCCTTTGCGGAGCTTCCCTCTGCTTCCTTCTTCGGTTTGTCTTCTGACTTCTCCGGTTTGTCCGCCGAGCTCTGGCTCTGCTCCGCAGGTGCGTCAGTGCCCGCCTGCCCATCGTCTGATGCGGCGGCCATGATGCCGACCACGACGACAAAACCGATAATCAGCCAGAACCACCAGCGTTTGAAAATCGACTTGCGCGGTGGTTTCTGTGCCGGAGGCATCGGCATTGGCATCGGAGGCTGTGAATACGCGTTGGGCGGGGGTCCCTGCGGTCCGGCCTGCCCGTAGGGACCGGTCGGCCCCTGCGGTCCGGCCTGCCCGTAGGGACCGGCCTGCCCGTGTGGCGGAGGTGTGTTCATTGACATGGTGATTCCTTCGAGTGTGATTGCCAGTGAAGCTCACAGTAAGAACGACGCCCTGGTGTGCACATCGCCCATCCGGGTGGATTGCCTGACCAAAAGGATGAGGGGTGCCGGCTGGGCGGCGGATCCCCTGAGCCCAGATGCGCGATTACGATTCCCTTATGCTCTCCCGCTCTGTTTCCCTGGTGCTCAACGTTGCCGTGTCTTTCGTGCTTTTTGCCGTCGGCGTGTTGTTCTCGCTCATCGCATCATCCGCGGCTCCGTTTGCAACCCGGGACGGCCAGCCCACAGAAACGGCAGCTGTGGCGAGCATGGTGGCTGCTGTCTTCTGGCTGACGGTGTTTTTCCGCCGCCGAGCGCCGCTCGTTCCCTTCATCGCCGGAGCTCTTCTGGCTCTGGGCTGGGCTGACTGTGTGCTTCTGCTTGTGGCAGTGTTTCATCTGGTCAGCCGCAGCCCGCGGCGTATTGCGGTCATAACCGCCGTAATCGGCGGAGGTCTGACGGTCGCTGGGGCGCTGAGGCTCAGTCTGGGGGATCCGCGTTCTTCTCCCTTTGGAGTCATCCTGCTCGACACATCGGAGTATGTCTTCGTCAGTGACGAGCGCGCAGCGGAAATCATCATCCTGACATGCGCAGCAACTGCGCTGGGTCTCTTCTTCAGCGTCGGTGGGGGCATGCTCGTGCGCCAAATGCGGCGTGCCCAAAGGGCCGAAAGCCGCGCTGAAGTCGAAGGCGACAAAAATGCCCTGCTGGCAGCCGAAGTCGCCCGCCAATCAGAGCGTCAGGCACTGGCCCGCGAACTGCACGACACACTTTCTAATCGTCTGTCGGTTCTGTCCCTGCACGCTGGGGCGCTGGAAGTCGGAGACGACCCCAAAGCCAAGCAGAGCGCACAGGCGCTGCGCTCGCAGGCTCACGCGGCTCTGGAAGATCTGCGCGGAGTCATCGAAGGCGTCCGAACAGTTGACATTCAACCGGCTGCCGCCTCGGTGGCGGAAGCCGGCCTCGATGGAATTCCGGCCCTCATCGATTCAGCGGCGCAAGCCGGAGTGTCAGTCTTTCCGTACGTGGTTCTGCGCGCCGTCGACAGTTTTCCCCGCGTGACGGGGCTTGCTGCATATCGGATTGTGCAGGAATCGCTGACAAACGCCATGAAGCACGCCCCCGGGCAGCCCATCAGGCTGAGCGTTCGGTCTGCCGCCCACGAGGGGGTGCGACTGCGGATCGTCAACACGCTGCCGGAGGCTGTCGGCGGGGAGCGTCAGCAGCGCAATGCCCGCGGTGTCGTCGATCTCGACGTGCACGGTGGTGAAGACGCTGTTCGTGCGGCAGTAGCTGACTCCCTAGCACCGACGGGCTCTGGTGCAGGGATTGAGGGAATGCGCACACGGGCGGAAGCTGTCGGCGGCAGCTGCGAGGCAGGTGTGCATGACGGGGAGTTCGTCGTGGATGCCTTTTTGCCGCCCGCTGCGGAAGCGTGAAAACCTCTCCGAATAGAGTGTGAGCATGCCGTCTGCAGCTGCCCCGATCCGCGTGATGATCGTCGACGACGATGCCATGGTCCTCACGGGTCTTGACCGTATTCTCAGCACCCCCGGTGATATTGAGGTTGTTGCAGCCGCACGTTCAGGCGAAGATGCGATCGAGAAGGCGCATAAGCATTTCCCCGATGTTGTCCTCATGGACTTGTCGATGCCGGGAATCGGCGGTGTTGAGGCGATCCGTAGCCTGCGCAACGGACTGCGGCCGCCCACGGTGTTGGCGCTCACCGGCTTTGACACCGAAAACTATCTGCTGCAGTCTCTGGAAGCCGGTGCCGTGGGCTTTCTGCTCAAAGACATCGGGCCGGAAGAGCTTATTGACACCGTTCGCCGAGCGCATCTGGGTCAGCCTGTGTTTTCCCCGCAGGCTGTGCGGCGGCTGATGTCCATGGCGGTTGAAAACCCAGACCGCGCGGCACAGAAAGACGCGTGGGAAAAGATGAACACGCTGACCGAGAAGGAGCGCGAAGTTGCGCTTCACCTGCACGCCGGGTTGACGAACAGCGAAATCGCCGCGGCGATGTATGTTGGCGAATCAACCGTGAAAACCCACCTCAATCGAGTCCTGCTGAAACTCGACTGCGAAAGCCGCACCTCGGCGGCCGTTCTAGTAGAACGCGCCCGTCACCATCGGTGACGGGCGCGTTCCAGCGGCTATACGGCAGTGAGCTCAGCTATGCGGCGGCTGGTGTTGCTGAGCGGCTGCGCACGGTGACTATCACCAAGACGACGGCGGCTGCAGCGGCAATACCGCCCCAAATGCCGAGAATCGGCCAGGCCAAACCAGCCATGGCAAGTGCGGGAACGAACGTTACAGCCGTGATTTCGGCCGGTACCACCGGAATGTAGGCGATTGCGAAGTCTTCCAGCGTTCCTGATTTCAGCTTGGGGTCGACAATGCGCAGCAGAGCGATTGCCGTGTTGACGGCACCGGTTGCCCAACCCCACGTGAAGATCTGCTTTTCGAACCAGCCGTCCTGCAGTGTGCGGGGCGCGACCAGTAGACCCAGACCCAGGCAGAACACCAGGCCGACGACGAACAGAAGCGACATCACCAGGAGGTTGTCGGCGACAGCCTGCAGCTGAATGGAGGCAATACCGCAGACCACGAGGATGTCGGTGGCGGAACCGGAAATCGAGCTCAGCGTGTCACGGTCCACGAACTTGGTGGTGCGGGTCGCCTTGAACAGACCTCGCACAAGCAGTCCCACCAGGAAGGCGACCGTGAAGGTGGGGAAGCTGACAGCGGGGAACCAGTTGCCCAGCAGGGTCGTCACACCGTAAGCAGCACCTGCGATTGCGAGGATGATGCCCACCTGGAAGCCCAGGGACTCAATGCTCGAACCGGAGAAGCGGTGCTGGCCAATGGGTGCGCGGCGATCTTCGCCGGTCAGCACACCGGTGCGCATGTCTTCCGGAATGGACTCCATGCCGGCGAATTCCTTGACGTGACCGCGCATCGCACCGATCTTCGCCTGGATGATGCCGCCGATGATGCCTGCGAGCAGGCCGACGGTGGCCGAGGTGAAGGCCAAGGAGCGGAGCTCTTCGTGTCCGGCGTTCGCGTACACATCGCCGAGGGCGGCCGCGGTGCCGAAGCCGCCGGCCCAGCCGGCGAACAGCAGGGTGCCGATTGTCAGGTCAGCGCCGAAAAGCGGGCCCAGAAGCAGAACAACGGCAAGAATGCCGACCGCAACCTGGGCGGTGTAGATGAGCACTCCGTAAGCCGAAAAGCTCACGATGGGGCCCTTGATCTTGCGGAAGTCGAAGTCATCCGACATGGCCAGACACGCAAACACGACGACGATCAGCACGGACGCGTAGGTGCCCAGTTCTTCGGAGAACGGCAGCAGGCCGAACCCGTTGGGTCCCAGGGCCAAACCGAGGAAGCCGGCAATGAATGACGCTGGAATGAGGAGTGATTGGAGTGACTTCATGATTGCGCGCAAGAGCACGCCGACGGCGAGGAGGGCTCCGATCATTCCCGCATCTATGAGGAGAGTCCACGGAGTGAATTCAGACATTGGGTTCCTTCCGGCTCAGGTTTGCCGCGTCTTTGCGAACTGCAACAGGAGTCAGAGCAGTGATTGGCAACACAGAGTTCTCTCAGGAAGTTTAACGTGTCACAGTGAAACTCGCGCTCAATTCGGATTTCGGTCCGGTTTCGATGTGCTGTGCTCGTACCGAGCCGGTGGTCCAGGTTCGGGTACGAGGTGCCGCCCTGTTCGCTGCGGAATCTCATCTTGGCAGGGGAGAGAACCGGGCAGGGGAACGTGAAGAGGCCCTGCTCCCCAAACGGGGTGCAGGGCCTCTTGTGGTTGTGGCTCCGACCGGCGTCGATCCGGTGACCTTTCGATTTTCAGTCGAACGCTCTACCAACTGAGCTACAGAGCCATCAACTGTCAGGCAGTTGATAGAACAAAGGCTCTTCTGAAGCAGAAGAGCCTTGTGCTCCGCGACCCTGACGGGACTTGAACCCGCGACCTCCGCCGTGACAGGGCGGCGCGCTGACCAACTGCGCCACAGGGCCTTATTCTTTTAGGTCGAAACTGAAGTTTCGAGTACCCCCAACGGGATTCGAACCCGTGTCGCCGCCGTGAAAGGGCGGAATCCTAGGCCGCTAGACGATGGGGGCCTGGTGTTTCTGACCGCTTTCGCGGTGAGCAACAGAGATAACTATATAGGCCGCTCTGAGAGAATGCAAAACCGAGTGGAGATCTGCTGAGTGACCTTTGCCACTGTGGCTTATCCGTGTCTTCCCGGCCCTGGGCGGACGCCCGGTGCAGACTTAGACTGGATTGTGGAGGGAAGCGTGGAGAAGAGCATTTCGGACGACGAGTTCAACGAGGTTGTCGAACTTGCGCTCAGCGACCTTCCGGATGAGCTGCGCGAAGCCATGGACAACGTCGTCATCTTCATCGAGGACGACGCCCCGGAAGACGAACCTGACCTGCTGGGGCTCTACGAGGGCATAGCGCTCACAGAGCGCGACTCGGCTTATGGCTTCGTTCCGCCGGACACCATCAGCCTGTATAAGAACAATCTCATCGACTTTGCTTTGGACGACGACGATCTGCGCGACCAGATCTACGTCACCGTCATCCACGAAATCGCCCACCACTTCGGAATCGACGACGATCGCCTGCACGAACTCGGCTGGGCCTGAACTTCCCGGCTCGGGCCCACTGGCGTGGGCCGGAACAACCCTGGAATGAACGGGCCCGGTGTGTACGTTGTGCAGGCAGAAACCCACAGCAGAGACGTATAACAAGGAGGACTGCCATGGCCACCATCGACCTGACAGCAGAAAAGTTCGAAGAGACCGTCCTGACCGACGGCATTGTGCTTCTTGACTTCTGGGCATCCTGGTGCGGCCCCTGCCGCCAGTTCGCGCCGGTCTACGACAAAGCCTCGGAAAAGCACACCGACGTGACCTTTGCAAAAGTCAATACGGAAGAAGAACAGCAGCTGGCCGCGCAGGCTGGGATCACCTCGATCCCCACGCTCATGGCCTTCCGCGACGGAGTGCTCGTGTTCCGCCAGGCCGGTGCCCTGCCCGGTTCGGCCCTTGACGACCTCATCGGCCAGATCAAAGACCTCGACATGGACGAAGTCCGCCGCACCATTGCAGAAGCCGAAGCAGAAGAGCAGAACTAACGCAGACTCCTCCCATACACAACGCTCACGAGGTGGTGCGCACCCGGGTGCGCACCACCTCGTGCGTTTGACGGCAGGGGAGAGCGGGAGTGAGCGAATCATCGCGAATTGGTACGAGGGAGCGGGTTTTCATATGGTGGACGGCAGACCAAACGGATAAGAGCCCGCACGCCCGCCGTGCAGGAGGAAGACGCGTGAAGACCCAGACCGCATCGACAACCGCACTCAAAGTGCTCAACGTCAAGGGAGTTTCCTACTCCCTGCACGAATTCGAGCACGATCCGGCGGCCCGCCGCTACGGAACAGAAGCGGCGGACAAACTGGGAGTCGAATACGGGAGGGTTTTCAAAACCCTGATGATCCTCGTCGACGGGAAACCGGTGATCGCACTGGTGCCGGTATCGGGACAGCTCGACCTGAAAGCCGCGGCGAGTGCAGCCGGCGGTCGCAAAGCCCAGCTGGCGGGAGTGGCGGAAACTGAACGCCGCACCGGATTCACCACCGGGGGAGTGAGCCCGTTCGGGCAGCGCCGTCAGCACCCCGTCATTGCCGACAGGACAATCTCCGATTATGCGACGGTTTTCGTCTCTGCGGGCAAACGCGGCCTGCAGGTGGAAATGCAGCCCGAAGACATCGTGTCGCTCACCCAGGCCAAGATCGGCCGAATCGCAACACTCGACTGACTGAAATCCTGGGACGGCTTCTTTTAGGCCCAGCCCCGCCGTCCGCTACACGTAGCGGGGTGTGCCGATGATCGGCTGTGCAGAACCGGCGCTGATGTCAGCCAGCATGCGCGCGTAGTCATCGACATCGTCCGCAGGAACTCCCGCGTGCATCGTGACATCCGCTGCGTATTCGGCATCGATGATCTTCCACCCGCGCTGCTCTGCGCGTGCTCGCACGGTGTCTGCCGTTGAATAGTCCAAGCGTGCGCTGACCGGGACAATGAGACTGCGGGTGATGATCTTTGCCTGCGCAAGAGCTTCAGAGGCGGCAGAACCGTATGCGCGGACAAGCCCGCCCGCTCCCAGCAGAACCCCGCCGAAATAGCGGGTCACAACTGCAACAACATCCGTCAGGCCGCTGCCGCTCAGAACATCGAGGATCGGTGCTCCCGCGGTTCCCGCAGGTTCGCCGTCGTCGTTAGAGCGCTGCGTGCGAGCGTCCGGGCCCAGCACGTAGGCGGTGCACCAGTGGCGGGCTTTCGGGTGCAGCTGCTTCTGTTCGTCGATGATCCGCCGGGCCTCTTCTTCCGTGGCTGCCGGGGCGATGACGCCGATGAACTCGGACTTTTTGATCTCCAGCGTCGCCTCGCCGGCACCCGCAACAGTGCGGAAGGCTTCCACGGGGAATTCCGCGAGAGCCTCCCGCAGCTGTGCGGCAGAGTCTTCAGCGTTCACGCTCAGTCGAGAGCCCCGTCGGCCATGCGACGGACAACCTCGGTGAAGTGTTCGACACCGGCGACCATGTCTTCGTCGGTGGTGAACTCCTCTTCGTTGTGGCTGACGCCCTCAACGGAGGGCACGAACAGCATGACGGTCGGCACGATGTCCTTCATGTTCGTTGAGTCGTGGCCGGCGACGGTCATGATGTTCATGTGCGACAGGCCCAGGTCTTCGGCTGCCTGACGGCTGAGCTCGACACCGGATTCGTGGTAGGCCTGCTTATCCCAAGCGTGCGCCGTGCCCTCTTCAATGCGGACCGCTGCGGTCTCTTCGATCTGTTTGATGCGCTCCTTGAGCTTGGCATCGGCCTGTTCGACCTTTTCCTGGCTGGGGGAGCGGAAGTCCATGTGCATGCGCACCTCGCTGGGCACCACGACCGGCGAGTTCGGCAGGACGACCATCTGCCCGACCGAGGAGTGGATGCCGAACTCAACGGCGATTTCGCGTGCCGCAATCACCAGGTGCGACGCGCCCAGCAGGGCATCGTGGCGGTCGGCAATGACAGTTGAGCCGGTGTGGGCCTGCTCGCCGTGGACGATCAGGTGGTACTTGTGGGCGGCCCACGTGGCCTCCACGAGCCCGATCTGCTTTCCGGCATCCTCCATGAGGCGGCCCTGCTCCACGTGGATCTCACCGTAGGCGGCGGCCTCCGGACCGTCGCCCGTACCGAGGTAGCCGCCGGCGCGCAGGGCATCTTCGACTGACGTTCCGTCGAGGTCTTCTGTTTTGAGCACGGTGTCGGCGTCGAGTTTGCCGGTGTAGACGCCCGAGCCCATCATCGACGGTTCGAAGCGCGAGCCCTCTTCGTTGAACCAGTTGACCACGCCGATGTTGTACTTCGGGGTGGTTCCCGCAGCCTTGTGGGCTTCAACCACGCGGTGGGCGGCGTGCGCTGCCGCAAGCACACCGTAGGCGCCGTCGAAGCGACCGGCGGTCGGCTGGGAGTCCATGTGCGAACCGAACAGGACGAACGGCGCATCAGGGGTGAAGCGGTACAGGCCGAACTGGTTTCCGACCCTGTCGACTTCAACGCTGAAGCCGCGCTCTTTCAGCCAGCCGCCAAGCCAGTTGCGCTGGTCGACGTCGGCTTCGGTCATTGCCTCCCGGTCCACACCGCCGCGGGCGGTCTGCCCGAAGCTGCTCATGGTGGCGAAGTCTGTGAGGAATTCCTGGGCGTGCGCGTCTGTGGACACTGCAGCTCCTTTCATGCTGTCGACGGGGTCAGTCGAGATTTCCGTGCGTGAAGCGGCCGCCGAGCATGGTGGCCGCAATGTTGATGTCTTTGATCGTGGTGGGGTCAACCGCAACCGGGTTTTCGTCGAGGAAGACGATGTCGGCCAGTTTGCCGCGGCTGATTGTGCCCTTGTCGGCGAGGTCGCCGGAGGCTTCCGCCGCGATCGAGGTGTAGGCGGCCAGCGCCTGCTGGGGCGTGATGCGCTCATCAGCCGAGCCCATGACATCGCCGGAGCGGGTGCGGCGGTCGACAAAGGCCTGGATGCCGCGCAGGGGAGTGCCGTCAGCACACGGGCGGTCGGACGAACCGGGAAGGAGCACCCCGCTGTCGAAGAAAGCCTTAGCCCGGTAGAGCAGGGGTCGGCGGGCCTCGCCCAGGGACGCGTTCTGGGCGTCGCCGATTGCGTCGGCAAACGCCGCCTGCGGTGTGACCACAATGCCGTAGTCGCGCAGGGTCTTCAGCTGGGAGTCGCTGACCATGGCAGCGTGTTCAATGCGGTTGGGAATCGTGTGTCCCGGCTGGCGCTGGGCGGGGAAGCCGTAGGTGTCCTGGGCTTCGCAGATGAACTCGATGGCCTTCGCGACGGCCTTGTCGCCGATCGCGTGCACCGCCAGCGACCACCCGGCCCGGTAGGTGTCGAGGATCCGGGCGCGCAGCACCTCGGGGGCGTCCTGGAAGTAGCCCGGCGTGTCTGAGCCTTCGTAGTTTTCGTACATGGCGGCGGTTTCGGAGCTCATAGCGCCGTCCATGAAGATCTTGATCGGGCCCAGGCGGAGCATGGGATCGCCGAAGCCGCTGACGACGCCCAGGTCAAGCCCCAGCCCGTTGTGATCGTCATCGTGAGCGTGCAGGGGGCGCAGAGCATCGGCCATCGGCATGAGCTGGCCGCGCGCGTGCAGGCGGCCGTTCTGCCGGGCTTCCTGGTAGGCGCCGAGCTCGGTGGGAGAGTGCCCGATCCAGCCGGCGGCAATGCCCGCATCGCCGAAGCTGGTCAGCCCCTGCTGGGCATACGACTCAGTGGCCGCGTCAATCGCGTCAACCAGAAGCGATCGCGAATAGGGGCGGATGAGGTCCTGCACGAGGGCCTGTGCCGTTTCTTCAATCAGTCCGGTGGGCTTGCCGTGCTCGTCGCGGACAACCTTGCCGCCCTCGGGAGTTTCGAAATCATCGCGGAAAACACCTGCGCGTTCGAGCGCTTCCGTGTTGGCGATGGCAGCGTGGCCGGACACCTGGCGGATGAACATGGGGCGGCCGTCCGCAATCCGGTCGAGTACCTGAATGTCCGGGTACTGACCGTCGTAGTCGTTCTGCGAAAAGCCGGTGGCGGTCACCCATTCGCCGGGAGCCTTTTCCTTTGCGGCGGCTTCGAGTGCCGCGTACACGGCGTCCATCGTGCCGAGCTTTTCAACGCTGACGTCCAACAGGGTCATGCCGTACCAGGCGGTGTGGCAGTGGACGTCGTTGAAGCCCGGAGCGAGGAAGCGTCCGTCGGCGTCGAGAACGCGATCGGCTGCGACGTCGTGGGCTTCGTCGCCCACCGCCACAATCCTGTCCCCGATGACGCCGATGGAGCCCAGCCGAGCGCGCGTGCCGTAAGGGTCGGCGTCGCCGGCGGGCTCCATCGTCAGAAGATTGGCATTGTCGATTCTCAGATCAAGGCGCATGCTTCGATACTACGTCGGACGGTTTCCTATTCCATGTGGTCAGGGTCGAGAACGCGCTTGAGGAAGCTCTGCGTGCGTTTGTGCTGCGGGTTGCCGATGACGTCCTCCGGCGGACCCATTTCGACGACGACTCCGCCGTCCATGAAGACGACCTTGTCGGCGACTTCGCGGGCGAAGTTCATTTCGTGGGTGACCACGACCATCGTCATACCCTGGCTTGCCAGGCGGCGCATGGCCTGGAGGACATCGCCGACGGTTTCGGGGTCGAGCGCCGAAGTCGGTTCGTCGAACAGCATGAGGTCGGGATTCATGCACAGCGCACGCGCGATTGCCACACGCTGCTGCTGACCGCCGGACAGCTGGTCCGGGTAGCGGTCGGCCAGGTGGTCCAGGCCGACGATCTTGAGGTTCTCCAGAGCGATCTTCTTCGCTTCTTCAGGTGCACGCTTGGCTACCCGAATCTGCGCGATCGTGCAGTTCTCCAGAACCGTCTTGTGGGAGAACAGGTTGAAGCTCTGGAACACCATTCCCACGTGCTGGCGCATGACGTTGAGGTCGGTGTCGGGGTCCGTGGCGGTGAAGCCGGCAACCTCGATGGTTCCGCTGTTGGACTGTTCAAGCACGTTGATGCAGCGCAGAAGGGTCGACTTGCCGGAACCGGACGGGCCGATGAGGCAGACGACTTCGCCGGGCAGGACCTCGACGTTGATGCCCTTGAGGACTTCGACGTCGCCGTAGGACTTGTGCAGATCGGTGATTTTGACAGCCGGTGTGACGGCTGCGGTCTGTTCAGCAGTCATGTCAGGCTCCATTCGCTTTCTGCTGGCGGGATTCGAACTTGCGGGCCAGCCAGCCCAGGGGCAGTGTGATGACGAGGTAGCAGGCACCTGCTACCACGAGCGGCGTCAGGCCGGCCTCCGGTGCGGCGATGGCGTTCTTGCCGAACAGCGCCAGTTCGAACTGACTGGGCAGCAGGCCCAGCAGGTAGATCAGCGACGAGTCCTTCGTCATGATGATGATTTCGTTGGTCAGCGGCGGCAGGATGATCTTGAACGCCTGCGGAATGACCACCGAGATCATGGCCCGAGAGTGGCTCATGCCCAGCGAACGCGCCGCCTCGTACTGTCCTTTCGGCACAGCCTGCAGACCAGCGCGCAGGGTTTCGGCGATGTAGGCAGAGCCGACGATTCCCAGCGCCAGCATGACCGTGAGGTAGTTGTCGAGGTTGACCTTGAATGCGGTCGGGATGCCGAAGCCGAAGGCCAGGAACACAAGAAGTGCGGGGACACCGCGGAAGAATTCGATGTACGCGGTTGCGACCCAGCGGTACGGGCCCACCGAGGACAGCTTCATGAGCGCCAGCAGGATGCCCAGCGCCATGGAGAACACAAAGCCCAGGGCCGTGTAGATGATTGTGTTCTTCAGCGCGGTGGTGATCACGTCCGGGAACTGCTGGGCCATGATCCGGAAGTTGAAGAACTTGTCGACGATATTCGGCCAGTCAATCGTGACGGCCAGAATGATGACAACGATGAAGAAAATCGCGTACTGGATCGTCAGGGATGTGCGCCGGCGCTGCTTCATGCTCAGAGCCACGGTGCCTCCTGGTCAGGGATGGAAGAGGGGAATCTGCTCGGTAAAGGGTGCCGCTCACCCGTGGTGAGCGGCACCCCTCGGTTGGAATGTCAGCCTTCGGAGCCTTCGGCCACGCTGAGGCTTTCGGCGACTTCATCGCCGAACCACTGCTGGACGAGTTCGTCGTATTCGCCGTTCTCCAGCATTTCCTTCAGCATGGCGTTGAACTCTTCGGTCAGCTTGGTGTTGTCCTTCTTAGCGGCTGCACCAAGCTGTTCCCCGGTGTCGTAGGTTTCGACGAGTTCGAGCTTGTCGTCAGCCTTGGTTGCTGCCGAGATGACCGAGATGTTGCCGACTGCGGCATCGACCTTGCCGGCCATGAGGGCCTGGGTCATCATGCCGCCGGTTTCGTACTGCACGGGCGAAATGCCCTTGTCCTTGGCGTAGGTTTCGCCGGTGGTCGCAGCCTGCACGCCGACCTTCTTGTCCTTGACGTCGTCGAGGCTCTTGAAGCCGTCCGACTTCGCCGCGGCCAAACCGAGGTTGTCGTTGAGGTACGGGTCGGTGAACTCCATCTTGGTCTTGCGGTCGTCGGTGATTGAAATACCGGAGATGGCGATGTCGCACTTGCCGGTGTCGAGCGAAGTTCCCGACTGGATTCCTTCGAACGGAGTCGTGAGCACTTCGGTTTCGAGTTCCAGACGCTCTGCCAGCTTGTCTGCCAGGTCGATGTCGAAGCCGACGGTCTTGCCGTCCTTGACGAACTCAAAAGGTTCGTAGGGAATGTCAGAGCAGACAGTAAGCTTGCCGCTCTGCACCAGGTCGAGATCTCCGGCTTCTGCGGTGCTGTCACCGCCACCGCCGCAGCCGGCAAGGACAAAGGATGCTGCCGCCGCGAAGGCGGTGATCGAGAGTGCTTTCTTCACGATGTCTCCTTAGTAGCGCGGCAGGCCCATTCGTGCCGCTCCATGGGAACAGACCATACAGTGTCGCGGGTCACATTGGGGAATTCTTCGGCAGATATTTCTCCGCAGTGCGAAATCGTTACCTGCCGCGCGGTCAGGAATCCTTGGCCACGCTGAGGCTGTCTGCGACTTCTTCGCCGAACCACTGCTTGATGAGCTCTGTGTATTCGCCGCTGTCGGTCATTTCCTTCAGCATTGCGTTGAACTCTTCGGTGAGCTCCGTGTTGTCTTTCTTGACTGCCGCGCCCAGCTGTTCTCCGTTGGCGTAGGTTTCGACGAGTTCGAGTTTGTCGTCAGCCTTGGTTGCCGCTGAGATGACCGAGATGTTGCCGATTGCGGCGTCGATTTTGCCGGCCATCAGGGCCTGCGTGAGCATTCCGCCGTTTTCGTACTGCACTGGGTTGATGCCCTCGTCCTGCGCGTAGGTTTCGCCCGAGGTTGCTGCCTGCACGCCGACCTTCTTGTCCTTGACGTCCTTCAGGCTCGAAAAGCCGTCCGACTTGGCGGCGGCCAGCCCGAGGTTGTCGTTGAGGTAAGGGTCGGTGAAATCCATTTTCGTCTTGCGTTCATCGGTGATGGAGATACCGGAGATGGCGATGTCGCACTTGCCGGTGTCGAGCGAAGTTCCCGACTGGATTCCCTCGAAGGGGGTGCTCAGAACTTCGGTTTCCACGTCGAGGCGTTCGGCGAGCTTGTCGGCCAGGTCGATGTCGAAGCCGACGGTCTTGCCGTCTTTGACGAACTCAAAGGGTTCGTAGGGGACGGTTGCGCAGACGGTGAGTTTGCCGCTTTGGACCAGGCCGCTGTCGTCGGCGTCGCCTCCTCCGCATGCGGTCAAGGTCAGTGCGGTCACGGCGGTCAGTGCGGTGAGGACCTTCTTCACGGCTGCTCCTAGGGGTGCGGGGGCAGGAATCTGCCCGTGGTGGTGCGGGTGGGTGGCCCGGGCCGCCACTAATGAATATGCATTGAGAAGAATAATAACTCATTGCGGGTGAGGTGCTGGTCACGCCCCGTGTGGGGCTCGAATTCTCTGCGACACCTGGGTCGAGGTGCCAGGACAGCAAAAAGTCGGACCCCGGCAGTGCGGGGCCCGGCTTTTCGCGCTGTCAGCTGTGGCTGACCGGATGTATGAAAATTCCGCTCAGTGGCGGTATCCCTCGATCTGCAGGCTGACCTTCGGGGCGAAGATCGAGCCGAGTGCGGTGATGGCTGCCAGCGTCATGAGCATAAGAGGTGCCGGCCACCATGCGCCGTCGACCATGCCGAGGAACAGTGTTGCGAGCATCGGCATGAAGCCTGCCACGATCGCGGCGAGGTTCGAGCAGAGCGAAACACCCGAGGTGCGGTATTCCGGTTTGAACAGGGCCGTGATGACCGAGCCGTTGACCGCGTAGGACAGCGACACGCTCGTGATGCCCGCGGCAACACCGCAGATGACGAGTACGGAGATCTTGGTTTCGATCAGCCAGAACATGGGGAAGGCGAAGGCCATGGTGAGCAGGCCGCCGATGAGCGAGGCGCGTGCCGAGCCGATCTTCTCGCCCACGCGGCCGTAGAGGATCATGACGACGATCTGCAGGACAGCGCCGATCATGGTTGCTGCGAGCATGAGGTTGGCCGGAAGCCCCAGGAAGTTCTTGCCGTAGGACACTGCGAACGTCGTCACGACGAAGAAGCCCGCCACACCCAGCAGAGTGGTCATGAAGCCCACGATGATGCCCAGTGGTGCTTCCTTCAGCAGCTTGAAGAACGGAACCGATTCCTTTTCGCCTTCGGCAATGAGCTTCTGGAACTCAGGGGTTTCATCCAGGTGCCGGCGGATGAAGAGAGCTACGAGCAGCAGCGGGATGGCGGCGATGAACGGAATGCGCCAGCCCCAGGCGTCAAAGCTTTCAGGTGGCAGGAGCACGCCGATGATGAAGAATGCGCCGGAGGACAGGATTGTGCCGATGGGCGAACCGACCTGCGGCATGACCGCGTAGCGTGCGCGTTTCTCCGGTGGAGCGGATTCAACTGCCGCCGTGACGGCTGAGCCCCACTCACCGCCGACGGCGAGTCCCTGAACAATGCGCAGAACGATCAGCAGGGTCGGTGCCCACACGCCGATCGTGGCGAATGTGGGCAGGACGCCGATGAGCCCGGTGGCCACGCCGATGCCGGTGACGGTGATGATGAGGACGAGTTTGCGGCCGGCCTTGTCAGCAAGGTGGCCGAAGATGACGCCGCCGATGGGGCGGGCGATGAAGCCGACCGCCATCGTGCCGAAGGAGGCCAGCAGAGCGGTGACTTTGTCGTCGGAGGCGAAGAAGTGGATGTTGAAGACAATGGCTGCGGCCGTGGAGAACAGGAAGAAGTCGTACCACTCCATCGCGGTGCCGACGAGGGCTGCGGTGGCGGCCTTGCGTGCCATCCTTTCCTGTTCTTGCGGTGTCATTGAGGAAATTGCGGCGGTTCGCATACTGCCGCCTGACGGCTGAGTGGTGCTCACAGAGCCTCCCGGTGTGCAGCGCCGAGTGTGGCGCGGACTACAGATTGGCTCCTCAGCCTAAGCTCTCAGACTGCTCACGCCAAGTTCACCCGCCGCTCACAGGAAGGCTGTGCGCGGCGAGTGACCACAACGCGATCAGGGCTGCAGAACCCAGTGGTTCTGCAGCCCTGATCGGCGGAAACGCTGTATCAGTCGGTGATGATCACATCGAGAGTGCGCGGTCCGTGCACACCCGCGACGCGCTGGAATTCAATGTCGACACTCGCGGACGGACCCGAAACCCACGTCTGCGGGGAGGTGGTCAGTCCTCGCTCTTCGAGCACGGCAACGCCCTCGGGGACGATTGTGCAGATGTCTTTCTTCTTGAGCACGATGATGTGGTGATCGGGCACCAGCGTGATTGCGCGGCGGCCGGTGTGCTCACCAGCCAGGCAGATGGTGCCGGTGTCGGCGATTGCGACCGTCGCACCCGTGACTACCGCATCGACCGAGTCGAGCTCGTCAATCGACAGCGGCTCGTCCCGCGAGTCCTGATAAACCTTTGCAACGGTCTTCTCAGCCCAACCCGAGTCGAGATCGTGCGGAACGACGATGCTGCCAGCATCCCCCAGCAGTTCGGCGACCTTATCGGGCACCTGCTCTGCCGGCACCTCGTAGACGCCCGCGTCGTAGTCGATCAGCCGGTCGGTGAGGAGCTCAATGCGCTCAGCCTCGCCAGTCTCTGCCGTCACCCGGTAGTCGCGCGGAATGTCCGAGCTGCTGACGAGTTCGGTGTTGCCCTCCGTGACGGGCCTGCCCAGCGCTGAGGCCAGGCGGTCAAGGATTGCGTGCTTGGCGTTCATGCGTTGTCTCCTCGCTCTTTTTTCCACCATTCGCGGAACGACTGCTTGGGTGGAGTGGGAATGGTGCGCGAGTGCGTCCACTTGCCGGCAACACCGGGCAGCGTCTTCACTCCGGCCTTGGGCGAGAAGAGGTTCGCCAGCGGCAGGGCCTTCTGCGCTTTGCCGAAGCGGTCGCCGTCACTCATCAGCCAGCTGGCGGCGCTGAGAGCGGCATCGAGCTGGTTGGTGGGCACCTTGACGGGCTTCTTCTTTTCCTTTGCCTCGACGTCCTGATTGCGCAGGCGCACCAGGTGCTCGGGGATGTTGATCTTCACCGGGCAGGCGTCGTAGCAGGCGCCGCACAGGCTCGATGCGTAGGGCAGCGAGCCGTTGGCAGCCTCCTCGACTCCCGTCAGCAGTGGGGTGAGGATTGAGCCGATCGGGCCGGGGTAAACCGAACCGTATGCGTGACCGCCGGTGCGTTCATACACGGGACAGACGTTCATGCAGGCCGAACAGCGGATGCAGTGCAGGGTTTCGCGGCTGGCTTCGTCAGACAGCACGCGGGACCGCCCGTTGTCCAGCAGGATCACGTGAACATTCTGCGGGCCGTCGCCGTCAGCCCTGCCGGTCCACAGCGACGAGTACGGGTTCATGCGCTCGCCGGTCGAAGAGCGGGGGAGCAGCTGCATGAACACGCTGAAATCGTCGAAGGTCGGCAGGAGCTTTTCAATTCCCATAACCGTGATGAGGGTTTCCGGCAGGGTCAGGCACATGCGGCCGTTGCCTTCGGATTCGACAACCGAAAGCGTGCCGGTTTCCGCAATGCCGAAGTTTGCTCCGGAGACGGCCACCTTGGTTTCGAGGAACTTGCGGCGCAGGTGCTTCCGCGCGGCTTCCGCGAGGTCTTCCGGGTTGTTCGACAGGTCGTCTGGAACATCCGGCATGCCGCGCTTGAAGATCTCGCGGATTTCATTGCGGTTGCGGTGGATGGCCGGGACGAGGATGTGGCTGGGTCGGTCGTCACCCAACTGGACGATGAGTTCGGCCAGGTCAGTTTCGAGAGCGTCAATGTCGTGCTCGGCCAGATATTCGTTGAGGCCGATTTCCTGCGTGGCCATCGACTTCACCTTGATGACCTCGCGACGGCCGTCTTCGAGTACGGGAGCGTTTTCGACAACGAGATCTTCGACGATCTTGTTGGCTTCGTCAGCATCGCGCGCCCAGTGAACCGTGCCGCCGGCAGCGGTGAAAGCTTCCTCGAACTGCTGCAGCAGCTCCGGCAGGTTCTTCATGACGTGGGCCTTTGTGGCAGAGCCGGCGGTGCGCAGTGCTTCCCAGTCCGGCATTTCGCTGACCCGCAGGTTCCGCTTGTGGCGGATGGTTCCGGTGGCGTTGGTCAGTGACGCGCGCAGCTGTGCGTTCGTCAGTTCGTGTTCCGCCACCTGCGGAAACGGAGTGGCCTCCGTGAGGAAGCCCTTGCCCGGCGGTGGAACGGATGGGATGCCGAGGAATGTCTGAGTCATCGCAGGGAACCTCCTGTGACCATGCTGCGGTCTAGCACGAGCGGATTGTCCTTTGTCGAGGCGAGAATGCGGGCCATGTGCACGGTCGCGGGAGGTTCGCCCATGGCCGGCATGAGCTCCTCCTGCCGCTGCAGGCCGCCCCCGATGTGCATGAGGCAACTGGCATCGCCGCCGGAGCACACCGAAGCGCCGGTCGAGACGAGAGCTTCGACCTTGTCCTGCAGCATCGCGGTGGACACCTGCGGGTTCTTCACCGAGAACGTGCCGCCGAACCCACAGCAGGAGTCCTGGTTCTGCGGTGCGACGACGGTCGCACCCTCAATGGTTGACAGCAGACGCTCCTGACGGTCGCCCAAGCGCAGCAGGCGCATACCGTGGCACGACGGGTGGTAGCCAATGGTGTGCGGAAAATACGAACCGAGATCCTCAGCCGAATTCTTCACCCCGGCAACATCCGTGAGGAACTGGGCGAGCTCGAGGGTGCGCCCGGCGATGTCGTCGGCACGGGACTTGAGGGATTCGTCGTTCTGCGATTCGGCGATCATCCCGTGCTGGTGGCCCAGCGAAGCGACACAAGACCCCGACGGGGCGACCGCCCAGTCCCATTCTTCTGATTCGAATGCTTCGACGTGGTTCTTCACGACCGGGTAGGCCTGGGCGAAAGCACCGGAGTTGATGTGCATCTGCCCGCAGCAGGCCTGCTTGCGGGGAAAGATCACGGTGTGGCCCAAACGCTCCAGGATCGCGACGGTTGCTTTCGCCGTCTCCGGGTACATCGCGTCCACAATGCACGTGGCGAACAGGGCAATCCGCATGGCTGCTCCTCTCGTATTCGGCAGTGCGCGGCATGGCACTGCTCACAGTTTCAGCCTAGCGGAATTACAGCGACAGGACTTGGCGTGAAGCGCGTGATCTGCGATGCAGGGCAATGGCGGTCAGCAGAAGCGCCAGGCCGACCGCGTTGAGGCCGATGCCGACAACAGCGGGGGCCCGCAGGCCGTACCCGGCGGCCAGAACAATCCCGCCAAGCCATGCCCCCGCCGCGTTGGCGGTGTTGAACGCGGCGTGGTTCATGGCCGCCGACAGGTTCGGGGCATCGTGTGAGTCGCGCAGCAGCCGCATCTGCAGGGCGGTGACGAAAACAGACCCGGAGATCCCCAGTGTGAACACGCACAGGAAAAGCATCACGGGAAGGTGAGCCGTGAACGCGAAGACAACCAGGGAAGACCCCATGAGAGAGGCCCCGGTGACGGCACCTCGTTCGATAGAGGCATCAGCCAAAGGCCCCGCAACCATCTGGCCGACCGTCATGCCTGCCCCGTATGTCACAAGGATCCACGGCACGGCCGAACCGGGAAGGTGGGCCAGGTCTGTGACGACGGGTGCGATGTAGGTGTAGACGGCGAACATGCCGCCGAATCCGACTGCTCCGGCCAGCAGGGTGAGGATGACCTGCGGGTTCGCCAGGGAGCGCACCTCACCCCGGACCGACGGCGGGACCGTCGGCTGCACCGCGGGGACGATGACGAGGATCGCCACGACGGTGACTGCGCCAATCGTGGCAATCAGCAGATAGGCGAGCCGCCAGTCGAGGTGAGAGCCGACGGCAGTTGCCGCGGGAACGCCGAGGATTGCGGCAACTGTGAGCCCCAAACCGACAGCGGCCATGGCCCGGGCACGTCTTCCCTCCTGGACGATTCCGGCGGCAGCGACCGCGGCAAGGCCGAAGTACGCCCCGTGCGGCAGGCCGGTGAAGAAGCGGGCGGCCAGCAGGATCGGCATTGTGGGAGCTGCCGCGACTGCGACATTGCCGAGCGTGAAGATGGCGGCCAGGACCACCAGCAGCATTTTGCGGTTGAGCTTCGCCCCGAGCGCTGTGATGACCGGGGCGCCGATGACAACACCGAGCGCGTAGAGGGTGACAGCGGAACCGGCGTGGGTGATCGACGTCGAAAACGCTTCCGCAATGTTCGGAAGCAAGCCCATGGTTGCGAATTCGGTTGTCCCAATGCCGAAGGTGCCGACCGCCAGAGCGGTGATGGCCGCGATGATTCTTCCGCGCGAGTGCTGCTGGGGCATGCTGGTTATTATTGCTCAGTGCCGAATTCTGTTGAGAACCCAGTGTCACCGCCGGCTTTTCCCGCCCCGGTGCGCCACCGCTGGTACGAAAACATCCTGGGATTCATCACCGGCAGCTACCTGACGTCGATCGGTCTGGCCATTCTGCACTCAGCGCAGGCGGTCACCGGCGGGACGGCTGGTCTGGCGCTGCTCGTCAGCTATGTTGTCGACCTGCCGATCGGTGTGCTTTTCCCGCTGGTCAATCTGCCGTTCTTCGCACTGGCCATCTGGAAGAAGGGGTGGGGATTCACCCTGCGGACCCTTCTGGCAGTGTCGGTTGTGGGTGTGCTGGCGGACTTCAACGAAGCGATGCTCGGCCTTCACGACCTCCCGATTCTCTACGGGGTGCCCACCGGCAGTGTGATTGCGGGTGTCGGCATTCTCATTCTGTTCCGCCACGGAGCATCTTTGGGCGGATTCAATATTCTGGCGCTCATCCTGCAGGAGCGGGCGGGTCTCAACGCCGGTTCGGTCCTCATGGCGCTCGATGCCGTCATCGTGTTGGCGTCGTTCTTCGTCAGCCCGTGGCAGACGGTGCTGGTCTCCGTCATCGGCGTTGTTGTGCTCAACATAGTGCTCGCCGTCAACCACAAGCCCGGCCGCTACACCGGATACTGAGACGGCGGCAGGCTCGCAGGCTGCTGACCGCTCAGGCGGCGATTGCGCGGAACACGACGGCTGATGCCGCCGCCAGCAGAGCGCTGGCGGGCATGCCCATAAGCCAGACTGATATCACGAACACCAGGGTGCGCAGACGATTCCGACTGCGCCAGGCGAACCTGCTGTGCGGTGAGGCCAGCCCCGCGCCGATATTGGTGCCGACCACCAGGAAGCTCATGGAGATCGGCACGCGGAGTACGAAAGACGCCAGGTAGGACAGCACGGCAGCGACCATGGTCGAGGTGCCGGTCCCGACCGGGTCGAGGGTCGACAGGCGCCGTGAGACGGTGTCTGCAACACGCCACCCGGACAGGAGCGTGCCGCCGGCAATCGCCAGGGCGCTCAGCACGATGATGATCCACAGCACGTAGCCCGGCAGCTGGTTCATGCTGGTGTCGCCGCGCGAAGAGAGCCACGCGGCAATGAAGACGGCGCCGATTTTCTGCGCGTCCTGCGAACCGTGGGCGACAGACAGGGCGGCTGTTCCCACGGCTGTACCCTGACGGAACACTCGGAAGACGGGCTTCGGTGAACGGTTGAGCAGAAACGGCATCAGCAGGGTGAGCGCAAGCCACGCAATGAAAAGCGCGGCAATCGGACTGATGGCCAGACGGAACAGCGAATCCACGACCAGGTCCGTGTTGAGCGGCTGCGCACCGTAGATGAAACCGGCTCCCAGCAGACCGCCGAAAAGGCAGTGCGTGGCTGAAATCGGGACCGCAAGAAAATACGTCGAGGTGTTGATAACCAGAGCCGCGAACAGTCCCGGAATCAGGATGAGCAGAAGATCGTGCCCCAGGGTGTCCACGGTGAGCAGGTGACCCGTCAGCGCCAGAAGGAGCCCCTGCCCCAGCAGCGCGCCGATGAAGTTGAATACCGCACACATGAGGAGAGCCTGGCGGGGGCGCAGCGTGCGCGTGGCCACCGCATTGCCCACCTGCATACCGGCGTCGTGGAAGCCGTTGGAAACACCGAAAGCCAAGCACAGAAGGCCGGCGGCCAGAAGCAGGGGGTCCACGGTCAGGATTCCGTCAGAGCAATCTCTGCCACGATGCGGCCGACCTCCTGGAAAGCATTGCAGGTGTCCCGGAACGTCAGACTCAGCTGGATAGCGGCGCTGAGGTACACGGATCCTTTGCGCGAAGCCGGCACGGTGTCCGACAGCTGCTGGCGCAGAGCCAGCGCGCGCTTGGACAGGGTGTGCACCGACGCCGTGTACTCCCACTGGTCGAATTTGGCCGGCAGCCGCTGCGTCATGCGCTTGGTGTTGTCCGCGTAGTTCGACAGCAGTGCAAGCATTTCCAGTGCGCCCGCTGGGAGCTCTTCAAAAGCAGATGATGTCAGGGCGAAGCCCACCGAGCGCAGTTCGTAGCAGCAATCGCGCATAGCGGCGGCCAGCCGGTACAGCAGCGCGCGGTCGATCGGCGTGAGATAGGACTCGCGCAGAGCGCGCGTCAGCGCATCGAAGTGATCGTCGGCTTTGCCCGCGATGATTTCGAGCTGTGCTTGTGCTTCGCGACGATGTGGGGCGTCAATGCCGGAAAGTTCAGCCAGGACGAGGTTGGCTTCCTGCATGGCGGAAGACAGTTGGGCGAGCAGATCAAAGAAAACTGCGCTCGCGGCCTTTCGGGGCATGTCCTGTCCTCGTCTATTCAACACGTAGGGGGTGGTGTCGGGCCGAGTGCGCCTCTCGGCGGAAGGCCGCTCGAAGCGGCAAATGTTGGAGCCCGGGGCATCTAGCGGCCCGACACCGGTGCTCCGAAGAGCACACCTCCACTGTAAGCGACCCAGCGGAGCGAAGACCAGCTGTGCGGAGCCGCTAAACCAAACGTCCGCGGCGGAACTCTTCGGCACAGGCGCGCAGGTCGTCGCTCATCTGCGCAAATGAACGCAGACCAGAGTTGTCGGCATCGTCAGCGGCCCGTCCGCGGGTGACAATCGCAACAAAAGCCGCGGCACGTTCGAGCGCGATTGCGAAGTCCCCGCGAAACGCCCCGCGCATGATGTCGTCGACAACATCGGCCAGCTCTTCCGGGGTGGGCATGGGAGGGGTGCCCGCGATCACCTCGGCCACCGTGGAACCCCCGTCGGCAAGACCGGTGCGGTACCAGCGGGAGGCCTCGGCACCTCGGCGGCGGATCCAGGTGCGCAGCACGTACAGGCGCCACAGCGCGCCCGGCAGAGAAACCGCGGGGGACCGCGCCCACAGCTGCGCAATCTGCTCCAGGCCGTGCTCGTCAGCCAAGCGGACAAAGCGCTCGGTACTGGCAGAATCCCGCGTGCGGGAGGGATCGGTGATCACCATGCCCGCAAGTTCGTGAGTAAGCTCGGACTGCTCAGCCGGGCCGGGGCGCGAATCGCTGCCATCGAGGTTGGGGCGGCGCACGGGTTTGTGGAACCGGCGTTCGGAGCTCATGGATTCCAGTCTAAGGAGCCGTTCAGAACCGGTCGCTACAGTGGGGTTCGTGTCTAAGACAAACAAAGCGCTCAAGGGCGCACAGAAGGCCGCGGGCTTTGCCGTGCGCCGCGACGGAACCCTCCAGCCGGCCGTTGAAGTCTCGCTGAGCAAACTGCTGAGCGTGCAACGGCCCATGGTGCTGGCCTATCTGCGGACCATGCGCAGGCGCAATCCGGACGCATCCCCGCAGGAACTGGCCGACATCATCGGCAAGCACTACCGCAACGTGGCCATGGGCTCCGGAGCTGCCGTCGGCGCTGTTGCCGTTTTCCCCGGTTTGGGCACAACCGCCGCCCTGGGGGTTTCGGCTGCCGAAACAGCCGGGTTCCTCGAAGCGTCTGCGCTGTACGCGCAGGCTATGGCCGAACTGCACGGAATGACGATTGTCGACCGCCCCCGCGCCAACGCTCTGGTGCTGGGCCTCATGCTGGGCAAGGCCGGGCGGAAACTGGTGCGCCAATTCTCAGAAGACGCCGGGGTCGCCGGCCAGACGAACGTCGAACGCACCGGACGGGCATGGGCGTCGATGGTCACGCAGTCCATCCCGTCGAACCTCCTGAACTCACTCATCAAGAAGATGCGCGACGAGATGATCAAGCGCTACAGCACGAAGACGATCGGCTCGACCATCGGTCGGATCCTGCCGTTCGGACTGGGCGCTGCCGTCGGCATTATGGTGAACCGCTCAATGGCGAACGTCGTCATCAAAAGCGCTTCCAGCGCTTTCGGCGCCATGCCGGATGATTTCATCGCCGAAACCGACCCTCGGATCACCAGTCTGCGCGAAGACCGGAAGATTCTGAGTTCACTCAAGAAGCTGGGTGCGCTCGTGGGGCGCCGTAAGAAGTCCGACGATGGCTCCGGTGACTCGGCCGATTCTGCTGCTTCGGGTGAGCTCAGCATGGTCGATGACATTGCCGAGCTTGATGAAGGTGCGAGTGACGACGCGGAGGCTGAAGCTGCGAGCGTCGCGTCTGGCACTGCCGATGACGGGCCTCGCACACACCGCGGCTGACGGCCCGCGCACCCACCGCGGCTGATTCCGCGCACACACCGCGGCTGATTCCTGACTGAGCGCTGACTTCGGCGCGTGCACTTCGGCATGCCGTCAGGCCAAGCCAGATTTGCGGTTTAATGCAGTTTCACGCGTTAATGCGCCGCATTAAAGCGCAAATCTGCATTAAAGCGTGAGTCTGGAAGCGAAGGGCTGCAACGGCGAAGAGCTGGCACAGGAGGCGACGTGGACGCCAGCGGCGACGGGTTGCCGCCGGCGCATTGGATACAGTCGCTTCCATGACTGGACCAAGGCCTGCCCGCACCGCCGCCGCGTGGATGACCGCGGTGGGTCTGCTGGCAATCTCACTCAATCTGCGCGCCGCCGTGTCCTCAATTGGGCCGGTGATTGACGACATCCGCGCTGACCTTGGCTTTTCTGCTGCCGCCGCGTCGCTTCTGACCACGATTCCCGTCGTCGCCTTCGGCATCTTCGCCTTTGCGGTGCCCGGGCTGTCGAAGCGTTTGGGGATGCACCGACTCCTGGGCCTCGTTCTGGTGGTCCTGGCCGCGGGCATTCTTCTGCGCAGCATGCCCGGGCTCGCCCTGCTGTTCCTCGGCACGTGCCTCGTAGGTGCTGCCATCGCGGTGGGCAACGTAGTCATTCCGGCTGTCATCAAAAGTGATTTCGCCGCAAAGTCCGGGCTCATGATGGGCCTGTACTCCACATTCATCGGCATCGGCGCGTCACTCGGCGCGGGACTGACCGTGCCGCTGCGGGACAGTTTCGGTGGCAGCTGGCGCTGGGCGCTGGCCGCGTGGGCCGGTCTGGCCGTATTCGCGTTGCTGACCTGGGTTCCCCAGATAATCCGGCGAGGTGCCGGAACCAAACCCGGCGGCACCTCGGCAGACGAGGTGGGGCTGGGGGAGGGCCGCATCAGCGGCCCCCGCGCCGTGAAGGTGAGCGCGGGAATGCGCCAGCTGCTGACCGACCCGGTTGCGATCGCGGTGACGCTGACAATGGGCATTCAGTCGATGACGTACTACGCGTCGCTCACGTGGGTGCCCTCGATCTTCATGGCCGCGGGAATGCCTGCGGACAAAGCCGGGTGGATGGTGGCGTTTACCGTGTTCCCGGCAACCGTCACTTCGCTGCTGGCGCCGGTGTTCGCCCAGCGGGTTCGACCCACGTGGCTGCCGATGCTGATTGTGGTCGGGCTGGGTATGAGCAGCTTTGTGGGGATGCTGACTGCTCCGCTGGCCGCACCCTACGTGTGGATGACGCTGCTGGGCTTTGCCCAGGGTGCGCAGCTGGCACTGAGCTTGAGCTTCATTGTGTGGCGCTCGCCTTCGGTGCCGATGACGGCGAAAGTGTCGACGATGGCGCAGGGCTTCGGCTACATTCTGGCAGCCGCCGGCCCGATTGGCATGGGTGCCCTGCACTCTTTCAGCGGAGGGTGGACCGTGCCGATCATCGCTTTGCTGTGCGTGTACGCCGTGCTGTTCGCGGTGTCAGTGCTGGCGGCCAGGGACGGCTTCGTGCTGGGCCGCGCAGGCAGGGAGGTCGTCGCTGACTGAAGGATGCGCCGTGCCGACGGCTGTGCGCGTTCGTCGGGATACCCCAGATTTGCGCTTAAATGCAGATTCACGCGCAAATGCGGCGCATTAAAGCGTGAATCTGCATTTGCGCGTGACTCTGGCACGGCGCTCACATGCCGCTGAAGTCCGGGCGGCGCTTTTCCATGAACGCGGCAAAGGCTTCACGTGCGGCCGGTTCGTGGAGCATGGCGCTGAAAGTCTGAGCTTCGTCGTCAATGCGCTCCAGGATCTGCTGGCGCAGCACTTCCGGTCGCAGCAGCTCCTTCGTCACGCGCAGCGACTTTGCGGGTTTGGCCGCAAGCTTCGCCGCGGTTTCCTGCGCCTTCGGGAGCACCTCGTCAGGTTCGAGGACAGCGTTGACGAGCCCCGCCTCGTAAGCCAGTTGGGGAGAGAACGGTTCGCCCAGCATGAGCAGCTCAGCCGCGCGGGCATGCCCGACGACCTTGGGAAGCAGCAGTGACGAAGCGGCTTCCGGGCACAGCCCCAGGTTGACGAACGGCAGGCTGAGCTTCGCGTTGGTTCCGGCGTACACCAGGTCGCAGTGCAGAAGCATGGTGGTGCCGATGCCGACGGCCGGGCCGCACACGGCTGCGACCAGCGGCTTGGGGAATACGGCAAGAGTGTGGAGGAAGCGGAACACGGGCCGCGAAAGGCCCGCCTCGGCAGGTGTGTTCTGGAAATCGCCGAGGTCGTTGCCCGCACTGAAAACGCGTTCGCTGCCCTGGACGACGACCACGCGAACATCGCTGTTGTCGACTGCGGCTTCAAGTGCGTCGGCCAGCGCGGTGTACATATCGTTCGTCAGCGCGTTCTTTTTGTCTTCGCGGTTGATGGTGATGGTCAGCACCCCGGCGTCGACGGCGGTTAGAACCTCGCTCATAATCTCTCCTGAAAGTCTGTGGCTGGTGTCACTGTAGCGAATTCTGGCTGCTGTGACGCTTTGCCTGCGCGAATTGCTGCGCTTGATTGCAGGCGCAGGCGCGGCAGCGGGTTTTATTGCATGCGGGTTTTATTGCATTCAGCGACATGCGCGGCCGAATCCAACTGGTTGGAACCGTATAGTTGAGGCTCGGATCATTGGGTCTGTTGACCGTGCCGCTGCAATTGCGATGGCCGGGGGCGACGTGAAGGGAAGGGGTCCGGTGGAACGACCTGCTGTCAGTCGCAGAGCTGTCCTTGGCGCCGGTGCGCTCGCCGCCTTGGGCCTCGGCGGCAGTCTTGCCGGCTGTTCTCCGCTGATTCCTGACGGCGGTCTGCGCCCCGACGGCACGGTGCGGGTGTCGCACTACCTCACGCCCAGCTACACGGACCTTGAGCCGTCCATTGCACAGTTCGCGAAGAACGTCGACGCGCGCTTGGGGGAGGGAACCGCTGATGTCTACGGCGCCGGCACGCTGCTGAACTCCGATCAGACCCTCAATGGTCTGCTGCGTGCCGTTGCGGATGTTGCCATGCAGACGTCAAGTTTTGTGTCGACGAGCTTCCCGATTCTGGGGGCTATTGAACTTCCCTTCAGCGGTGCGGACTATCCGACGCTGAAAGAGGCTGTGAGCCCGCATTCGGACCTGCGCAAGACCTTCAATGCGGAGTTTGCCAAGAAGGGCGTCATGAGTGTGGGCACCATCATGTGTCCCACCGAATGGATCTACACCGTCAACCGTCCGGTGACGAAGCCGGAGGATATTCGGGGTCTGCGCATTCGCGTGTCCGGCCACGTGGAGGGTGCGATGCTCAAGGCCCTTGGCGCCGCTCCCGTCGCCCTGTCGTCAGCCGAGGTCTACGAAGCGCTGGAGCGCGGCACGGTCGATGGGATGGTGTCCTATCCGGGAACTGTTGTGTCCCGGTCACTGCAGGATGTTCTTCGCTATGCCACGATCGGCCATTTCGGTGCGTACACCTATGATGCCTACGCCAACCTCGACTGGTTCAACCGCGTGCCGCAGGAGGTGCGCGAGGCCGTGCACGACTCTGGTCGCGTGTTCTCGGTTGACGGCACGAAGCTGGCCAAAGACGTGCAGGATGACGAGTACATGCCGGTTTTCGAAAGCTCGGGCATTGAGCTCATTGAGCTTGATAAGAGTCAGACTCGTCAGTTCCGCAATGCGACGAAATGGGTTGAGGACTGGTGGAGGAGCAAGGTGGGCGATGACGATCTTGCCGATCGTGCGCTGAAGCAGGTGAGGAACCCGTGACAGTGCTGTCGAAGATCGCCCATGCCCTGCGCATGCTAGCCGGTGTCATTGTTGTGGTGTTGGTGCTCATCACCGGCTATGACGTCATTATGCGCTATGTTTTCGCTCTGCCTTTGGACTGGTCGATCACCATCAGTTCGGTGGGGCTCATTGCGATCATCATGTTGGCAATCCCTGACGTCGCGCTTCGCGGTGAGCACATTGCGATGGATCTCTTCTACCGCCAGTTCAGCCCGCGTGTGCAGAAGATTGCCGATGCGGTTGTCGCTGCAGCCGCCTTCGCCGTGTGTCTGACAGCGGGTGTGGTGTCGCTGAACACGTTCGCGTCGTTCTTCGGTGCACAGATCCAAACGGCCGGCAATTTCAATATTCCGGTGTGGATTCACTACTTCCTCGTTGCGTTCGGCTTCCTCACGTCAGCCGTCACGATTCCTCTGCAGTACGTCCTGCGGACTCGCGAGGTGGATGCCCGGTGAACGCTGTCATCGTCTGTTTTGCGCTGCTCGTCTTGGCAGTTCTCATTGCGCTGCGCGCCCCGATCTTTGTGGCGCTGTCGGCGTCGGGGATCATCGGTCTGCTTCTGTTGGAGGGCCCGCGCGGTCTGGAGCAGGTGCCGATCGCCTTTGTCTCCCAGCTCGAAAGCTATTCGCTGGTTGCTGCCCCCATGTACATCCTCATGGGGGAAATCCTGGCCGTCGGCGGTTTGGGGCGGGCGTTCTTCCGCTTCGCCAACGCGTGGCTGGGCAGGCTGCCCGGCGGTCTGGGTGTGGCTTCGGTCGGTTCGTCGACGGTTTTCGGTGCGATGTCGGGCGTGTCCCTGTCTTCGGTTGCCGTGGTCGGTCGTATGGCCGTGCCGGAAATGCTTGAGCGCGGTTACCGGCCGTCCTTTGCGACGGGGTCGGTTGTCGCTTCGGGTGCTCTGGCGATGCTCATACCGCCCAGCCTGATGTTCATTCTGTACTCGTCGATTTCCGGTGTGGGCATCGGCGAGCTGTTTGCGGGCGGTCTTGTGCCCGGTTTTCTCTTGGCGACTCTCATGGCTCTGTACGTCATGATCACCGCGCTGGTCCGCCCGGATATTGCTCCGCGCACGGAAGCCAAAGTGGCGCTGGGGGAGAAGCTGGCGGCGACGAAGAAGGTCCTGCCCTCGCTCGTGCTCATTGTGCTGGTTCTGGGCTCCATCTACACCGGCATCGCCACGGCGACGGAGGCCGCCGCGGTCGGCGTCATCGGCGCGATTGTGGTCGTCGGTGTTTTTGAGCGCCAGCTGTCGTGGGCGAACATCAAGAAGATCCTCGCCGAGACCACGCAGATTTCGGCCGGCCTGCTCATCATCGTCGGTGCGGCGTTTGTGTTTTCGCAGATGCTGGTGCTGGTTCGCTTTGCCGAGCACGTTACCGAGTGGGCGGGTGCGCTCACTGTCCCGTCGTGGGTCGTTGCCGTTCTGCTGCTCCTGGTCGTGATGGGGCTGGGCTGTCTGGTCGATGCGGCTTCACTGCTGCTGGTGACCACCCCGATTCTGCTGCCGATCTTCACGGCACTGGGCTACGACCCGCTGTGGTTGGGCGTCATTCTGGTTGTCGTGCTCGAAACCGCGGTCATCCCCCCGCCGGTGGGACTGAACCTGTACGCCATGAAATCAGTGATGCCGCAGTTGGCGATCCAGGACATCATCCGAGGTGCGGTGCCGTATCTGCTCATCGAGCTTGCCCTCATGGTTGTCATGATCTTTGTTCCGGAGATCGCCACCTGGTTCCCGGGGATCATCTCGGTCAAATAATCGGCTGATATTCAGCATCTGTTCATCTTCCTCTATACTTGTGGCCGAATTGCGGTGCTGATCACATTTCGGCAGCGCCGCCGGAGGCTCATCCGCGCCTGTGAACTCCGCTCGCGGGATGCGGCGGTTGAGCCTGTACCTGACCCTCACGGAGGTTGAATTGAAGAGCAATCGGAAACTGCTGGCGGCTCTGTCGCTGGTGACCACGGCCGCGCTGGGCCTCACCGCCTGCGGCGGTGGCGGCGACAATGGTGCCGCCGGCGGCGGTGACTCATCGGCAGTCATCACCACCAACGGAACTGAACCGCAGAACCCGCTGATCCCCACCAACACCACCGAAGTCGGCGGCGGCAAGATCATCGACCTGGTGTTCTCCGGGCTGACCTCGTTCGACGAAAACGGCGAAGTCCGCATGGACCAGGCCGAATCGGTCGAACCGAACGACGACGCCACCGTGTGGACCGTCAAGCTTAAGGAAGACGCGAAGTTCACCGATGGCACCCCGGTCACCGCAGACTCCTACATCAACGCCTGGAACTACGGCGCCGACCCCGCAAACGCGCAGGGCGGCCAGTACTTCTTCGAAAACATCAAGGGCTACTCGGCAGACAAGGACGGTGCTGAGCTCACCGGTCTGGAAAAGAAGTCGGACACCGAGTTCACCGTCACCCTCAACAGCCCGGAAGCTGACTTCGCCAAGCGCGTCGGCTACTCGGCATTCGTGCCGATGACCGACGATGCTCTGGAAGACACCAAGAAGTTCGGCGAATCACCCGTCGGCAACGGCCCCTACAAGCTGGAAGCCGAAGACTCCTGGGTCCACAAACAGGGCATCAAGCTGGTCAAGAACGAGGACTACTCCGGTCCGCGCGAAGCCAAGAACGGCGGCGTGGAGATCAAGTTCTACGAATCGCAGAAGACCGCCTACTCTGACGTTCAGTCCGGCAACCTCGACATCCTCGACCAGGTTGACCCGTCGAACTTCCAGACCTATGAGGGTGACTTCCCGGAAACCCACGTCAACCAGGCTGCCGCAATCGTCCAGACCATGACGATCCCCACCTACCTCGACCACTTCAAGATGGACGAGGAAGGCAAGCTGCGCCGCCAGGCCATCTCGATGGCCCTTGACCGCGACCAGATCACCGACAAGATCTTCCAGGGCACCCGCAGCCCGGCCAAGGACTTCACCTCGCCCACCCTCGAAGGCTGGGACGACTGGGGCCAGAACGTCGAAGGCAACGAAGTGACCGAGTTCAACGCCGAAAAGGCCAAGGAACTGTGGAAGAAGGCTGACGAAATCAGCAAGTACGACGGCACCTTCACGATCGCCTACAACAACGACGGCGGTCACGAAGAGTGGGTCACCGCTGCAGCGAACTCGATCGCCAAGACCCTCGGCATCAAGGCCGAAGGCCAGGCGTACCCCTCGTTTGCTGAACTGCTTGACGATCAGGAGCAGGACAAGATGACCGGTGCATTCCGCTCCGGCTGGCAGGCCGACTTCCCGGCCCAGGCCAACTTCCTCGCTCCGCTGTACCAGACCGGCGCAGGATCGAACTACGGTCGCTACTCGTCGAAGGAATTCGATGAGGCGCTCAAGGCCGGTTCGTCCGAAGCTGATGCTGACAAGGCAGCTGAGAAGTTCGCCGAAGCACAGGGCATCCTCATGAAGGACCTGCCGGTTGTGCCGCTGTGGTACCAGAACGTCAACGGCGTGTGGAACGACCAGGTGCAGAACGTAAAGTTCGGCTGGAACTCCGTCCCGCTGTACGACCAGGTCACCAAGGGCTGACCGCCATCACAGATGACTGACTGAATACCGCGGAGTGCAAGTTTATGCACTCCGCGGTATTCTTCGGTCTTGATCCCCGGCCGCGGAAAGCCCGCGGTGCTTTAGAAAACCGAAACGAACAGAGGCTCCTATGCTCTGGTACATCGGCCGAAGGCTGCTCCAGCTGATTCCCGTCTTCTTCGGAGCGACCTTTCTGATCTACCTCATGGTGTTCGCACTCCCCGGCGACCCAATCGCTGCGCTCTTCGGCGGCAAAACACCGCCGCCGGCTGTTATCGATGCCCTCCGCGCGCAGTACAACCTCGACAAACCGTTCATCGTCCAGTACCTCATCTGGGTCGGCGGCGTGTTCACCGGCGACTTCGGCATCGCCTACAACGGCCAGGCAGTCAGCGAAATCATGGCCCGCGCCTTCCCACTGACCGCGAAGCTGGCGATTCTGGCGCTTGTCTTCGAAGCCATCATCGGCATCACGGTCGGCCTTGTGGCCGGTCTGCGCAAGGGCGGTGTGTTCGACACGGTATCGCTCATTGTGTCGCTGCTTCTCATCTCAGTGCCGACGTTCGTCGTCGGCTTCCTCATCCAGTACATCTTCGGTGTTGAGCTGCGACTGATTCCGACTTCGGTGTCGGCCAACGCGGGCATTTCGGCGTACATCGCACCCGCGTTTGTTCTCGCATCAGTGTCGATCGCGAACATTCTGCGCCTGACCCGCTCATCCGTTGCCGAAAACATGGGCGCTGACTTCGTCCGCACGGCTTCTGCCAAGGGCCTGTCGCGCGGACGCGTCATCCGGGTGCACATTCTGCGCAACTCGCTCATCCCGGTTGTGACCTATCTGGGCATTGACCTCGGCGCGCTGATGGTCGGTGCGATCGTCACAGAAGGCATCTTCAACATCCCCGGCGTCGGCGGCACCGTCTACCAGGCCGTGATCCGCGGTGAAGGTCCGACCGTCGTGTCGTTCGTCGCGGTGATGGTCATCATCTTCATGTTGGCCAACCTCCTGGTCGACATTCTCTACGCTGTCCTCGACCCGCGTATTCGCTACGGGAAGTGACTCATGAAACGCTATGTAGCTCCCATTGAAGAAACACCTCTCGCAGCTGTCGACGAGGTCGACGTTTCGACGAAGCCCACGAGCATCTGGGGTGACGCGTGGCGCGATATGCGCAAACGCTGGCTCACCTGGGTGTGCCTGGCACTCGTCGGACTCGTGGTGTTCGCCGCGCTCTTCCCGCAGCTGCTCACATCGGGCGACCCCTCCGGTGCGGCGTGCGACCTCGGCAAATCGCTCAACAAGGCTGAGCCCGGCCACCCCTTCGGCTTCGACCGTCAGGGCTGTGACGTCTACACCCGCGTGGTCTACGGCACCCGCGCGTCGCTGGCGGTCGGCCTGCTGTCGACCGGACTGGCAACGCTGCTGGGCGGCATCATCGGTGCGGCAGCCGGCTACTTCGGCGGCTGGCTCGACTCCGTCGTGTCCCGCATCGGCGATATCTTCTTCGCCATCCCGTCGGTGCTCGGCGCTATCGTCATGATGCAGGTTGCCCCGTTCGGCCGCGGCATCTGGACGCTGTCGCTGACGCTCGCGGTGTTCGGCTGGCCGCAGGTTGCCCGCATCATGCGCGGTGCCGTGCTCACGGTCAAGCAGTCCGACTTCGTGACAGCGGGAATCGCGCTCGGCGTTTCACGCACCACGAACCTCATCCGCCACGTCATTCCGAACTCGCTGGCGCCGGTCATCGTCATCGCGACAGTGTCGCTCGGCACGTACATCGTGGCCGAAGCAACCCTGTCGTTCCTCGGTGTCGGATTGCCGCCGTCGGTCATTTCGTGGGGCTATGACATTTCGACCGCACAGAACGTCATCCGCACCGCGCCCGGCCTGCTGTTCTACCCGGCCACGGCTCTTGCCCTGACCGTTCTTGCGTTCCTGCTGCTGGGCGACATCGTCCGCGACGCACTCGACCCGAAAGCGAGGACCCGCCGATGACGGAAGCCAACCAGCACACAGACAAGACCGCAGCAGCAGCTGCGAAAACAACGACACCCGCCGGCACCTCGGCGGATGCTGCCCCGCTGCTGGACGTGAAAGACCTCGAAGTCACGTTCTCGACCCTTGCCGGTCCGGTCAACGCCGTCCGCGGTGTGAGCTTCGAACTGGGCCGCGGCGAGAACCTGGCGATCGTCGGCGAATCCGGGTCCGGAAAATCGACCGCCGTGACCGCAATCCTCGGCCTGCTGGCCGAGAACGGCAAGGTCACCGGCGGGCACGCCCTGTTCAAGGGCAAGGACCTCACGAAGCTGTCGCGCCGGGAAATCGAAGACGTTCGCGGTAAGGAGATCGGCTACGTCCCGCAGGACCCGATGTCGAACCTCAACCCGGTGTGGAGCATCGGCTTCCAGGTGCGCGAAACCATCGAGGCGAATACTCAGCTGCGCGGCAAAGAAGCGGAGGCGCGGGCAATCGAGGCGCTCAAGGAGGCCGGTCTGCCGGACCCGGGCAGCCGACTCAAGCAGTTCCCGCACCAGTTCTCCGGCGGTATGCGCCAGCGTGTGCTCATCGGCATCGGCATGGCGGCCCGTCCGGACCTGCTGGTGGCAGACGAACCCACCTCGGCGCTCGATGTCACGGTCCAGCGGAAGATCCTCGACCACATTGACACCCTGACCAAGGAGCACGGCACCTCGGTCATCTTCATCACCCACGACCTCGGCCTGGCTGCTGAGCGCGCTAAGAAGCTCGTGGTGATGTACAAGGGCCAGGTGGTCGAGTACGGCGATTCGCAGGAGATCCTGCAGGACCCCCAGCACCCGTACACCAAGCGGCTCGTGGGCGCGGCACCCTCCCTGGCATCGCGCCGCATCCAGGCGGTCATGGAAGGCGATTCGCAGGCGGCCTCGGCTGCCGACCAGGCTCTGCTGGAACGCGAAAAGGCCTCCGCTTCTGACGGCGATGACGCTCCGCTCATTGAGGTCAAGAACGTCACCAAGGTCTACAAGATCCGCCAGAAAGGCTTGAAGACCACGGACTTCAAGGCCGTTGACGACGTCAGCTTCTCCATCCCCAAGGGCAGCACCTTAGGGATTGTGGGCGAGTCCGGTTCGGGCAAGTCGACGATCGCGAAGATGTTCCTCAAACTTGAGGACATCACGTCCGGTTCGATGATGTTCGACGGCGAGGACGTTGCCACCTGGCCCAAACGTCGTCTGCTGGAGTTCCGCCGTCGCGTGCAGCCGGTGTTCCAGGACCCCTACGGAACCCTGGACCCCATGCGCTCGATCGGCACGTCGATTGCCGAGCCGCTTGTCACCCACAAGATCGGCAATCCGCGCACCCGGCACGCCATGGTCGAGGAGCTGCTGAACCAGGTGTCGCTGCCGAAGGCCACGGCCAACCGCTATCCGGGCGAACTGTCCGGTGGTCAGCGTCAGCGCATTGCGATTGCCCGCGCGTTGGCTCTTAAGCCCGAGGTTCTTGTGTTGGACGAGGCCGTTTCGGCCCTCGACGTTCTGGTGCAGGGGCAGGTGCTTGACCTGCTGGCGCAGCTGCAGCGTGAACTTGGTCTGACCTACATGTTCATCACCCACGATCTCGCGGTTGTGCGGATGGTTGCTGACCACGTGGCTGTTATGCGCGATGGCCGCCTGGTTGAGCAGGCCACAACGGACGAGGTGTTCGACAGCCCCCGCGAGCAGTACACGAAGGATCTTCTCGACGCCATCCCGGGAGGCAAGTTCCTGCTGGGACTGTGACCCGGTTTCGGGCTGAAGAAACACACGAGGTGCCGGTGCAGAATTCTGCACCGGCACC
>NZ_KV786090.1:0-63365 GCF_001806835.1 Brevibacterium sp. HMSC24B04 | reverse complement strand
ACAGATCTGTTCTCGCCCCCGCTGCCTATGTCTGTGTTCGTCTGCGCCTGTGCGCTCAGCCCGCGCCCGCGGTGTCAGCCAGCGCAGTCCGAGCAGACGAGGACCCCGTCGTTGTCTTCCGCCAGCTGCGAACGATGGCGAACCAGGAAGCACTCCATGCAGGTGAATTCGTCGTTCTGACGCGGCAGAACGCGCACCGAGAGCTCTTCGTTCGAAAGGTCGGCACCCGGCAGCTCGAAATCTTCGGCCGCGGCCGTTTCGTCTTCGTCTACCTGGCTGGCCTGCGCCTGATTGCGCTGCGCTTTGAGCTCTTCGATGGAGTCAGCGCTGATCTCGTCATCCTGCTTACGCGGGGCGTCGTAGTCGGTTGCCATTTGTACTGGTCACACTCCGGCGGCATCTGGTTGAAGTCTGTGAAAGACCGGCTCATGTGCGGGTCATCCCGAATAATGCACCTTCATTTGCTTTTGCGCAACTGCAGACCGGGTGATTTCTGCTGTTTTTTCTTACTTTGGTAATTTGGAGGCTCAACATCATCGTGTTCATATTCAGTTCATGCGGACTGCCGATGATGCTGATGTTTGAGAAGGGAGGCTCCCATGTCAGGTTTTGCTGAAGGACTCGACAACAAAGTCGAGCTCCTGCGTGAACAACTCGCCGAAGCCCGCGAGGCCGGCGATGAGTTCCGCGAACAGGCCCTGATCGAAGAGCTGAGCGATACCGTCAACATCGCCGGTGAAAACGATCTCGACACGTCCGAGCTGAAGAAGGTCCTCGCCGCAGAAACCGGCACAATCCCGGTTATCGACGACCCTGAGGACTGACGATTCGCATACGAAAGGGGCGGCCGAAGCCGCCCCTTTTCTGTGCTCAAAGGGTGATCAGTCAGCCCAGTTCGGCATCGTGGGCCGGTCTTCCCGACCGCGGCAGCATTCGACGGAGCCTGCGCCGGAACCGTCAATGAGCGCCCCTTCTTCCGTCACGGCCGGTGCGCTGACCTCTTCACCGCGCACCTGTGCGGCACGTTCCAGGATGAGGTCGACAAGCCCGCTGACGAACACCGGGTCGGTGCCGACAGTTGCGGCTCGCACAAATGCGAAGCCGTGCTTGTCAGCTGTTTCCTTTGCCTCCGTGTCAAGGTCGTAGACGACCTCCATGTGGTCGGAGACGAAGCCGAACGGAACAACGACCACACCGGTCACGCCTTCTTCGGCAAGTTCGTCCATGCGGTCGTTGATGTCCGGCTGAGACCACGGGATGTGTGCCGGGCCGGATTCCGAGCAGAATACGAGTTCCTGTTCAAGCGGCTGTTCGTCACCCAGCTGGGCGGCAACATAGTCCATGAGCTGTCGGTGCTGCGCTTCGTAGCCGATGGTGCACTTTTCCGAGGCTGCCTGCATGGCATCCGGGATTGAGTGCGTCACGTACAGAACCCGGTGTTTCTGCGGATCGAGCCCACCGGTTTTCTGCGCGAATTCAGCCAGTGCTTCGCGGACGATCTTCACCTGCGTGTCGGCAAATCCCGGGTGGTTGTAGTACTGGCGGATCTTGTCGATTTCAACGTTGATCCCCTCGCCGGCGAGCTTCTGGCTGGCCTTGGCGAAGTCTTCGCGGTACTGGCGGTCCGATGAGTAGCTGGAGTAGGCCGATGTGGTCACAGCGATGAAGCGGGAGTCTCCAGCCTGTGCGCGCTCGCGCAGAACGTCGTCAAGGTACGGGTCCCAGTTGCGGTTGCCCCACACAACGGGGGCATCAATGCCGCGCGCGCTGACTTCCTTCCTCAGCGCTTCCAGAAGAGCGATGTTCTGTTCGTTGATCGGCGATTTTCCTCCGAAGGCGAAGTAGTGTTCACCCACTTCTTCGAGACGCTCCTCGGGGATGCCGCGGCCGGCCGTGACGTTCTTGAGGAACGGCACGACTTCTTCAGCCTTGTTGGGTCCGCCGAAGGACATGAGGACAATCGAATCGAAGGGAGAAACCGAAGATGAGGTCATGCCTGAAGTCTACCGTGACGTTCCTGGGCGTCGCCTCGTCGCCGGGGCTTGACGACTCGCCGCCGCTGGTGCGCCCATCGGGCCGCGGCCCGTGAAAATATGGAACGGCTACAGGAAGGTGTGATTCGAGTGACGGAACTGTCTTTTCACGCAGCTGACGCGTCCGGTGCGCTTGTGCTGCGCGATGCACAGGGGGCCGAATATCGGCTTCGCGTCGACGACGAACTTCTTGCCGCGGTGCGCCGCCTGCGCACCCAGCAGGCCACCCGCACCTACGGGCGGGGTCAGCTGAGGCCCAAGGCCATTCAGGCGATGATCCGCTCGGGGCTTACCGCTGAGGAAGTCGCGGATGCCACCGGCGGGGATCTCGACCACATCAAGGCCTTTGAACAGCCCGTCCTGGCTGAGCGCCGCCACATTGCCCACAGCGCCGGCCAAAGCCCGGTCTACGAAGACGGCAGCCGCGACCACACGCCGCGCCCGCTGCGCGATGTCGCCACGGAGCGCCTGGAGAAGCGCGGAGCTGACACTGACAGCCTCCAGTGGGACGCCTGGCGGTCCGATGAAGGCGTGTGGAACGTCGAACTGGCCTTCACGGTCCGCGGCACGCAGAAGACTGCGCGCTGGGAGTACCGCGAGCGAAATGTCCATGCCGTAGACGACGACGCCCGCTGGCTGTCGGAAGCCGGCCCTGCTGATTCCGGACCGATCCCCAACTTCGGCAGCCCTGATGAACGTGTTTTCGACTTCGAAGACCAGGACCGCACCCCGAAGTCCGCTGATCACCAGGCCGAGACGGGACGCATTCTCGAAAGCCTCCGCAGGCGCCGCGCCCGTACACAGGAGGCCGAATCAGCGCAGGCTCCCACAGGTCTGCGCTCAGTGCCGGAAATGCCGGAAACCGAACCTGACGGAGCGCACACCGCACTGTCGCGGCCCGAAGAGGCCGATGATGACTCCGTGCTCGCTGTGAGCACACCGGAAGAAGAGCACACTGACGCGCAGCCGTCACTGCTGGATGAACCGGGGGTTTTCGACGGCGGTGACGCTGCTGCAAGCCCCCAGCCGGCGGAACAAACGGAACAGAAAGAAGCTAAGCGCGGCCGGTCGTCCGTCCCCAGCTGGGACGAGATCATGTTCGGCACAAAACGCGACTGAGCTCTACAGCTTCACCCGCAGATCATCAGCGCTGACCCACCGCTGGTCGTGGGTCACCATGACGACAGCGCGGTCATCAAGAGTTTCGCGCAGATCCGCCATAAGCGCCTGTGCGGTCTCGACGTCGAGGTGTGCGGTCGGTTCGTCGATGACGATCACATCGGCACCTGTCAGGAGGGTGCGGGCAATCGCCAGTCGTCCCCTCTGCCCACCGGAGAGGAACTCTCCCCCGGCGCCGATGACAGCATCCAGACCGCGTTCGCGCGCAATTTCGTCCAGTCCCACGCGCCGCAGCACTTCAAGCAGCTCGTCATCGCCGGGCCGGTCATCACGATCGCGCGCAATGAGCAGGTTCGCGCGCAGACTGGAATTGAAGACGTGTGCTTCCTGCGGACACCAGGCGACTGTGCCCGCGAGGTCTTCCGGCCCCACCTTAAGCAGGTTCGCATCGTCTGCCGTGTAGGTCCCAGCGCTTGGGTCGAGGAACCGCAGGATGACGGACACGAGAGTGGTCTTGCCCGAACCTGAAGGCCCGGTGACCGTCGTCCATCGCCCTCGCGCGATATCGGCGTTGACCCCCGTGAGAATCTCCGGGCCGGTGGGCCACGATGCGCGAATGCCGCGCAGCTGCGCACTGCGAATCGATTCGACTGGGTGCGGCTGCTTCGCATCATGTTCTTCTTCCGCACCGAGTTCCGGTACGCGCTGCAGGACGGAAGCCAGTGCCGGCCACTGCTGAACGGCCCGCAGGGAATCGAGGTAAGCATCAATGAGGGCAAGCGGAACGAGCACGAGGATCGCCAGAGCTTCCGCAGAAATGCTGCCGGAAATCACCGCGGGGCCGGCGATGACAAGCATGAGAGCGCTCAGAGCCGACAACAGGAACGTGACTATTCCCTCGCCGAGCCCAGAAGACTGCAGGATGCGCTTTTCAAACGCGCCGACTCTTTCATCTTCTTCGATCAGCGCAGCTGCGGCCGCATCGGCTTTGCCGTTGGCGATGAGATCTGACTTAGCAGCCAGCAGCCGGGTGAGCTGTCCCAGCACGCGCGCCCGGTATTCCAGGCGCTGCACACCGGCCCGGCGCTCAGCCAAGAGCGCAGCCGCTGGCCCCACGGTGAGCGCCAGCGCAAGAACAGCAGCAAGCGCCAGTGCCGCCTGAGGCAGGAAAATCCAGAAGACTACGACAGCCGCTGCACCGATGATGACGGCAACAAGCGGGGGAACCAGAACTCGAGGTGCCGCGTCACTGATGTCATCGACATCAGACACCAGTCTGCGCAGGGCCACATCGCTTCGCGCAACAGCGCGGTTGGCTGTTCCCTCGCGGGCAAAGGTCTGCCACAGCTGCCTGCGCAGCGAAGCCAGTTTGCCCAGGATCGCGTGATGCAGGTTGAGCTGGTGAGTGTAGGTCAGAACAGAACGGCTCAGGCCGAAGAACCGCACCCCGACGATCGCCACCAGCAGGTACATGATGGGCGGCTGGAATGAGGCGTAGACGATGAGCCAGGCCGACACTGCGGTCAGCGCCGTGCCGGCGGCGACAGCACCGACCGCCGACAGAACACCCAGCCAAAAGCGTCCCGTCGTGAAGCCGACGGCATCGGCTGCACGCCGAAGCAGCTGCCATGTCGAGGCGGGGCGGACGTCCTCCGCACCCTCGTCGAGGTTTGGGCGAGTGTTCGACTCGACAGGGTCCGCTGCCGGTTCCACCGCGTCGAGGTCCCGTGCCGGTGCGCCGATGTGCAGGCGTGTTCCTGCTGCTGTCAGAACTGGATCGTGGCTTGCCGCAATGACGGGGCAGGATTCGCTGATGGTCTGCAGTTCCCGTCGAATGCGCGCGGCAGAGGCATCGTCAAGGTGCGCTGTCGGTTCGTCGACAATCAGCAGCTGCGCTCCCGAATCCACGCGCGCAAAGGCTCGCGCCAAGGACAGTCTCCGAGCTTCACCGGGGCTGAGCGCATCCACAGCGGCGGCATCATCCAGGTCGAGAGCCGCGCGCTGCTTCAGAGCAGCCGTATCAATCTCGGAACCGCCGAACAGGCGGAGCTCCTCGCCTACCGTCGAAGTGAAGAAGCGGGGACTCTGATCTGCAAAGGCCAGTGAGTCCGGAACCCCCGTCAGGCTGCCGGTGACCGAGGCGGTCTCCCCCGGCCGCACAAGACCGGCGAGAACACCCAGGAAAGTCGACTTCCCAGCGCCAGAAGCCCCAGTCAGAACAGTCAAACCAGGGCCGATCTGTCCCGACACCGGCGGCAGCGCGACAGAATCGCCGTAGGAAACCGACACCTCGGCAAACTGAACAGTCACCTCCGGCCCGGCCGACTCCGCACCTCGGGAGCCGAAAACAGCAGACCGCGGAGAGGCGATAAGACCGCGGATGCGGTCGAAAACGGCCAGCCCGTTCTCGGTGGAGTGAAAAGCCGCACCCAGCTGACGCAGGGGCAAGAACACCTCGGGGGCCAGAACAAGAGCCAGCAGACCGGCACTGAGATCAAGATTCCCGTTGACCAAACGGACACCGATGAAAACCGCTACGAGAGCAACCGACAGAGTGGAGATGAGCTCGAGAGCCAGAGCAGACAGAAACGCGACCTTGAGCGTCTGCATCGTGGTGCGCCGGTAGCTGTCGCTGATGCGCACAAGAGCTTCCGTCTGCGCACGCACACGTCCCAGCCCCACAAGAACCGGAAGGCCGCGCGCAAGTTCCACCAGGTTGTCCGACAGGCGATCAAGGGACTTCAGCGCCTGCCCCACGCGCTCCTCGGTATAGCGGCCGATGAGGATCATGAACACGGGCACCAAGGGCAGCGTGATGACAAGAAGCGCCGCTGAAACCCAGTCCGCGAAGACAATGCGGACGATAACCGCAAGAGGGATGACAGCCGATGCCGTCAAAGCGGGCAGAACACCCGTGAAATAGTCGTCAAGATCATCCAGCGAACGCGTGGCGGTCAGAACCAGCGCACCGTCGTCAATGTCAAGATCCCGCCCGCCGGAACCGACAGACCGACCGATGAGCTTCCGGCGCAGAGCCGTTTTAACACCGACCGCGGCGCGCGCTCCTGCAGCCCGCTGGGCCCACGCCGTGGCCCCGCGTACAAAAGCCCCGAGCACACCCAGGAAAACAGCCAGCGAAACATCGTCGCCGGCCATCACGCCGGTGACACCCCGAGCGGCAGCCTCGGCAATGAGCACCAACCCCAGCGCCTTGGCTGCGGCCACCCCCACAAGAACGCCAAGCGCCCGCCGTCCCGAGGGGACGGCGGACGCTGGAGCCCACGGTGAACTCACGCGTGGTAGCTGGCAATTGCCACCGGAACGCTGTGCGCCGGAGGCAGGTGCTTTTCGTGAATACGACGAGCGAACACGCGGTACGAGTACACGGTGTAGCCCAGAACGATCGGCAGGAAGATCACCGTGACGACGAGCATCACGCCGAGTGTGTAGTCCGACGAAGAAGCAGAGGTGACTGTCAGCGACAGGGAGTCATCGATCGTCGACGGCAGCACGCGCGGGTAGATGTTGACGAACAGGCTCGCAACACCTGCCGCGAGGAACACGCCGTTGAACAGGAAGGCGCGCAGCTCGGTGTTCTCACCGATGCTCATCCACGTCACAACTGCTGCCAGCACCGCAACGGCGATGATGACGGCACCGGCGATGTTGCCGAACTTGAACTGGACGATCAGCACCCATACAGCGGCGAACAGCAGCAGAAGCGGCAGGAGCTTCTTTGCCTGTGCACGTGCGCGTACGCGCATTTCGCCGTGCGACTTCAGAGCCGTGAACAGCAGGCCCTGCAGGTAGGCGAAGCCGAGGATGGCCAGGCCGCCCACGATCGCGTAGATGTTGACCCACGCAAACGCACCACCCACGTTGTCGCCGTTGTCGTTGATCGGCATGCCGGTGGTGGTCAGCGCCAGCATTGCACCGACGCAGAAGGCGGCGACGGCCGAGCCGAGCGACAGGCACCAGGTCCAGGCGTCGCGCCAGCGCTGCGAATTGACCTTGCCGCGGTATTCAATCGACACGGCGCGCAGGATGAGTGCGAGCAGCGCCAGCGTCAGCGGCACGTACAGGGCAGAGAACAGCGAGGCGTACCACAGCGGGAATGCGGCGAACGTCGCACCCCCGGCTGTCAGCAGCCACACCTGGTTGCCGTCCCATACGGGTCCGAACGAATTGAGCAGAACGCGCTGTTCCTTTTCGCTTTTCGCGAAGGTCTTCATCATCATGGCCGCGCCCAGGTCGAAGCCGTCGAGGATGAGGTACCCCGTCCACAGGACAGCGATGAGGATGAACCACAGAGTTGAAAGGGCTTCCACAGCGTCTCCTTAGTAGGCGAACGACAGGACGTCGTCGTCTTCGTGCTCGGCGCTCGGCTTGCTTCCCGAAGTGTCGAGTTCGGGCATAGCAGCCGCGACACCGCCGCGGGCGTACTTGATGATGAGAATGAGCTCGACGACCATCAGACCGCCGTACAGCAGAGTCAGGGCGACCAGGCTGAACAGCATGGCGCCGGCAGACACGGACGGAGAGATCGCCGCGGCCGTGTAGAGCATGACCCCGTCGACGCCGTCAGCTCCCATATTGGGGGCCACGACGAACGGCTGGCGGCCCATTTCGGTGAACACCCATCCGGCCGAGTTGGCAACGAACGGTGCCGCGATGCCCCACAGCGACAGGCGTGCGAGGAACTTCGACTTCGGCACGGTTCCCTTGCGGGTGGCGAACAGCGCGTAGCCGGCGAAGATCGCAGCCAGAGCACCGAAGCCGATCATGAAGCGGAAGCCCCAGTAGGTGACGATCATCAGCGGCTGGTAGTCGATCTTCTGTCCCGCGTAGTCGCGGTACATGGGGTCATCCGGGATGACGCCGCCGAACTTCTCTTCGTATTCCGGCAGAAGCGTCTTCACGCCGGGGACTTCTTCTGTGAAGTTCGAGTGGACGAGGAAGGACAGCAGACCGGGAACCTCGATGAGAGTCTTCGTGTCGTCACAGTGGTTGGAGTCGGGAATGCCGATCGTCAGCACCGAGAACGAGGTGCCGTCGGAGCAGGCGGCTTCCGCTGAGGCCATCTTCATGGGCTGCTGTTCGTACATGAGCTTGGCCTGAATGTCACCGGTGATGGCAACCGCGACGAAAGCGATGACTGCGGCCCAACCGCCGATACGCAGCGACTTGAACCACACTTCGTGGTCTTTTTTGTCGCGGCCGGGCACAGCGAGGTTTTCGCCCACGACGACGCGGCCCTTCTCATCGACCGTGTCGATGCCGTCCCTGCGACGGCGGTAAAGGTGGTACCAGGCAATGCCGAGCATGAAGGCGGCACCGCAGGCGAGCGAACCTGCAAGCGTGTGGGTGTAGGCGGCGATTGCCGTGTTGTTCGTGAGAACTGCCCAGATGTTGGTCATGACGGGACGGCCGTCGACCATTTCAACGCCAACCGGGTGCTGCATCCACGAGTTGGCGACGATGATGAAGTACGCCGAGATCCACGCACCGATAACAGCGCACCACAGGACAGTCAGGTGTGCGCGCTTGGACAGTCGACCCCAGCCGAAGATCCACAGGCCGAGGAATGTCGATTCGAGGAAGAACGCGATGAGCGCTTCCATAGCCAGAGGAGCACCGAAGACGTCGCCGACGAACTTCGAGTATTCCGACCACGCCATACCGAATTGGAATTCCTGGACGATGCCGGTGGCAACGCCCATGATGAAGTTGACGAGGAAGAGCTTGCCCCAGAACTTCGTTCCGCGCAGCCACTTTTCGTCACCTGTACGGGTGTACATCGTCTGGAAGATTGCAACCAGCAGACCCAAACCGAGGGTCAGCGGAACCATCCAGAAGTGATAGACCGTGGTGATGCCGAATTGCCACCTGCCGATGAGCACCGGATCCACAATCGCCTCCTTGTTCGGCTTGGTCCGCCAGATGTGCACGCGCACGACGAACCGGTCATTATTATGCCGGTTCTAGACTACCGGCATGGCACTTTCTGTGAGCACGCTGAGCGTGCGTGGTCACGAGTGTCTCAGAATTCAGAATGGGCTGTTGAAGGCCCTGCTGATCAGGCGTCGATCTTCTCGGAATCCATGACGTCGGCACCGGACACGATGAATTCGCGGCGCGGAGCAACCTCAGATCCCATGAGCAGGTTGAACGTGGTCTCGGCAGCGCCGGCATCGTCCATCGTGACGCGGCGAAGAAGCCGGTGCGCGGGATCCATCGTCGTTTCGGCAAGCTGGTCGGCATCCATTTCGCCGAGCCCCTTGTAGCGCTGCGGCGGCTTGTAGGCTTTGCCGCGCCGATCGAGCTTCTTCAGCTCACGGTGAAGCTCAGCTTCCGAATAGGTGTAGATGACATCATTGGCCTTACCGCGGTTGATGACCTCAATGCGGTGCAGCGGCGGCACAGCGGCAAACACGCGGCCAGCTTGGACCAGTGGACGCATGTAGCGGAAGAGCAGCGTCAGCAGCAGTGTGCGAATGTGGGCGCCGTCAACATCCGCGTCGGTCATGATGATGACCTTGCCGTAGCGAGCAGCCTCCAGGTCGAAGCTGCGACCGGAACCGGCGCCGATCACCTGGGTCAGCGCCGCACACTCGGCATTCGCCAACATGTCCGACACGCTTGCCTTCTGCACGTTGAGAATCTTGCCGCGAATGGGGAACAGCGCCTGGTGTTCCGAGTTCCTGGCGGCCTTTGCTGTTCCCATCGCCGAATCGCCTTCGACGATGAACAGCTCGGTGCTGTCACCGTCGCTGATGCGGCAGTCGTAGAGCTTGGCGGGCAGAGCCGAGGATTCGAGGGCGTTTTTGCGTCGCTGGTTATCGCGATGCGTGCGCGCGGAGATACGCGATTTCATTTCCGCGACGACTTTTTCCAAAAGCGCGTTGGCCTGAGCCTTTTCCTGGCGTTTGCTTGCCTCAAGACGTTCAGTCAGGCCGTCCTCGACGACCTTGCTGACAATCTGACGGACCGCGGGAGTTCCAAGAACCTCTTTTGTCTGTCCTTCGAACTGCGGTTCGGCAAGCTTGACGGTGACGACAGCCGTCAGTCCGGCCAGGACATCTTCTTTGTCCAGTTTGTCCTTGCCGACTTTGAGTTTGCGGGCATTGGCTTCAACTGCTTTGCGGACAGTCTTCACGAGACCTGCTTCGAAGCCCGCCTGGTGGGTGCCGCCCTTAGGGGTGGCGATGATGTTGACGAAGCTCTTGATCCGAGTGTCGAAGCCAGTCCCCCAGCGCAGGGCGATGTCAACGTCGACTTCCCTGTCGACATCGGTTGACACCATGTGGCCGGTCTTATCGAGGACTGGAACAGTTTCCGTGAAATCGCCCTTGCCGCTGAAGCGCCACACATCGGTGACAGCCGGGTCAAGCGCCAGATGATCGGCAAACGCGGAGATTCCACCGTCATAGCGGAACTCTTCTTCGCGACGTTCAATGACCTCGCCCGCTTCGTCGCGCGCAATGCCGCGTTCATCGACGATTGTGATCTTCAGACCGGGAACGAGGAACGCGGTCTGCCGGGCACGGTCAACGAGCTTGTCGTACTCGAAGTCGGCGTCTTTCAGGAAGATCTGCGGGTCAGCCCAGTAGCGCACCCGCGTTCCGGTGACACCCCGCTTGGCCTTGCCGATGATCTCGAGCTTTTCACCCGGCTTGTTCTCAGTGAACGGACTTTCAGGGCTGGGGGCGCCGTCATCGGCGAAACGTCCGGGCCGACCCCGGCGGAACGACAGACGGTGAACCTTGGAAGCACGGGTGACTTCGACGTCCATACGCGCTGACAGCGCATTGACAACAGCACCGCCAACACCGTGCAGACCACCGACCGCAGCATAGGAACCGCCACCGAACTTACCGCCGGCGTGCAGCTTCGTCATGACCAGTTCTACACCGCTCAGACCTGTCTTAGGTTCGATGTCAACGGGAATGCCGCGCGCACAGTCGTCCACCGCAACGGAGCCGTCAGGATAGAGAGTCACAGTGATCTCTTCTCCGTAGCCGGCCAGGGCTTCATCGACGGAATTGTCGATGATCTCCCACAGGCAGTGCATGAGACCACGCGAATCAGTGGAGCCGATGTACATACCGGGCCGTTTGCGAACCGCGTCGAGCCCTTCCAGTACCTGGAGCTGCTGTGCGCCGTACTCTGCTTTGGCCGCCACTTCCACGTCCTTTCCCTCTGATGCCCTGCCATTGTAGGGCTCAGCAGGCGAAAGCCCGTGGATTTGCCCGCCGCCCTGTCATACCGGATGTGCTTCAATGTTCGTATGATTCTGCGCTCCCCCGCCCTTGCTGCCGCACTCTGTGCCCTCCTCCTGACCGGGTGCGCTGGCGGCACCCCCGGGCCCGGCACCTCGTCAGCACCGGCGGCCCCAACCGCAGCGAGTGATGCGCCCTCGAGCACCCCGACAGAAGACGAGGACTCCCAGCCGCTGGCGGGACTCACGATCGCAGTCGACCCCGGCCACAACGGCGGCAACATGAAGAACGCCTCAAAGATCTCCCGGCAGGTCGATGACGGCCGCGGCGGAACAAAAGCGTGCAACACAACCGGAACAGCCACATCAGATGGCTTTGCCGAACACGAATTCAATTGGAAAGTCGCTGACCACCTGCGCACATTGCTCGAAGACAAAGGTGCGAGCGTCATCATGTCGCGCAAAGACGACACCGGCATCGGCCCCTGCGTTGATGAGCGCGGGAAGTTCGCAGCCGAGGCGGACATCCTTGTCAGCATCCACGCCAACGGCTCCGAAAGCACCAAGCCGTTCGGCTTCGGCGCCATCATCGCACCGGACCGCGAACACGCTGAATCCAAGAAGCTCGCCACCAGCCTTGTGAAAGGCCTCAAAGATGCGGACTTCCGCGCCAACCCCAGCTACGGCAAGAAGACCATCATCGAGCGCACAGACCTCGGCGGTCTCAATCACGCCACGGTGCCAGCCGTGCTCATGGAGATGGGCGAAATGCGCAACCCGGAAGAAGCAAAGACCATGAAGACGGATTCCGGCCGCAAGCGCTACGCCGAGGGGCTGGCTGCCGGCATCGAAGACTACTTCAAGGGCCGCGGCTGACCACGACAGCTTTACCTGCGACAATGGCCGGGTGACTGACTACACTGCTCAATCTGCTCAACCCGTCTGGTTGGAGCTCAGCTCCCCGCAGTCGGATGTTTCCACTAAGTTCTACAGCGAACTCTTCGGCTGGGAGTTCAGCGGCGCAGGCCCCCTTGGCCTTGGTTCGCAGGCGCTGCTCGGCGGACGCGCTGCCGCAGGCATCAGCCCACAGCCGCCGCAGGCGCCGGAAGGCCAGCCTGGCTTCTGGTCTGTCTACTTCCGCGCTGAATCGCTCGACACCTTCCTCACCGCTGTTGACGCCAGCGGCGGGCAGGCAATGACGGTCGTTCCCGAATTCGATGGCGAAGCATCGGTTGCGCTTGTCTCGGACTCCGGCGGCACGGCATTCGGCGCGCTGACCTTTGACGATTCCCGCGGACTGGGAACAGTGGGCGAACTCGGTGCGGCCGTCTACTTCGAGCTGCACACTCACTCCCCTGAAAAGGCGGACTTCTACTCTGAGGTGTTCGGCTGGACCAAGAGCACCGGATCGTCGACCATCCGCGAAGAAGCCCAGCTGTTCACCATGCCGGGTGATGTTGATCTGACGGCCGCTGTCGTTGACCTTTCCGGCACGCAGATCCCCTCGCACTGGGAAGCGTTCTACATGGTTGAAGACGTCGATGCCTTTGCCCAGAAGGTGCCCGAACTCGGCGGCGCCCTGCTGGTCAAGCCGACCAACACTCCGCGCGGACGCGTCGCAAAGTTCATCGACCCTCACAATGCAGCTTTCGGCGTCATCGAACCCAACTGGCTGTAAGCTCTCCGCTTCCGCACTCTGCGACTGCAGGTCCTTCTGACTGGAATACCGCAGATACGAGATCAGCCCCGGCCCCGTCGAACGGGGCCGGGCCTGATTGTGTATGCGGATGTGCCGCGTATCAGTCGAGGTAGTCGCGCAGCACCTGGGAGCGCGAGGGGTGGCGCAGCTTCGCCATGGTCTTCGATTCGATCTGACGGATGCGTTCGCGGGTCACGCCGTACACCTTGCCGATTTCGTCAAGGGTCTTCGGCTGGCCGTCGTTGAGTCCGAACCGCATCGAGACCACACCGGCTTCGCGTTCCGACAGGGTGTCAAGCACCGAGTGGAGCTGTTCCTGCAGCAGAGTGAAGCTCACGGAGTCAGCGGGCACAACGGCTTCGGAGTCTTCGATGAGGTCACCGAATTCGGAATCGCCGTCTTCGCCCAGCGGGGTGTGCAGCGAAATGGGCTCACGGCCGTACTTCTGCACTTCGACAACGCGTTCGGGCGTCATGTCGAGTTCCTTGGCGAGCTCTTCCGGGGTGGGTTCGCGACCCAGGTCCTGCAGCATCTGACGCTGCACGCGGGCCAGCTTATTGATGACTTCCACCATGTGCACGGGAATGCGGATGGTGCGAGCCTGGTCGGCCATGGCACGGGTGATTGCCTGGCGGATCCACCACGTGGCGTAGGTGGAGAATTTGAAGCCCTTCGTGTAGTCGAACTTTTCGACCGCACGAATCAGACCGAGGTTGCCTTCCTGGATGAGGTCGAGGAACAGCATGCCGCGGCCGGTGTAGCGCTTGGCCAGCGAGACAACCAGACGAAGGTTGGCCTCCAGCAGGTGGTTCTTCGCGATGCGGCCGTCGTGGATGATCCACTTGTAGTCGCGCTGGTCGCGAGCTTCTTTGACTTCGCCGTTGTTCAGCAGGTGCTCGGCGTACATTCCGGCTTCGATCCGCTTGGCGAGGTCAACTTCTTCTGCCGCGTTGAGCAGTGCCACGCGGCCGATCTGCTTGAGGTAGTCCTTGACCGGGTCTGCTGTCGCGCCCGCGCTGACAACCTGCACCGTGGGCTGGTCGTCATCATCAGCGTCAGAAACGACGAAGCCGCCGGCTTCTTTGACTTCTTCGTCTTTCTTTTCTTCTTCGGCGTTGCGGGTTTCGGTTGCTTCGGCGTCGTCGGTCTCTTCCGGTTCTTCCGGGGTTTCGACGTCTTCGACGAGTTCGTCGTCCTTCTTCTTGCGAGTCGACTTCTTCGCCGCGGGCTTTTCAGCCGGCTTCTTGGCAGCGGTCTTCTTCGCCGCTGTTGTCGTTGTGGTTTCTTCGACTTCCGGTGTTTCTTCAGCCGCGGTCTTCTTAGCAGCGGTGGTCTTCTTCGCCGCGGCGGTCGTCTTCTTCGCAGCCGTCGACTTAGCCGCAGTGGACTTCGCGGCAGTGGTCTTCTTCGCGGCAGTCGACTTGGCGGCCGTGGTCGACTTCGCAGCCGTCGACTTAGCCGCGGTGGACTTCGCGGCTGTTGTTTTCTTAGCAGCCGTGGTCTTCTTCGCAGCCGTGGACTTGGCAGTGCTCGACTTGGCGGTGCTCGACTTTGCAGCCGTGGACTTCTTCGCAGCCGTCGTCTTGGCAGTGCTCGACTTGGCGGCCGTAGATTTGGCAGCCGTGGTCGATTTCTTAGCTGCAGTGGATTTCGTCGCCGTCGCCTTCTTGGCAGCCGTGGTCTTCTTAGCTGCAGTCGCCTTTGTTCCGGCCGCCTTCGACTTCGCTGTCGTCGCGGTACTCTTCTTGGCGGTGGTCTTGGACGCGGGCTTCTTCGCCGTCGTCTTCTTGGCAGCCGAGTCGTCTGCGCTGGTCTTCGTGGAGTCCTTGGATGCGGTCGGCACGGTTCACCTTTCACTGCGTCTGCGGTGCCTTGAGTCTTCATGGCACTAGTAAGACCCAAGTCAAGTCTTCACACGCGGCCTGCCGTGCTCAAGCTGGGCTTAAGCTGGCTGCGCCGAATGCTGAGACCTACCGGGTCAACACTTTATCTTCTCACGGTATTCCGCTCAGACCCAATCGACCTCGTCAAACCGCTCGTGTCGCAGCCAGCCGGGCAGCACCGCCTGTTCGGCCGCGGCCGCCTGCAGCCGTGCCAGCGAGTGCTCTGAATCCAGGTGAAGAGCCGCTGCAGCGTAGTAGTCCGAGAACGACAAACGTCCCCTAACCCATTCCAGCCATGCGAGAACCGCGAGCGCATCAGGCAGAGCCTCACTCGAGGCATAGGCCGCAATCATCTTCATGACTTCACACCCCAGCTGCAGCCGGCGCATATCGGGCAGCGCCTCGCTGTAGCCCACGCACTCGTTCATGTACTCGGGATGAACAAACTCTTCCAACAGCCAGTCTTCCGTATGTTCGTCGCACTCTGCTGGCAGTTCGGCCGGCCGCAGTCCGGGATTCTGAAAAACCATGAGGAGCATGACCAGGTCCCGCCTGCGCGGACTGGTCAGCATGGCCTCAGCCGCGTTGAGTGCCTGCGGCGAGAACGCCTGAGCACACACCTCTGGCGCGGCACCTTCCGCGTGCAGGCTCTCCACCATTGCCAAAGCGTCGGCCAAAACAGGGAAAGGTACCGCTGGTGTCCCGAAGAACTCTTTGGCCCGTACGATTTCGAGCTCTGGGGTTGGCAGTGCAGCCGCTTCCGCGATGCCAGCCGGGCGGCTGTTTTCCGTGTTGCACTGGCGCACATCACGCGGAGCGGCAAAATCACCGCACAGTTCACCCGCGGACCACACGGGCCGCCCCACGTCATAGCCAGAGTCGACCAGCAGATCGCAGACCGCGTAGATGCCGTCGCGGTGCACTTTCCACGACTGCGCCTCTATCGGCCCGCCCAATCCGAGAATGTCGTAGAGGTCATCACAGAAAACGACTGGCAGCACGGTTTTCACGCTGCCAAGACCGTGCACGAGGTCCACAACGTCTCCTGCGGATCCATCGGCGAAGCCCAGTGCGGCGGCTGTGCTGTAGTCGATGCGGAGCACGCCCAGGCCGGGTCCTTCTGTGTTGGGATCCATGATGCCCAGGAGGACCAGCGAATCCTCCGGTCTATAGCCGAGCATGTCCACTGCGGTTTCAATAATGTCTTCCGGTGTTCTGATGGTGATCTTCTTCATGCCAGAAGTGTTTTCCACTCACCTCCGCAGTGAAAACAGGTGGCGGGAGGCTGTGGACAGAGGCCAAGTTGTGCACAGGCTGGCGAACCTGAGTGCGAGCCTCCCTAGACTGACGGCATGGGCAGACAACGACGATCCGCTGAGCTCGAAGTAGACATCGACACGGGCACAGCTGTGCTTGAGGCCGTTGCCGGCGAACCCGACTCATACGTCCTGTGGGTCAACGGGGTCCCGTCGTCGTGCGTCACCCTGTCCGATCCCCTGCGGCTGGATTTCGAGTACCTCGATTGGATGTCGAGGATCGTCCGGGTGCGCCACGATGACGCCGATGGGCGCGGAACACCCCTGAGAGCAGTTCATATCGGGGCCGGAGGCTGCAGTCTGCCCCGCTGGATTGACGCGCACTGTCCCGGTTCTAAGCAGACAGCCATCGACATCGATGCCGCCCTGCTGGACAAAGTCCGGGAGTGGTTCGACCTGCCGAAGAAGCCCCGGCTGGCGCTGCGCGCGGGTGACGGCGCACGTGAAATCCACACCTTCCGGACCGGCAGCCTCGACGTGCTTGTCCGCGACGCCTTCGCCGGAAGCGAAACTCCGGCGCCCTTGGCAACACGCGAGTTCTTCGACCAGTGCGCGAACGTACTGGCCCCCAGCGGCACGTTCCTGCTCAACATCGCGGCAGCTCCACCTCATGAGCGGCTGAAAGGCGAACTGCGCTTACTGCAGCAGTCTTTTCCCTACGTCGCCCTGGCAATCGACCCGGGCAACATGCGCGGTCGCCGCTACGGCAACGCGGTCGGAATCGCCGCCCACACCCCACCCGAACCCGGCATCGTGGCCCGCGCCCTGCGCGGTGGGCCCGCAGTTGCCCGCGTCCTCGAGGGCACACAGCTGACAGCTTTCACCGGCCGTTGAATCCCGGCCCACCCCAGTGCGTGCGCGCGGGCGCGGCCACGGCATAATTGAATGCCGATCGGAGGGAGAACGGTGCCGGAAAACAGCGAAATCCAGCGGGAACAGACATACGTTTCCCGCGTCTATGAGCGCTTGGACAGCCTGCGCGAAGAAACGCACAGCAAACTCAGCGCCGTTCGGGCATCCAAAGTCGGCGGCAACCACCAAAACCGCTCAGAGCGCGATGCCTTCGCCACCATGTACGAAGACCAGCTGCTGCGCCTGCGCGAAGCTGAAACCGGCCTGTGCTTCGGCAGGCTCGACATGGCTGATGACAAGACCACCTACATCGGGCGCATCGGCATTTCAGATTCCGACCAGACTCAGCTGCTCATGGACTGGCGAGCACCCGCGTCCGAACCGTTCTACCGGGCCACCGCAGCCAACCCCACCGGCGTCATCCGCAGAAGGCACATCGCCACACGAGGGCGCACCGTCATCGGCCTGGAAGACGACGTCCTGGACCTCGATGCGCTGACCGCCGCCGAACGCGACGACCTGCACGGCGAAGGCGCGCTCATGGCAGCACTCGAAAGCCACCGCACGGGACGCATGGGCGATATCGTCGCGACAATTCAGGCAGAACAGGACGAAATCATCCGCCGCCCCGCCGACCAAACGGTTGTCGTCCAGGGTGGACCCGGCACCGGGAAGACCGCGGTGGCCCTGCACCGCGCCGCATACCTCCTGTACAGGCAGCGCACCAAAATCGCCGGTTCGGGTGTGCTCATCGTCGGCCCCACGCCGGTTTTCCTCAAGTACATCGAACAGGTGCTGCCCAGCCTCGGCGAAACCGGCGCTGTTCTTCTGACCCCCGGCCAGCTGCTGCCCGGCTACGAGGCCAGTCTGCACGACGGACCGAAAACCGCCGCGGTCAAAGGCAGCCTGCGGATGGTCGACGTCATCAAGCGCGCTGTGCGCGGCTACCAGCGGGTGCCCGATGGCGACCAAGAGCTCGCCGTCGGTGCACAGCGGGTCACTCTCAAACGCAAGGCCGTGCGCAAGGCGATCAAGAACGCGCAGCGCTCGGGCAAGCCCCACAACGCGGCGCGCGAAGGCTTTGTCCAGCAGATCCTCGACGAACTCGTCGAACAGCTGCTGCAGAACTCACCCCTGGCCGGCATGGATGATCCGCGTGGCCACCACATGGCCGACCTGCGCATGTCGACGGATGTGCGCCGAGCCATCAACCTGTGCTGGTTGCCTGTCAGCGCTGGTCGTGTGCTGAGTGACCTGTACACGAAGCCGGCGAAACTCGTTGCCGCCTGCGATGGCCTGCTGTCCTACGAGGAGATGGCGCGCCTGCGCCGCAGCAAGGACGAGCCGATCACGGTTGAGGACATTCCGCTGCTCGACGAACTCGAGGAGCTGCTGGGCTCGGCTGAGGTGCGCCCGCGAGCGAACGCAGAAACGGAGTACGCGCAGGCTGTCAACGACATGATGGGCACGTCAGATTTCGTGTCTGCTGAGCTGCTGGCCCAGCGTTTTTCCGATGGCGGCGATCATCGTCCGCTGGCGGAGCGCGCCGCGGAGGATCGCGAGTGGACCTACGGACATCTGGTTGTCGACGAAGCTCAGGAGCTCAGCCCCATGCAGCTGCGCCTGCTGTTCAGGCGGGTGCCGAGCAAGTCCGCCACGATTGTCGGCGACCTCGCTCAAGCCAGTCTGACGGATGCCGCGCGCACGTGGGAGAGTGTGCTCTCGCCGCACGTGGGTTCCCGCCTGTCGCTGACCGAGCTGACGGTCTCCTACCGAACTCCCGCTTCGATCTTGGAGCCTGCGAACGCGCTGCTGCGCACGCACTTCCCCAACCTCGAGGTGCCCACACCGGTTCGCGATGGTGACACGGCTCCCGCGGTGTCCCGGCTTTCCTCTGACGCGGTGCCGCCGGCTGCCGCTGTCTGGGCGGCCGGACAGCTCCGAGAGTTGGGAGGCGGTCGGGCCGCGGTGATCGGCACCTCGCCACAGCTGCGGGAAGCTGCACAGGCGTTGGAGGAGGCTGGCGTTGAGTACGGCATCGGCACGTCCGGCATCGACTTCCCCATTGCCCTGCTGCAGCCCCATCAGGCAAAAGGCCTGGAATTCGATGCTGTCGCCCTCGTCGAGCCGGCTGACTTCGCACCCGCCGGGGATTCGGCTGCCGTGGGCGATCTCTATGTTGCGCTCACCCGCGCAACAGCGCGTCTTGGCGTGTTTGAGAGCAGGGATTCGCTCGTCACCGCCTGGCTGTAAGAACAGTCCGCGGAAACCGCCGCAGGCGGCGTGGTCTCGGTGTGTCAGTGCCTCGTGTAAGAGTGTCGGCACGAGCAGCAGAAAAGAGGCCATCATGTCATTTCCATCACCCCTGGAACTCTGCCGCGAACTGGGCACTCCCCACGGCAGCGAATCAACCGATGAAATTGAATTCCGTCCGCAGCATTTCGCCCAGTGGTGGCCGGAGGACTGCCCGCTGCCGGAAGTTCTGCACTCCGACGGCTGGAACAGCAGAGCGCGCATTTCGCGCGGTCAGCTGTTTGCGCTGGGCCGCGACGTGAGCACCGCTGAGGATGCCGTGGAGTTCTTCGCCGCAGCGGCCGCCTACGGCAGCGGCACACAGGCCCGCAGCGTCTATCGAGCGTGCCGCGCACCGGCAGTCGATGGCTTCGGTCAGGTTCTTGCCGATCTCGTCGACCGCGGGCGCGGGCTTACCGCCGCGGAAACATTTTCCCTGTGGAACGGCGCCGTACCGTTCATCGGACCGTCCACTTTCACCAAGCTCGCCTATTTCTCACAGCCGGAATGGTCTTTGGAAACAGCCGACAAGCCCATGATTCTCGACGGCCGCATACTGCGCGCCCTGGGTTCTTCGGGTGCCACGATTTCATCACGGCTGTATCAGGACTATCTTGACGTTCTGGCTATGACAGCAGCCCTTGCCGATTGGCCAGAATCTGCGGTTGAAAGGCGATGGACGCACATGGGGCTAAAGCTGTTGGGGTCTCCGGCATCCGGCGCTGACCGCGCACCGGCAGCTCTACTGTAATCGCTGGTCAGGGCGCCGCCTGAGGGTTGAAGGGAAATAAAAACAGGCGGCACCGGCTTCCCCTCCGATGCCGCCTGTTGCGACCACACTTAAGTGTGTGCCCTCATTTTATACACATGCACTGTGCGGGACGCAAGTCACTGTCAGAATTCTTTCTCTGCAGCCCGTCCGTCGCGTTCGGCGCGCAGTGATTCAATGGCCTCTTCGAAGTCTTCGAGGCTTTCAAAGCCCTGGTACACACTGGCAAAGCGCAGGTAGGCCACCTGGTCGAGCTCGCGCAGCGGGCTCAGGATTGTCAGGCCCACTTCGTCCGCATCGATTTCAGCAACACCACGAGCACGGATTGCCTCTTCGACCGTCTGGGCGAGCTTGGCGAGGTCGTCTTCTTCGACCGGACGGCCCTGGCAGGCTTTGCGCACACCGGAAATCACCTTGGAACGGGAAAATTCCTCGGTCACACCGGAACGTTTGATGACAGACAGGCTGGTGGCCTCCATTGTGGTGAAACGGCGGCCGCACGCGGTGCACTGCCGGCGCCTGCGGATCGAGGCGCCGTCTTCCGCAGTCCGCGAATCCACAACGCGCGAATCAGCATTGCGACAGAAAGGACAGTGCATCAGCCCTCCATCCGAATCTGCACGGCTGCACCGTGCGCGGGCAGGTCTTCCACTCTGCTGAACGCGCTGATGTGACCGGCAACGGCCTCCAGCGCCTCCTTCGAGTAGCTGATCACCTGGCTGCCCTTCATAAAGGACACGGTGCCCAGCGCGGAGGCAAATGCTGCCGAACCGACGGTGGGAAGCACGTGGTTAGAGCCGGAGCAGTAGTCCCCCAGAGCCACGGGAGAATAATCGCCGATGAAAACCGAACCTCCGTTGACGATCCCACGCGCAGCTTCCTCTGCACCGTCGCCGTGAACTTCAACGTGTTCGCCCGCGTAGGCGTTTGCCACGGCAATCGCGTCGTCCTCAGAGGACACCAGGATCGTGCCGGACTGTTCGCCCCGCAGAGCCTGTTCGACACGCTCACGGTGTGGGGTTTTCGCCGTCTGTTCGGCAAGAGCCGCATCGACGGCGTCAGCGAAGTCTTCGCTGTCGGTCACCAGAACCGAAGCGGCAAGGGGGTCGTGCTCCGCTTGGCTCAGAAGGTCAGCCGCAACAAAGTCGGGGCGTGAACCGCTCAAGGCTACAACGATGATCTCAGTGGGACCGGCAACAGCGTCAATGCCCACAACATCGCGCACTTCGGCCTTTGCCGCAGCGACAAAGGCGTTGCCCGGACCGGTGATGAGATCCACTGGCTCAAGGTCTTCCCCATCAGAGAATCCGTACGCGAAAGCTCCGATCGCCTGGGCTCCGCCCATCGCCCACACTTCGGTCACTCCGAGCAGGTGGGCGGCCGCCATGACCGTGCGGTTGGGCAGACCGTCAGGGCCCGGAGGCGAAGCAATCGCCATCGACTTCACGCCGGCCGTCAAAGCCGGCACAGCGTTCATCAGCACAGTAGACGGGTACGCGGCCAGTCCCCCGGGAACATACAGGCCCACCCGCTCGACCGGCTGCCATCTGCTGGTGACGGTGCCGCCATGGGCGAAAGTCTGGGTGTCATCCGCCGGCAGCTGTCCAGCGGACACACGCTCCAGCCGAGCACGGGCTTCACGCAGAGCTGCTTCGACATCCGCGGGAAGATCGTCATAGGCCTTTTTCAGTTCGGCCTCGGGAACACGCACGCGCTCCAACCGCACACCGTCAAAGCGGTGGGTGAGGTCAACAACTGCTTCGCGCCCGCGTTCACGCACGTCGGCAAGCACCCCGGCTGCCGCACCCGCGGCGTGGGAAAAGCCCGCGTGGGCTCGCGGCACCGCGGTGCGAAGGGTGCGGCGGTCCATGTCCGTGTTGCGCAGATCGATGCGGCGAAGAAGTTCAGTCACACCGTTAGTCTACGGATCCCAGCGGAGCAGATTGTGCTGCACCCGCCTCGTGAGTCCAGCCAGAGAACAGCCAGCGGCTGTCAGCCCTGCAGACAGCGCGGGCCCAAAAGGGCCTTGAGGTCACCGAAGAGGCTCGGGCCGCTGGTCACACTGCAGGAACTGTCCAAACGCATAAGGGTGGTGCGTCCAGGTTCCTTGATGGCCAGGCGCACCTCTGTGGCTCCGCGGTTGGACCGCAGGATGTCACCGAGCTGGGTGACCAACTGTTCGCTCAGCAGCGAGTGCGGAACGGTGAGCACGAGGGGGCGGTCCTCGGGGTCAGTGACATCCGGAATCGTCATTGACTGGGCCATGAGCGACGTCGGCCGGTCATCCGACTGGCGGACCCGGCCGGTGATCGTCACCACCAGGTCGATGGCCAACAGCGAGGCAACGGGTTCGTAGACGTCGCCGAAGAACATGATCTCCAGGCTCGCTTCCAAGTCCTCGACCGTGACGATGGCATAGGGCTTGCCGGAGTTCTTCGACACTTTGCGCTGCACCTGCGTGATGATGCCGCACACCGTCACACTCGAACCGTCGCGCACGTGGCTTTCAGGATCCAGCAGCTGCACAATCGACGTATCGGCTTCGCTCGCCAACACACCGTCGAGTCCGTTGAGCGGGTGATCCGACACGTACAGGCCGATCATTTCGCGCTCAAAGGCGAGTTTTTCCTTCTTGCCCCATTCGGGCCGGTCCGGCACGGGGACCGAGAATTCAGCTCCCTCGCCTTCACCCAAACCGGCAAACAGGTCGAACTGGCCGACAGCCTCCTGCCGTTTGACGCCGATGACCGAGTCCACAGCTTCCTCGTGGATCTCGACCAGAGCGCGCCTGGTTTCACCGAGAGAGTCAAAAGCGCCCGATTTGATGAGCGATTCCACCGTGCGCTTATTGCACACGTGGGAGGGCACTTTGTCCAGGAAATCCGAGAACGAGGTGAAGTCGTCCTTTTCAGCGCGGGCGTTGACGATTCCATCAACCACGTTGTCGCCCACATTGCGCACGGCCCCCATGCCGAAGCGAATGTCGTCGCCGACCGGGGTGAAGTTCAGCTGCGATTCGTTGACGTCCGGCGGCAGCACCGTAATGTGCATCTTCCGGCACTCGTTGAGGTAAAGGGCAAGCTTGTCCTTGTTGTCAGCAACCGAGGTCAGCAGCGCCGCCATGTACTCGGCCGGATAGTGCGCCTTGAGGTAGGCGGTCCAGTAGGACACCACACCGTAGGCGGCGGAGTGCGCCTTGTTGAACGCGTAGTCCGAGAACGGCAGCAAGATGTCCCACAGCGCCTGCGCAGCTTCTTTCGAGTAGCCGCGTTCCTTCATGCCGCCGAAGAAGCCCTCCTGCTGGGCATCCAGTTCGGCCTTTTTCTTCTTGCCCATAGCGCGGCGCAGAATATCTGCCTGACCGAGCGAATATCCGGCGACCTTCTGCGCGATCGCCATGACCTGCTCCTGGTAGATGATCAGGCCGTAGGTCGTGTCGAGGATCTCTGCCAGGGGTTCGGCAAGTTCCGGGTGGATTGGGGTGATCGGCTGGAGACCGTTTTTGCGCTTGGCGTAGTTGGTGTGTGAATCCGCGCCCATGGGGCCTGGGCGGTACAGGGCCAGGGTTGCCGAAATGTCTTCGAAGTTGTCCGGCTTCATCAGCCGCAGCAGACCTTGCAGTCCCCCGCCGTCCAGCTGGAACACACCGAGGGTGTCCCCGCGGGCCAGAAGTTCGTAGGTCGCCCGGTCATCCAGTTCGAGGGTTTCCAGATCGAGGTCGAAGTCGCGGTTGACCTTGATGTTCTCAATCGCGTCCGAAATGATCGTCAGGTTCCGCAGCCCCAAGAAGTCCATCTTGATCAGTCCGAGGCCCTCAGCTGTCGGATAGTCGAACTGCGTGATGACCTGGCCGTCCTGAATACGGCGCATGATCGGGATGACATCGATGATCGGCGCTGAGGACATGATGACGCCGGCGGCGTGCACGCCCCACTGCCGTTTCAGGCCCTCCAGGCCAAGTGCTGTGTCGAAGACTTCGCGTGCTTCCGGATCGTTTTCGATGAACGTACGGAAGTCCCCGGCTTCCCCATAGCGAGGCGCCTTGGGGTTTTCGATATCGGCCAGGGGAATGTCCTTGGCCATGACCGCCGGCGGAAGCTCCTTTGTCAGCCGTTCCCCCAGCGAGAACGGTTTGCCGAGCACGCGCGCGGAGTCTTTCAGCGCCTGCTTGGTTTTGATGGTGCCGAAGGTGACGATCATCGAAACGTATTCGGAGCCGTATTTGCGGGTTACGTATTCGATGACCTCGCCGCGTCGACGGTCGTCGAAGTCGACGTCGAAGTCGGGCATCGACACGCGGTCGGGGTTGAGGAACCGTTCGAAGATCAGTCCGTGTTCAAGCGGATTGAGGTCGGTGATGCGCAGGGCGTAGGCGACCATGGAGCCCGCACCGGAGCCTCGGCCGGGGCCTACGCGAATGCCGTTGTCCTTCGCCCAGTTGATGAAGTCGGCAACCACGAGGAAGTAGCCGGGGAATCCCATATTCGAGATGATTCCGAGCTCATAGTCCGCCTGCTTGCGCACATCGTCGGGAATGCCGTCGGGGAACCTGTAGTGCAGACCCTTGTCGACTTCCTTGTACAGCCAGGACTCTTCGTCTTCGCCATCGGGTGTGGGGAACTTCGGCATGAAGTTCGCATTCGTGTCAAAAGACACATCACACATTTCGGCAATGCGCAGGGTGTTGTCGCAGGCCTCCGGCATTTCTTTGAACAGGGCCCGCATTTCGGCCGCGGATTTCAGGTAGTAGCCGGTGCCGGAGAACGCAAAGCGCGAACCGCCCTGATCGTAGGTCGGTTCGATGAGCTTCGAACCGGATTGGATGGCCAGGAGCGCTTCGTGGGCTTTTGCGTCAGATTCGTGGGTGTAGTGGAGGTCGTTGGTTGCCACGAGCGGCAGGTCGAGGCGCTTGGCGATCTCGAGGAGGTCTTTGGACACGCGCTTTTCAATGCTGAGCCCGTGGTCCATGATTTCGCAGAAGAAGTTCTCTTTGCCGAAGATGTCTTGGAACTCCGCTGCGGCGGCAAGTGCCTCATCGAACTGACCGAGGCGCAGGCGCGTCTGCACTTCTCCGGAAGGGCATCCGGTTGTTGCGATGATGCCCTCGGAGTGCTTCGACAGCAGTTCCCGGTCCAGGCGCGGCCATTTGCCGAAAACCGAGTCAAGAGAAGCCATGGAGGCGGCTTTGAACAGGTTCGACATTCCCCGGTTGTCGCGTGCCCACATGGTCATGTGGGTGTACGCACCGCCGCCGGATACGTCGTCGCCGCGCTGGGCTTCGTCAGTCCGCCATTTGACGCGAGTCTTGTCGTGCCGTGAGGTTCCCGGTGTCACATAGGCTTCCAAGCCGATGATCGGCTTGATTCCGTTGGCGACAGCCTGCGAGTAGAAGTCGAACGCACCGAACAGGTAGCCGTGATCGGTGATCGCAATCGAATCCATACCGCTGGCTTTGACAGCCTGCATGAGATCTCCGAGGCGTGCCGCCCCGTCGAGCATCGAGTATTCGGTGTGAACGTGCAGGTGCGAAAAGCTGTCAGCCACGGATTCTGCTCTCCTTACTCGCCGGCGGCAGCGCGCAGGTGGTCGAGCGCGTTCTGCAGATCAGCCGGGTACTGGGATTCGAATTCTACGTACTCCCCCGATTCGGGATGCACGAACCCCAGTCGCACGGCGTGCAGCCATTGCCGCTCAAGCCCCAGTTGTTGGGCCAAGACCGGGTCGGCTCCGTACGGGAGGTCACCACAGCACGGGTGTTTCGTAGCGGACATGTGCACGCGAATCTGGTGGGTGCGCCCGGTTTCCAGATCGATTTCGAGCAGACTGGCCGACCTGAAAGCTTCCAGAAGCGTGTAGTGGGTGATGGCGTGTTTGCCTTCAGACCGGACCGCGTACAGGCCGTCACGGCGCGGATGGCGTCCGATGGAGGCTTCAATTGTTCCGATTACGGGGTCTGGCAGCCCCTGGACGAGCGCGTGGTAGGTCTTGTCGACTTCCCTCTGTTTGAAGGCCCGTTTGAGGACAGAGTAGGCGTGTTCGCCTTTTGCGACGACCATGACTCCCGAGGTGCCAACGTCAAGGCGGTGCACGATGCCCTGGCGTTCCGCGGCTCCGCTCGTGGCGATCTTGTGCCCGGCTGCCGCAAGACCGCCGATGACCGTCGGCCCTGACCAACCGGCTGCGGCATGGGCAGCGACGCCGATCGGTTTGTCTACGACGATGATGGCGGGGTCTTCGTAGAGGATCTTCATGCCGGGCACGGGATCAGCCACGATGCTCAGCGGCTTTTCCGGTTCTGGCATGATGACATCGACACGAGCTCCGCCGGTCACACGCGAAGACTTCTGGGCGAGAGCGCCGTCAATGTGCACTCCGCCCTCAGCCGCAATCTGGGCGGCTTTCGACCGTGACAGACCCAAAAGCCTCGACAGTGCAGCGTCGATGCGTTCACCGTCAAGACCTTCGGGAATGAGAAAAGAGCGCTCAGTCATGGTTCTCCTGCGGTTGAGCCTGCGCTTCGTCCAGCGGGGTGCCCTTGAGTGCAGCCAGCATGAGAATTGCCGCCGCCCCGGTGATCGCGATGTCGGCAACATTGCACACGAAGAAATGCAGGTCAATGAAATCGACAACCGCGCCGTGGAAGAACCCGGGCGGTCGGAACAGGCGGTCAAACAGGTTGCCCAGCAGGCCGCCCAGCAGAAGCCCGAGTCCAACCGCCCACAGCGGTGAGCGCAAACGGCGGGCCGCAATCACGATTGCAAAGAACACGGCAACGGCAATCGCGCTGAAAATCCACGTGTTCGAAGCACCGAGGCCGAAGGCTGCGCCTGGATTGCGCAGGAAAACGAAGCCAGCGAAGTCACCGAGGACTGCAATGCGCGGCTGACCTACAAGTGCAATGACCGCGATGGCTTTGGTCGCCTGGTCAAGCGCAAAAGCCAGAGCTGCGATGCCTGCCAACAGCAGGCGTGCTGAGCGTCGGTTCACGGTTCTCCTTGGAAGCTTCGGCAAAGGAATCGGATACAAGCAGAGGCGGCCATCAGAAGATGGCCGCCTCTGTCATGTGAGAGATCAGAGTGAGTTCGAGTTTCCGCCCACCTTGCTGCCGGAAAGGGTTTCCGGTGCGAGGGTGCCCGAGCTTTCGAGGTCGCGGAGCTGGTCCGACAGGTAGCTCTTGAGGCGGGTGCGGTACTGGCGTTCGAAGTTCTGCAGACCGTCGATTTCGCGTTCGAGCGAAGCCTTCTGGTTCTCCAGCTGGCTCAGCGTTTCGTCGCGCTTCTTTTCGGCGGCCGACAGAATGTCAGCGGACTTCTTTTCGGCTTCGCCGATCAGCTTGTCGCGGGTGCGCTCACCTTCGGCAACGTGTTCGTCGTGGACACGCTGGGCCAGAGCGATCAGGCCGTGAGCGTCCTGGTCGCCGCCCTGTGCGGCGGGAGCAGCAGCAGACGCACCGACGGCGGCGCCGGCAACACCGGCGGAAGCGGCCGGGGCGGCAGGAGCCTTGGGAGCTTCCTTGGCTTCAGGGGCTTCCTTAGCGGCTGCTTCTTCCTTTGCCTTGTCAGCTTCGACCGGAGCAGAGGTTTCGGTCTTGGCGGGAGCCTGCGGAGCAGTTGCAGGAGCAGCCTCAGCCTTCTTTTCAGCCTTGGGAGCTTCAGCCGGAGCAGAGGCGGGAGCCTTCTTCGACTGCAGTTCTTCAACCTTGGCTTCGGCAGCCGAGAGCTTCTGGCGAAGATCGTCGTTTTCGGTGTAAAGACGGCGCAGTTCAACTACGACCTCGTCAAGGAAGTCGTCGACTTCGTCCTGGTCGTAACCTTCACGGAACTTAACGTGCTGGAACCGCTTGTTAACTACGTCTTCAGGCGTAAGCGCCATGAGCCCACCTTTTATCGAGATTACAGTTGCTACATCGATGAACGATATTAAACAACACTTTAGACCACAGCGAGGCGTTTTGTCTTTTCGAATGCCTGCTCAGGCCGGCTGAATTGTGATTTTTTGCAGAACTTCGCTATGTGAAAGCCACTGCTACAGCATTGTGTAGCCGAAGCGAATGAGCATCCCGGCGAGAACCTGCACCGCGATGAAGACGATGATGAAACCCAGGTCAAGGGCAATGCCTCCCAAGCGCAGCGGGGGAATCACCTTGCGAACCGCTTTCACCGGCGGATCCGTCAGTGTGTAAATGATTTCAGCGACTGCCAGCATGAAGCCCTGCGGCCGCCAGTCACGGCTGAAAACCTGAATCAGATCAAAAATCACGCGCGCGATGAGCACGTAGACGTACAGGTTGAGCAACATGCCCACGATGATGAATGGATAACCCACTCTGTGCCCTTTCCAATGAAGAAGGCGGCGGGTGTTGCCCCGCCGCCCCTAGAGTACCCGGAGTACCCGGTCGGTTCTCTCAGCTCTGGTTGAAGAAGCTCGCCTGCGAATCTTCTTCACCGTCAGCTTCTGCGGTCACTTCGATGTTCTCGGGTGTCAGGAGGAACACCGAGTTCGTGACCTTTTCGATGGAACCGCGCAGGCCGAAGATCAGGCCGGCAGAGAAGTCCACGAGCCGCTTGGAGTTCGCTTCGTCCATAGCGGACAGGTTCATGATGACCGGCACGCCTTCACGGAAGGTGGTGCCGATGATCTTGGCGTCGTTGTACGAACGGGGGTGAATCGTCTGAATGCGAGACATAGTTGAGGGTGCCGCCGTTTCTACCGGGCGCACGGATGCGCGGATGGGAGTGACCTGCGCGGGTTCGGGAGCAGGTTCATTCGGGACGATCGAGGTTGGCTCGGACGCCGGTTCAGCCTGCTCGGGCTGTTCAGCGCGCACTTCTTCGTGCGCGTAGGCGTCGTCGTACTCTTCTTCGCCGAAGCCGAAGTAGTTGCCGATCTTCTTCAGAGTAGACACGGGACCTCCTGGTGCCGTCCGGGGGAAACTCTCTCCACGAAACTATCGCAGAGCGAGTACAAATAGATCGATCATCTAAGGCGTGTCGCGGCGTGATTCAAACCATGCGACAACAGCCATCCGGCCGGTGGTCTGTTCGCGCCGGTAGGAGTACAGCTCAGAAGCTTCATATGTGCAGGTGCGCGAAAACTCCGCGATCTCAACACCCGACTGCACCAGCTGATGAGCAACTCCGCCCGCTACGTCGATCGCGGCTGTTCCCGCAGCGGAAACTGCTCCGGCAACCGGGCAGACTTCCATAGCCTCGGCGCGCATCCGATCAGGAACCTCATAACAGCGAGGGCAGATGGACGGGCCGATGTAGGCGAAGATGTTCCGGGCACCCGCCTCGCGCATTTCTTCGACAGCGCGCACCGCAACGCCGTCCAGCATGCCGCGGCGTCCCGCGTGCACAACTCCGATGTGTCCAGTGTCCGGTGCAGCGAGTGCCACAGGAACGCAGTCAGCGGTCAGTACGGCCAACCCGATTCCCGCCAAAGACGTGATCTGCGCATCGGCCTGCGGCCCTTCAGCGACGTCGCCTTCCGTCTGCACGTGGTGGACGTCAGTTCCGTGCACCTGGCTGACGAAGCTGATCTTGTCGGCCGAAAGCGACAGTGCCGCAGCCAACGCGGAACGGTTGGCGTCGACGAGGGTGTCGTCGTCGCCAACCGAACGGCCCAGATTGAGCGAACTGAAGCGGCCAGAGCTGTAGCCGCCCCAGCGGTCGGTGAAAGCCACGTGGGCTTTCCCCGCTGAACCGCTGAGAACGTGCCTGGCCTGCAGCACTGCGTTACTTCAGGAAAGAGGGAATGTCGAGCGAATCGCCGCCGAAGTCATCGCGCTCATCCGGCAGTTCCTGCGGGATGTCGTTCTTCGGTTCAGCTTCAGTGACCTCCGGAGCAGGGCTCTCTTCGCGAGCTGCCTGCGCCGTGGCGGCGGTCTGTGCGGAAGGCACAGCCGGCGCGGCCTGCTGGCCTTCGCGGTCGCCCTTAGGGGTCGGGTCGAAGCCAGCGGCGATGACGGTCACGCGGACTTCGTCACCCAGGGCCGAGTCGATGACATTGCCGAAGATGATGTTTGCTTCGGGGTGAGCGGCTTCCTGCACGAGGCGGGCAGCTTCGTTGACCTCGAACAGGCCGAGGTCTTCGCCACCCTGGACGAGCATGAGCACGCCGTGCGCACCGTCGATGCTGGCCTCCAGAAGCGGCGAGGAGATGGCAGCTTCCGAAGCCTGGATCGCGCGGTCTTCGCCGACTGCCGAGCCAATGCCCATGAGCGCCGTGCCGGCGTCCTGCATAACCGACTTGACGTCAGCGAAGTCGAGGTTGATGTAGCCGGGAGTGGAAATGAGGTCCGTGATGCCTTGCACACCGGAGCGCAGGACTTCGTCTGCGGCGTTGAACGCTTCGACGATCGTGACGTTCTTGTCGGAAATCGACAGGAGGCGGTCGTTCGGGATGACGATGAGCGTGTCGACTTCTTCACGCAGTGCGGCAATGCCGGCCTCGGCCTGTTCCGAACGGCGGCGGCCCTCGAATGTGAAGGGACGTGTGACAACGCCGATCGTCAGAGCCCCCAGGCTGCGTGCGATGCGCGCAACAACGGGAGCCGCACCGGTGCCCGTGCCACCGCCTTCGCCGGCGGTGACGAAGACCATGTCGGCGCCTTCGAGCGCTTCCTTGATGGCGTCTTCGGAGTCTTCTGCGGCGCGCTTGCCGATCTCAGGATCAGCGCCTGCGCCGAGGCCGCGGGTGAGTTCGCGGCCGATTTCGATTTTGGTGTCTGCTTCGGACAGAACAAGGGCCTGGGCATCGGTGTTGATTGCGATGAACTCAACTCCGCGCAGACCGGCGTCGATCATGCGCTGGACAGCGTTGACACCACCACCGCCGGTGCCGGCAACTTTGATCTCAGCTCCGGAATTGGGGTATTCAGCCAAGTCGATTCCTCTTTCAGCGGTCGATGCCGATAATGGTCTTCGTCAGAACGGTATTAAAGCCGCTATGCGTGTGCAACCACCCGCGCGGTGTGTCTTAGACGGTCAGTCTTGGGAGTCTGCTTCCCGCGGCAGACGAGCCCACGCCGGCGCGTCCTCTTTTGTCGCGGGGACTGCTGTGCTCTGCACGTCAATGACCGGTGGTTCGTCTTCCATGATTGTGCGCGCCGTCGTGAGTTTCGCTTTGATATCCGTCGGCTCGCCGAGTATGACTGCGACCGTATAGTCCTCTTTGGGCCGCATGATCACAGCCGTCCGCGTGGAGCTCTTCACGGCGACGGCCTCGGTCTGCTTGAGGTTCTCCCCCAGGCTGCTGACAACCGTGGACGCGATTTCGATCCCCTCCCGGTCAGCAGTTCCGACGAACATGGGAACGTCTTTCGGTTTGTCATCGGGCTTGCCCAACACGACTGCTTCGCGGTCGTAGATCTCCCAGGCTTCTCCGCGTTTAACCGTGAACGCCGGCTGTCTGTCGTGCACTTTCACCCGGAGTGAACGAGGTCCGGCAGGACTGATGTCAAAGCTGCGCGCCAGCGGAAACTCTTCCGCAAGCTCATCTTTCAGCCGCTGGGATCGCAGCTGCGGCAGCGGTGTCCCTTCGTGCTTTTGAAGCATGAAGGCGGCCACTTCATCGCCGTCGACGAGCTGCGCGCCCTCAGCTTTGACGTCCGTGAGCGCAAGCAGCGGGGAAAACCATACGACCGCGCCCAGAGCGAGCACAGCAACAGCAGCGACGACCCCGTACAGGATCCGCCGCACCCGCAGAGAACGGTGTTCTCTGCGTCGCTCGTCGAGGCTCGCGGTGTTCATCGGCTGCGCAGCGAATCCAGGATTTCCGGTCCGACGATCGTCACGTCCCCCGCCCCCGCGGTGATGACCACGTCACCGGGCCGGCAGCGCCCCGCAACCAGGTCTGCCACCTCGGCAAAGGACGGAACAAAAGTGACCTTGTCAGCCGACAGCGGCACCTCGGCGGCGACAATAGCCCCTGTCACACCCGGGATCGGGTCTTCGCGAGCCGGATAGACATCCATGACGATGACGTCGTCAGCCAGACCCAGCGCCTCACCGAACTCGCGGCGGAAGTTCTGAGTGCGGCTGTACAGGTGCGGCTGGAACACAACGCGGACGCTGCGCTCTGGGTCAACTACCTGCTTGGCCGCGGTCAGCAGGTTGTGCAACTCCGTGGGATGGTGGGCGTAGTCGTCAAAAACCCGCACGCCCCGCTGCGTTCCTTTGAGCTCAAAGCGCCGTTTGGTGCCGCCGAAGCGGCCTAAGCCTTCGGCTGCAGCATCGACGTCGAGGCCGAGTTCAGCCACGATCGTCAGTGCGGCAACTGCGTTGCGCAGGTTGTACAGCCCCGGCAGGCTCAATTCGTACGGGCCGGATCGACCGTCTGCGGTCTCCAGTGCGAAGCTCTGAGACTGGTGGGTGTGGTGGGCGTCGACGATCCGCACGTCAGCGTCTTCCGAGGTGCCGTAGGTGATGACGCTGACTCCTCGGCTGCGTGCCAAGTCGGCCACTTCGCGGCTGCCGGCATCGTCGGCACACGCAATGAGCACTCCCCCGTTCTCTTCGACCCGGTGAGCGAACTGCGCAAAAGCCTCGCGGACCTTCTCCCAGCTGCCGTAGTGGTCGAGGTGGTCAGCCTCAACATTGGTCACGACGGCAATTTCGGGACTGTACAGAAGGAACGAACCGTCTGACTCATCGGCTTCCGCAACAAAGACGTCGCCGGTTCCGCTGTGCGCGTTCGTGCCCGCCGCCGTCAGCACTCCCCCGATGACGAATGACGGGTCGGCCCCGCAGGCCTGCAGCGCCACCGTCGCCATCGACGTGGTGGTTGTTTTCCCGTGGGTTCCGGCAATCGCGACCGTGCGGTACCCATCCATGAGCGAAGCAAGCGCCTCGGAACGGTGAATGATGGGGATCCCCTTGCTGCGGGCGGCGGCAAGCTCGGGGTTGCTTTCACGGATTGCGGACGACACGACGACAGTTCCCGCACCGTCGACGGCTTCTGCACTGTGCCCGATGTTGATCTGGGCTCCCTGTGCGCGCAGAGCCGTGACGACGGAGGAGTCTTTGGCATCAGAGCCAGTGACGGAACATCCGCGCATCAGCATGACGCGCGCGATGCCGGACATCCCTGCTCCGCCGATGCCGATGAAGTGGATGGGCTCGCTGAGGGCGGGTTTCATTCAGCTCTCCTTTGTGCCGCGCTCACGGCGCGTTTGGCGGGCGGGTGGGTACTCGCGGCCGGGGTGCGCAATGCCTGCGGCGGCGAAGATCTTCTTCGTCATCGCCCGGTCGGCGTTGACGGGGAACTCCAGACCGCGGGCGGCTGCACTCATCTTTTCCAGCTGTTCGGGGTTTCGCAGCAGCGGCAAGACGGTGTTACGCACGCTGTCGGCAGTGAAGTCGGCATTGTCGATCAGAATTGACGCGCCGGCAGCCACAGAGTCAGCGGCGTTGCGCTTCTGCTCTCCGTTGCCGATTGCCAGCGGCACATAAACGGCCGGCACTTCTGCGACTGTCACTTCGGCTACTGTTCCCGCACCCGAACGACACACGATGAGGTCCGCGGCAGCATAGGCGTTTTCCATACCGTCAACGTATTCAACGACGTGGTAGTCAGGGCTGTCCTTCGCTGCTTCGCGCAGTTCATCGGCTTTGCCAGCACCCGTGATGTGCAGAACCTGGACTCCGGTGAACTCTGCCGCGGTCTGGACGAAAGCCTCGTTGATCTTCTGCGCGCCAGAGGACCCTCCCGTGACAACGAGGGTCGTCATATCCGGGTTGATGCCGAGCCGTTCGGCCGCCTGCGCACGCTGCTGCCTGTCGCTGCGATCAACCTGGGCGATTTCAATGCGCATGGGCATGCCCACCTGCTCGCCGGCCATGGGGGTCGAAGCGAAGGTGAAGCCGATGTTCGATGCCTCGGCGTACCGGGCACCGAGCTTGTTGGCCATGCCGGGAACCGCGTTCGCTTCGTGCAGAACAATCGGGATGCCCAGTGATTTGGCAGCCAGGTACGCCGGCGGGCACACGTAACCGCCCACGCCGACGACAACATCTGTCTTCTGCTTCTTCAGCAGACGGCGCACCTGGCGGATGCTGGAGGTGAACTGGAACGGAAAGGTGAGCATCTTTGGGCTCAGTCCCCGTGGGAAGGGCACCTTCGGGATTGTCTGCAGGCGGTAGCCCGCGTGCGGAACCAGTCGCTTCTCCAGTCCTTCGTCTGTCCCCAGCATGAGAATGTCAGAGTCAGGGTCCTGGAACCGCAGGTCTTCGGCAATCGACAGCATCGGAGCTACGTGCCCCGTTGTGCCGCCGCCGGCAAAGAGAACGTTGACCAAATTCAGCTCCTCCTCTTAAGGAACGACAGCGAGCCCCAGAACCGGGACCGCCGCTCACGCAGAGCATCGGCGACCCCCTCCTCTGAACGGGCAAAGGACAGCAGAAGACCAGCGGCGATGAGTGCCGCGAGCATCGACGACCCACCGTAGGACACAAAGGGAAGCGGCACGCCGATCACCGGGGCGATGCCCGCAACAACCGCGATGTTGACCGCGGCCTGGCCGATCAGCCAAGCGAAGACAGCCGCGGATGCCGTCTGCACAAAAACACTTGTGGACTGCACCATGAGCCGGTAGATCCCGAAGCCAAGGACGGCAAACAGCGCAATCACTGCGGCTGCGCCCAGCAGACCGAGCTCTTCGCCGATGATTGCGAAGATGAAGTCGTTGTGGGCTTCTGGCAGCCACGACCATTTTTCGCGGCTGGCACCAAGACCGACACCCAGCCAGCCTCCGGAGGCCAGTGCGTACAGACCGTGGTCTGACTGCCAGTGCGCACCCAGCGGATCCCCGGAATCACCGCCACGGCCAGAAAGCATGGCCATCACGCGGGTCATGCGGTTCTCACTAGTCAAAACGAAGAAGGCGACAATCCCGGCCGCGGCTGTGGCCAAGCCGAAAATCCAGCGTTTGGGAAGACCGCCGATCACCAGTGCCGTGCCCAGGATCAGGAACAGGACCATGACCGTTCCCAGGTCCTGCCCCGCAATGACCAGGCCCACCGTGCCGCCGGCGAAAAGCAGAAAGCCCACCATGTTCTTAAAGGTGAACGGCCTGCGAACCATCAATGCCATGTAGCGGGCAGTGAAGAGCGCCAGGGCAATCTTGACGAACTCCGCCGGCTGGATCTGCACAGGTCCCACCCGGATCCAGTTGCGGTTGCCGTTGATCTCAACGCCCAACGGCGTGAGCGGCAGAACCTGCAGGATCATGGCTCCGATCAGAACGGGATAGGCCAGTCTGAAGCTCGCTTTCACGGGCGTGAACGACACAACGCCCATGAGGGTCAGGCCGAATGCCGCGTAGATCGCCTGGCGCAGGAAAACCGAAAAAGCCGACGACACGCTGGCATCACCGGAGGTGACTGACGATGCCGAGAGCACCATGAGCAGGCCGAAGCCGGTCAGTGCCGTGACGGGAATGAGAATCAGGTAGAACGTTGTCGTCTTCTGCGCAAGCAGGCGCTGCCACCGGTCGGAAAGCTCGGTGATCTGTGTTCGGAAGCCCCTCCGCCGGGTGGGGGCGGATCCGGTCACGACAGAGCACCTCGCACAGCGTCGGCAAACAGATCGCCTCGCGTTGCGTAGTTGAGGAACTGGTCCATGCTGGCCGACGCCGGCGCCAAGAGCACCGTGTCACCGTCTTCGGCGTACTGGCTGGCGGCTGCCACCGCCCGCCGCATGACATCTGCTCCGCGAGTTCGGCTGTCCTCCATGATGTCGGGCCCTGACGGCGGCACGACCGTGTAATCGACGTCCGCGGCTTCAAGAGCAGAAATCAGCTCGGATGAATCAGTGCCGATGACGACGGCGGTGCGAATCCGGTCGGCAAATGTCTGGACCAGGTCGGTGAAGTCTGCCCCCTTGGCCAGTCCTCCGGCGATCCACACGATTGATTCGTGTGCGGCCAAAGCGGCGGCAGCGGCATGGGGGTTGGTGGCTTTTGAGTCGTCCACCCAGGTCACACCGTCAGCTTCTGCCACGATCGCGCTGCGGTGATCGCCCACTTGATGATTGCGCAGCCCATCACGGACGGCCGCGGGTTCAACGCCGATGCTGCGAGCCAACGCGGCGGCCGCCAAAGCATTGAGAACCTGGTGGTCAGCTGGTTTTGCACCGGGTGTTCCGGAGGCCTGCGCGACGTCGTCCAGCGAGCCGAGTTCCTGTGCAGATGTCTGGCGGCGCTGAGCAAAGGCCCGATCGGCGAGGATCTCTCCGACAACGCCGAGCTCGCCCACACGGGGTGTGTCCAGACGGAAGCCCACCGCGCGGGCTCCTTCGATCACTTCGGCTTCCTCGACGAGTTCACGCGTTGCGGGATCCTCGCAGCTGTAGACGCACGCCAGCTGGACATTGGAGTAGACCCTCGCCTTGTCGGCCACATAGCCGTCCCAGCCGCCGTGCCAGTCGAGGTGGTCATCGGCCAGGTTGAGAACGGCAGCCGAATGGGCGGCCATGGAGAACTGCCAGTGCAGCTGGAAGCTCGACAGTTCGATCGCCAGAACCTCAGCACCCGGATCGAGCACAGCTTCCAGCAGCGGGGCACCGATATTGCCGCAGGCCCGCGACTGCAGCCCCTGTGCCCTCAGCATTGAATCAAGCATCGAGGTGGTGGTCGTCTTGCCGTTGGTTCCGGTGACGACAAGCCACGGGGCGCTGTTGGCTCCCCGCACCCGCCAGGCGAGCTCCACCTCGCCGATGACCGGAATGTCGTGTTCGGCAGCCTCAACCAACAGGGGCTGGTCGGGACGCCAGCCCGGCGAGGTGCACACGAGGTCGGGCAGACGGCCCGAGCTGGTGCGCGGCAGCTTCTCGACATGTTCGGGTCCGCGGCGGATATCGACGTCGAAGACCCGCAGGATTGTTTCGTGTTCCGATTCGTCACGCTGGTCATCAGCGTCGACGACGATGACTTCGGCACCCCGCTCAGCCAGGTGCACCGCCATGGGGTAGCCGGAAACGCCCAACCCGGTCACGCACACGACGATGCCGGCAAGCGACGACTCCGGGCCGTGGATAGCCGCCGGGATCCGCTCTTTGTTCGGATAGTCGACAGGTTCGGCACCCGGTGGGCTGATGGCGGGAATGAGCATCAGCTGTTCACCGGCGGGATCACCGGAGGGCGTGAGCGCGTCATCAGCCAATGTGCGACACCCACTCCCCGTAGAACAGCGCGACGCCGATGACCGCGAACACCAGCGCAACAATCCAGAAGCGGATGACGATCGTCACTTCGGCCCAGCCTTTGAGCTCAAAGTGGTGCTGCAGCGGGGCCATGCGGAAAATGCGTTTGCCCGTCAGCTTGAACGAGCCCACCTGCAGAATCACCGACAGGGTGATGATGACGAACAGACCACCCAGAATGACAAGCAGGATTTCCGTGCGCGACAGGATCGCCAGACCGCCGAAAGCACCGCCGATCGCCAGCGAGCCGGTGTCGCCCATGAAGATCTTCGCGGGTGATGCGTTCCACCACAGGAAGCCCACGCAGGCGGCCGCGATGGCTGCGGCGACAATAGCGAGGTCGCGCGGGTCGCGAACCTCATAGCAGCCAGCGCGGGCTGAGGACATGAGGTCACAGTTCTGTGTGGACTGCCACGAGGTCATGAGGACATAGGCGGCAAACACAATCGCAGAGGCGCCCGCAGCCAGACCGTCGAGACCATCGGTGAGGTTGACCGCGTTCGAAACTGCGGTGACGATGAGGTTCGCCCAGATGATGAACAGAACCAGGCCCACCCCGAAGCCGGCGAACGCGAGGTCGAAGCGGGTGTCGCGGAAAATCGAGATCGCGGTGGTTGCGGGAGTCTGCCCGTAGGCATTCGGGAAGAACAGCGCGGCAACGGCAAAGGTCACTCCGACGAAGGCCTGCCCGATCATCTTGGGCACCGGGCGCAGACCAAGGGAGCGCTTCTTGGAGATTTTGATGAAGTCGTCCAAGAAGCCGACAACGCCCAGCCCCGTCATGAGCCACAGGACCAGCAGACCCGACACTGTCGGCGTGGAGCCGGTCAGCAGGTGCGCCAGGAAGTAGGCCACGAGGGTCGCCAGGATGATGACGACACCGCCCATTGTGGGAGTGCCCCGCTTGGTTGCGTGGGACGCAGGACCGTCGTCGCGAACGAACTGACCGTAGTTCTTCTTGACGAGGATCTTGATGTACTGCGGCGTGCCCAGCAGCGTCAGCAGCAGGGCAAAGCACGGGGCGAGGACGACTGCGATCATTGGGCTACAGAAACTCCTGCGAATTCGTCTCCCAGGTATCGCAGACCGGCGTCGCGGGAGGACTTGAACAGAACAATGTCACCGGGTTCGACTTCGGAAGCCAGAAGTTCTCGCGCTTCCGTGACCGTGGGCACCCAGGCCGCCTCGCTGCCCCAGGATCCTTCGAGGTTGGCAGCCTGGTAGATGGGCAGGGCGCCCTGTCCGACGGCGATGGTGCGGGTGATGTTGAGACGGACCACCAGGTGGCCGATCTCGTAGTGAGCCGCCGCGGATTCGTCACCGAGCTCGAGCATTTCGCCAAGCACCGCGAAGGTCCTGCGCGGCGGATGATCGGCATCACCGGCGCCCATGGCGGCAAGCGTCTTCAGGGCGGCGCGCATTGAATCGGGGTTGGCGTTGTAGGCATCGTTGAGCACGGTCACGCCGTCGGGCGAGTCGATGAGCTCCATGCGCCAGCGGCTGGCCGCACCGGACGTAGCCAGGATGGTGGCGATGTCCTTCGGCGCAACCCCGCACAGGTGTGCAATGGCCGAAGCGGCCAAAGCGTTGGTCACGTGGTGTTCGCCCAGCAGCGCAAGTTCGATGTGGAGTGGTTCGTCGTGGTCAGGCAGGTGCAGATCGAACGCCGTGCGACCGGATGGCTGGATGTCGACGTTGGACGCCCACACGCCTTCGTCAGGGTTCGAACCGAAGAACAGGGTGTCAACACCTTCGGCGAGAACTGACTGCATGGAGCGCACGCGCGGGTCATTGCCGTTGAGCACCGCGGTTCCGCCGGGCACGAGCGCTTCAATAAGCTCCGCTTTTGCCCGTGCCGTGTTCTCAATCGAGCCGAAGACCCCGGCGTGGGCCGAGCCGACTCCGAGCTCAACGCCGATGTCGGGACGCACGAGCGAGGTCAGGTAGGCGAGGTTGCCGATGTTGCGCGCACCCATTTCAAGCACGAGGAAGCGGGTGTCAGCGTCAGCGCGCAGCGCCGTGAGCGGCACACCGACTTCGTTGTTGTAGGAATTCGGCGGCCACACGGTCTCGCCGGCTGTTGACAGCAGTGCTGCCGCGAGGTCTTTGACGGTGGTCTTTCCGGCAGAACCGGTGATTGCGACGACTGTGAGTTCGCCTGAGCTGCGAAGGGCTTCGACGTTCGCTTTGGCCAGCTGACCGAGAGCGGCCGTTGCATCGTCGACAACACAGGACGGCAGGTGTTCGCCGTCGACGGATGGGACGGCCTCGGCGATGACGAGGGCCGCACCGGCCTGTACGGCCGCCGCGGCGAATTCGAGGCCGTCGTGGTTTTCGCCGGTGCGCGCAACGTAGATGTCGCCCGGCGCCACTTCGCGGGAGTCGGTGACGACACCGGCGCACAGAACCGTGTCCGGTGTGATTCCGTAGAGTTCGCCGCCGGTCGCGGCGGCGATTTCTTCAGCAGTGAATTCCTTCATATACCTTCAGACCTTACCGGGTGGCGGCGGAAGAACCGCGCTGTGAAACGGCGGTGCGTGTTATCTCACGATCGTCAAACGGCAGCTTGGTATCGCCGTAGTCCTGGCCGGGCTCGTGTCCCTTGCCCGCCACCAGCACGGTGCCGCTCTCACCCGCTGCCGCAACACCGGCCTCAATTGCCTCGCGCCTGCTGGCGTACTCGACGATCGCGTCAGCGGCTGCCCGGCTGGTGCCGTCAGCCACTGCTGCGCGGGCGCCGGCAATCACTTCAGCGCGGATCGTCGCGGGGTCTTCGCTGCGCGGGTTGTCGTCGGTGATGATGACGACGTCGGCGTTTTCTGCCGCGGCCCGCCCCATGAGGGGGCGTTTGCTGTGGTCGCGTTCTCCACCGGCACCGCACACCACTACCAGCGGCTGGCCCGAAAGCCCCGCCAGCGCCTTTTCTATTGCGTCGGGTGTGTGGGAGTAGTCGACGATGGCGCGCGGAGCCTGTTCTGAGATGACTTCCATCCGGCCCGGCACGTTGACGCTGAAGCCTTCGGCTGCCGTTGCGAGTTCGTCAGCGGACACACCGGATTCGAGCAGCATGGCCATTGCCAGCGCGGTGTTGCTGATGTTGAAATCGCCCGGCAGCGGGCTCTTCGCCCGAAGGCTCACGGAAGACCCGCGGAGGGTGAAGGAAAGACCGTCGATGTCTTCGATCCTGTAGTCCGCGTTGTCTTCGGGACGAGCGGAGACGGTGACGACGGGAATCTGTGAGTCATTCACCAACTGACGTGCCCAGTCGTCAGCCAGCACGATGACGCCGCGGGATGCGAACTGCGGCGTGAACAGGAGCGCTTTTGCCCGGTAGTACTCCTCCATGGTCCCGTGGAAGTCCAGGTGGTCCTGGGACAGGTTGGTGAAGCCGGCCACCGTGAAGTGTGCACCGTCGACCCGGTGTTGGCTAAGCGCGTGGGAGGACACCTCCATGGAGCAGGCGTCAGCGCCCTGGTCGCGCATGTTTTTGAACAGACGGTGCAGGTCGGGGGCTTCCGGGGTGGTTCGCACGCTGGGCTGTTCCTGGCCGGCGATGACGGTCGCGACAGTTCCGATCAGCCCTGTTGTTCTGCCGATGCTGCGCAGCAGACCGTCGAGGATGAAGGTGCTCGTGGTTTTGCCGTTGGTTCCGGTGATGCCGAATAGGGCGGGCGTCTGCGGGTCTGTTCCGTAGATCGCGGCCGCGATGTCACCGAGAATCGCACGAGGTGCCGGGTGGGTCAGCACCGGGATGTCACCGGCTGACGCCGGTAGGAGGTCACGGCCGGCTGGGTCCGTGAGGATTGCCGCGGCACCGCGGTCGAGTGCCTGCTGGGCGAACTGGGCTCCGTGGGCGTTCGCACCCGGCAGGGCTGCGTAGAGACCGCCGAGTTCGACGGTTCGGGAGTCCAGACTCACACTGTTCACGGTGGTGTTCCCGTCACCGTGAACAGCTGCTCCGCCGGGGAGTTCGCTCAGCTTCATCATTTCCATTCTTTCGGAATCAGTTTCGGTTCTTCAGTTGATGGGGCGACACCCATCTGCCGCAGCGCGTATCCGGTGACCTCGGAGAACACCGGTGCAGCGGATGTACCACCGTAGTACCCCTTGGTGGGTCGCTGCAGGGTCACACTCACAGCGACCTTGGGGTTTTCTGCCGGTGCGAATCCGGAGAAGTTCGCGGCGTGGCCGCTCTCCCGGTCTTTGCCGGCGGCGATCTGCGCGGTTCCGGTTTTGCCCGCGACCCTGTAGCCCTTGATCTGTGCAGACGTTCCTGTACCCTCGGCGACAGCGGCTTCGAGCATGGTTCCCACAGAATCCGCTGTCTCTTCGCTGACGACGCGAGTGCCCTCTTTCGGCGGAATTTCTGAGACCCTGCCGGAGTCGCTCACTGTGCCCTTGACGAGCTGCTGGGGTACGCGAACTCCTCCGTTGCCCAGGGTCGCAAACACGGAAGCGCTCTGCAGCGTGGTCGCGGACAGCCCCTGGCCGAACATGACGGTGTACTCGGTGCGGCCGTCCCACTTGTCATAGGGATGCACGATGCCCTTCGCCGCTCCGGGAAAGTCGATGCCGCTGGATTCACCCAGACCGAACTTCTTCAGATAGTCGTAGCGCTGCTGCAGGCTGAGCTTCTCGCCCGCCATGAGCGTTCCGGTATTGGATGACTTTTCGATGATCCCGGAGAACGTCAGCTTCTCGTCCTCGTGCGGACTGGAATCACGGAACTCTTCGCCGTTGGGCGCTTTCCATTTGTCCGGCACCGTGAATTTGCTTTCAGGTGTGACCAGGCCTTCTTCTATGAGCGCTACAGCCGTGATGGCCTTTCCGGTTGAGCCGGGCTCTACGGGGTCGGTGAAAGCGCGTGCGCCCCGGTCGGGACCGCCCACGCCGCCGGGGTTGTTGGGATCGACTGTGGGTGCCTGCGCAACGGCAAGAAGCCGGCCGGTGCCGATCTCCTCAATGACGACGGTGCCCCACTGGGCGTTGTGCTCTTTCACAGCCTTTGCAATGGACCGCTGGGCGAACATCTGGATCTGCGGGTCGATGGTCAGCTCCAGGCCCGTGCCGTTGACCGGCGGCGTGGTGTCGTTTTCGCCCAGGGGAATGATGTCGCCCTTCAGACCCTTTTCGAACTGCCTGCTGCCGTCTTTGCCCTGCAGCTGTTTTTGGTGCTGCAGTTCGAGCCCGGCAAGCGGAACGCCGTCGGAGCCGACCCACCCGATGAGGTTGCCGGCGACAGCGCCGGAGGGGTAGGAGCGCACAGTGTACTTTTCGGCTGTGATGCCGGGGATTTCGAGTTCCTGGATTTCGCGCCACACTTCGCTTGTGATGCCGGTGGCTACGGGGTTCCACCTTTTGTCGCCGCTGAGCTTCGGGAAGATCAGCCCGGCTTCCGTGCCCAGGACAGGAGCCATAGCCTTTGCTGCGCCCCAGGCGCCGAGCGGGTTGTCGTCTTCGTCCTTATACGCTGCGACGTTCACCTGGTCGACGACGATCTGGTACCGGTCCGCGTTGTCGGCAAGCACTGTCCCGTCGGCGCCGAGGATGACGCCGCGGTCCGCCGGCAGAGGTTGGGTGACCAGGCGGCCGGCCAGAGCCCGCGAGGCAATCTGAGAAGCGTCAAGCCCTTGGATCCACACGAGTCTGCCGAGAATGCCGACCAGCACGATCACTGACAAGAAGGCAATGAGCCGCGTGCGGATCGTGAAACCGCGCTGCCGCTTGGCCTTGCCAGGCCGAGAAGAACGCGGATTCATACTCTTCCTTACTTGTCGGCTGGTTCTTTTGGCTCTTGGAGTTTCGGCGGGGTGAGCGTCCCACTGCTGCCGCCTACAACCGGCAGCTTTTCGTCAGATTTCAGATTCGGCTTGATGTCGTCGCGGGCGTCTTTGCGGGGGCCCGGAACTTGGGCTTCGGGAGCTTTGCCCTCGCCTTTTGGCGCATCGACTATTGTGCCATCTTCGCGAATGAACTTAACGGATTCCGCGGGCTTCATACCCTGAGCTTTCGCTGTGTCTTCAACGTTCTGCGGGCTCATCCGGTAGGAAAGGTCTTCGGCGAGTCGGTCACGGTCATCCGTCAGCTGGTCGCGTTCGACGGTGAGCTCCTGCACCCGGTACGTGCTGTGGTTGATGAAGATGTTGGTCACCAGGATGAGTGCAAGCCCCACAACGACCGTGGCGATGCAGATGAGAGGAAAAGACGATCGGGCCTCGGCGATTTCCGGTACGACGAGGCGGAGCTTCGGCTTGTTCTGCTCTGTTTGTCTGCGCGGGCTGCTCTGGGGAGCGGCCGTTGTGACTGCGTGGCTCATTGCGGCTTCTCCTTGGTTTTCTGCACTGCCCGCAAGCGCACACTCGCGGCACGGGGGTTGATGCTGATCTCTTCGGCATCGGCCTTTTCTGCTCCCCTTGTGAGGTCGTTCAGCCAGGGCTGCAGGTGTTCGGGCACGACGGGCAGTTCCGGCGGCGCGGAGCTGACGGTTCCTGCCCGGAAGATCTTTTTGACGATGGTGTCTTCGAGCGACTGGTAGGACTCGACGACGGCGGTTCCGCCCACGTGCAGCCCATCCAGGGCCTGTGGAAGTGCGGAGCGGAGAATGTCGAGTTCCGCATTGACTTCGATGCGCAGGGCCTGGAAGGTGCGCTTAGCCGGGTGGGAGCGTTTGCGCTGGCCTTTGGGTTCGGGGATGACCCGCTGGAGCATCTCGGCCAGCTGGTCGGTGGTTTCCCACGGCCTTTCCTGGCGGTCTTCGACGATGACGGATGCGATTTTGGCCGCCCAGCGCTCTTCGCCGTATTCAGAGATGATGCGGGCCAGCTCCGCCTGTGAATAGGTGTTGAGAACATCTGCCGCGGTCAGGGTGTCTTCTGCGTTCATCCGCATGTCGAGTGCGGTAGCGCGCGAATAGCTGAAGCCGCGATCGTCATCGTCCAGCTGCAGCGAGCTCACGCCCAAGTCGAAGAGAACGCCGGCCAGGCGCTCACCGCGCTGCTCGAGAATCGCGCCGAGTTCGTCATCGCGCGCGTGCACCGCCGTGAAGCGCTCACCGAATCGTTCGAGCCTCTTGCTGGCAATGGCTATTGCCTCGGGGTCTCTGTCGATGCCCAGAACGCGCACGTCATCGCTGGATTCGAGAACACCTTCCGAGTGTCCGCCCATGCCGAGCGTCATGTCCGCAACAACGGGGGTCTCCCCCGCAGCGCGGGCAGCGTCAATGCCGACTGTCAGCAGCTGAACGCACCTGTCCAGGAGGACGGGTACGTGCGGGTAGTCGCTCACTGTCCTCCTCCTTGGTGTTCTTCGCGGCTGTTGGACCTAAGACCCCGTCCGGCCGTGCCCTGGCACCGGGGAAGTGTGTCAGGACCCCTCGGCTTTGGAATCGGGGAAGTATTCCAAAACCTTGTCTTCGGTCGGACGGAGTCTTCGGACCAACAATCAGAAGACTCCGGGAATCACCTCGTCGGTGCGGTCGGCGAATCCCTGCTCGGTGTCTGCGAGGTATTCCTCCCACAGAGCCGAATCCCAGATCTCAGCACGGTTTCCCATGCCGATCACTGCGACATCGCGGTCAAGCGATGCGTACCGGCGCAGGATCTGCGGAATGGTGAACCGCCCCTGCTTGTCCGGCTGCTCGGCCGAAGCTCCGGAGAGAAACACGCGGAGGTAGTCCCTGGCGTCCTTGCTCGTCATGGGAGCGGCGCGAAGCTGCTCGTGGACGGTTTCGAACTCCCGGGTCGAGAACAGGGTGAGACAGCGCTCTTGACCCCGGGTGATGACCAGACCCCCGGCCAGTTCCTCACGAAACTTTGCGGGCAGGAGAAGACGACCCTTGTCATCGAGCCGCTGAAAGTGCGTGCCCAAGAACATGTCGTCTCACCCCTTTCGAAGCCACTCGACTCCGATGAGCCCCACTATACTCCACTTTCCCCCACCATGTCCTCCCCCGGGAAGAAATACCCGCCTAGAATCTGCATTTCCCCTGGTCACAGAGGTGGTGGAAAGTGGGGTGACCAGACCAAAAGGCGCGAAAAGGACCACCCAACAGGCACCTCGGGAGAAGAAAACCCGCGAAAAACACGCCAAAACACCCCCATGGAGGGCCGCAGGGAGGAAAGTGGGGGCGCGTGGGGAGGAAAGTGGAGTGACCCGGTGGAGGGAAGTGGGGTGAAAAGTGGAGCGGCCTTCGGCTGTGGGGCAGAATGGAGCGCATGACGACACCAGCGCCCGAAGACATTCAGCACTACGGAGAAATCGCCTCGCGGCTGACAACCGCGGTCAGCTCAGTCCTGGACGGCAAGGCCGACACTGTTCGCCTGGCCATCACATCGCTGTTCGCGGGCGGCCACCTGCTGCTGGAAGACGTTCCCGGCGTCGGCAAAACCCTGCTGGCCAAAGCTCTCAGCCGCTCGGTCGGCGGCAGCGTGCGCCGCATCCAGTTCACCCCTGACCTGCTGCCCTCGGATGTTCTGGGCGTCAACCTGTTCAACCAGGAGACCCGCCAGTTCGAGTTCCGCGCCGGCCCGATCTTCTCCAACATCGTCATCGCCGATGAAATCAACCGCGCCTCCCCCAAAACCCAGTCAGCGCTGCTGGAGGCCATGGCCGAATCCCAGGCGACAATCGACGGGACCACGTACCTCATGCCCGACCCGTTCATGGTCGTGGCAACCCAGAACCCCATTGAAATGGAAGGCACCTACGCCCTGCCGGAAGCTCAACGCGACCGTTTTCTCATGCGCACCTCGGTGGGCTACCCCTCGCTGGCGGACGAAGTCTCGATGCTCGGCTCACACGTGGGCCCCGATCCACTCGACCAGCTTGGAGCCGTGACCACAACAGAAGAGCTCACGGCACTGCGCCAGGCAGTTGCGGCTCTCCCCGCGACCGATGAGCTGCGCACCTACATCGTGGGCCTGGTCACCGAAACCCGCAGCGATGCCTCGATCCGCATGGGTGTTTCTCCGCGTGGTTCGGTGGCTCTGCTGCGCGCAGCACAGGCCAACGCGGTGCTCGAGGGCCGCGGCTATGTCACACCGCACGACGTGCAGACAATGGCCGTGCCGGTCCTTTCTCACCGCATCATCGCCCAGGACACCGACGCTCCCGATGTTGCCGAGCAGCTGATCGCCGACATCATCAGGAGGGTGCCTGTTTCGGCATGAGGATCAACACCTCCGGCTGGGTTTTCGTCATCCTCGGGGCGGCGCTCATCATCGCCGCCTACCGCTTCGGCTTTCCGGGGCTGCTTCCCGTGGGCATCGTGTTCATCGGGCTTGTCGTGTTCAGTCTGCTGGCAGCACTGCTCACCAGTTCGCAGCTGAGTGCCAAGCTGGTGGCTGATGCGCCGGCCCTGGACGGAACCGCCATCACCAAGGTGGGCGATGAACTGGTCGTCACGGTGCGCGCGGCGAACCGTCTGCCCACTCCCCTGCTTCCCTTTGATCTCACTCTGCACGCGAAGCCGGGCTTCGGACCTGATCAGGATGCGCACTTGGGCTCCCTGCCCGCGCGAGGGTACGCGGACGTGCAGGCTGTTTTCGTGCCCACTCACCGTGGGATGACCGGGATTGAGAAGCTGTCGGCCGCTGTCGCCGGGCCGTTTGGTCTGGCCTCCTCAATGCGGTCGGTTCCCGGTTCACTGGATGTTGCGGCAGCACCCGCCGAGGTGCCTGTCGGCTATCCGCAGTCCCTGTCGGCTCACCTGTCGCGCATCTCGAGTGACCGCGTGTCACGCGGTCGCGGAACACGTGACTACTTCACACGCGAATACGCTCCCGGCGACGATCTGCGCCATATTCACTGGAAGACCACGGCCCGGCTGGGCGAACTGGCGGTCCGCCAGGAAGCAGAAGAGGAACACGCCACCGCGATTGTCGTCCTCGACGGCGGGCTGCCCGCACCTGCGGAAGGCGAAGCCTCGGAGCCCAGCCCGCAGTTTGAAACGCTTGCAGCCGCCGCGGCGGCTGCCGTGCGCGCCTACTTCGCCGCCGGCTATGACATCCGCCTGCTGTGCGGGGAAGACGACGTCCGGGTCGAGGCCCGTTCGCTCGATCTTCCGCACGCAGAACTGGCGATTTCCCAGGCTGATGGCCGCAGCGTGCCCGCGGGCGTGCATCTGCCGCAGAACGTCGAAACAGTCATCGTGTGTGCCGACCGAGGCAGCCTGAGCGTGAACGTTCCGGCCCGCGCCCACGTGTGGGCCGCCGACTCGCTTGAGATCCCCGCCGCTGGAACCGAGCCCGCTGTCCCCAAACGGTGGACGCTGACAGCAGGGAGGGGTCGCTGATGCAGATGATCCGCTCTCTCCTCCTGTTTGCCGCGCTGTCGCTGGCCGCATATGCCACGACCGCCATGTTCTCCGGGCTCGAACTGCTTGTGCCGGTCGTTTCGATCATCGGCATCACCCTGCTTGTGGGATGGCTGGCGCGCATGGTCCGCAAGGTGGCCGAATCCGGACTCGCGGTTCTCGTGCAGTTCCTCGCGGCGAGCTTTGCAGTGCTCTTCATCTGCGTGCCCGATTCGCTCATCGCGGGCTTCATACCGGGCCCGTCGTCGATTTCGGCTCTCGTGTCGTCTGTCAGCGCCGGCTTTGAGGATGTCGCGACCAAGCAGATTCCGCTGGAGGCCACCGGCGGCCTCATCACCATCTTCACTCTGGGCTTCGGGTTCCTAGCGCTCATCATCGACGGCCTGGTGTCAGACCTGCGCATATCAAAGGTCCCCGCCTTCCTGCTGCTGACGGTGTGGGCTTTCCCCGTGTACTTCGCCTCGGTGCACACGCAGCCGGTCCACATGGCAGCCATCAGTGCGGCCTTCATCATCGTGCTGCTCACCGAGTACGCCAGCGCTGTTCTCACAGCGCACACCGGAGTGGGCTCGACTGCCGGCCATGAGAAGCACACGGCCGCAAGCCGGCCCGGCGCAGAAGCCCTGCGCCAGCGCGGCACCGTGGTCGGTCGGGCGAAGAACGGCCTGCGCAGGTTCCCCGGAACCGCGCTGCTGGCGGGCGCTTTGGCGCTCCTGCTGGGCATGGGCCTCCCGACCGTCCTGCCGGCAATCACGGCAACACCCCACTACTCCAGTGAGCGCGCTGAGGATCTCACGATCATCAACCCGTTCCTCACCATCCGCAACGACCTGCAGAACCCCTCCACTGACCCCGTCTTCACCTACACGACGACCGATCCGGGTGCCGGAGAGCCCATCCGCCTGACCTCGGTCAGCGAGTTCGACGGCGAAGTGTGGAAACCCGCGGAGTTCCCCCTCAGCCGGTCGCGCACCGCTGACGGCGGTCTGTCCAATGCGCGCTCGCAGGCTCCCGCGGGTGTTCAGCAGAGCACTGAGTTTTCGATCGGCGCACTTGATCAGGCGTATCTGCCGGCTCCGTTTGCTCCCACGCAGACTCATGATGCGGGTCCGCAGTGGCTGTACGACCCGGAGACGCTCACGATTGTGGGCAGCGGAGTGACTTCGCGCGGGCTGAACTATTCGGTCGACTACCTGTCCCTGCAGCCGACGGCGAAAGAGCTCGACAACGCCGGAGAGAATGCGGGACGTTCAGCTGACCAGAAGTACACCCAGCTGCCTGACGATGTCCCAGCGGTCATCACCGACACGGCACGCGAACTCACGGAGGACGCGGATTCGCAGTGGGCGAAGGCCGCTGCCATTCAGGCGTATTTCCGCGGCGGAGATTTCACCTATTCACTCGAAGCGCCGACTACGGCATCGAGTTCGGCGCTGGCGGACTTCATGAAGCAGAAGAAGGGCTACTGCGTGCAGTTCTCAGCTGCAATGGCGTCGATGACCCGCTCCCTGGGCATTCCCACGCGAATCGGCGTGGGCTTCACCGCAGGCTCTGAGATCGGCGACGGCGAATATCAGGTGACTCTGGCCGAGGCTCACGCGTGGCCGGAGCTGTACTTCGACGGCATCGGCTGGGTGCGCTTCGAACCGACCCCCGGCGGTCCGGTCGGCGATATTCCCGCCTGGACGACTGCTGGCGGACAGTCAGAAGAACCTGACGATGAGCCGACGGAAGACCCGACTTCTGCAAGCCCCGAACCGACTCCGGAAGAAACCGAAGACGCCGGCAGCGAAGAGGACGACGAATCCGATGACACAGCGGAAGGGTCCGCTGAGGCCGCTGCCCCAATCCCGGCGTGGGTCTGGCTGCTTCTGGCCGCAGCGATCATCATTGCGCTGCTGCTTCTGCCGATGATTGTTCGTGCCGTTCAGCGCCGTCGCCGCCTGCGGGCGGGTGCGGCAGGCCTGTGGGACGAAATCACAGCGACCGCCGCCGATGCGGGGCTCGGCTTGCGCTCGTCAATGACGGCGCCGGCTGCTGCCGCCGCGCTGGCTGAGTACGCGCCTGATAGCGCGGCTGAACTGGCGAGTGCTGCACGGGCGTCGGACGCTCAGCGCTACGGCAACGCGGATGTTCAGCTGAGTGCGGACGACAGCCGCGGCCTGGTCGCGGATGTTCACGACGAGCTGTTCGGCCGTCTGTCCGGTCCGCAGCGAGTGCTGAAGACGCTGCTGCCGGCAAGTGTGTTCGACCGACGCCGATGAAGAAGGCAATAAACGTGTAAGCGGCGGTGGAAAACTCCACCGCCGTTTACGCGTTTATGTTCGTTTCAGCGTTCTTGGCGTTTGTCCCAGCGATCTTCCATACGCTCCATGAAGGACGAGCGGCGCTTGGGCGCACCTGATTTGCGGGGCGCTGATCCTGTGCTGGACGAAGAAGCCACGGCGTTTTCATCCGGGGTCACGGCGTAGTAGCCGCCGAAGACCATGGCTGCGAAGCCGACCACGCCGCCGACAGCCGCCAGGGGCATGTTGAAGAAGAAAAGCGAGGCCATTGCGACTGCCAGGCCCACAACGAGAATGACGATGCCCAAAACCAAGCGGCGCGGCGAAAGGCGCAGGCCGGGAGCGTCCTCCGCAGGGCGCGAAATGTTCTGGGCGAAGCTGGGGTCTTCGCTCCGCAGCTGCTGTTCAAGCTGGTCGAGAAGCTGCTGTTCGTGATCTGAAAGAGCCATGGTGTGAACTTCCTGCCCAAAACTTTCTGAAGTCGATACGACTAATGATAGTGCCACATGAGTCTTTGAACTCCATGGGCGGGAGAAAAAGTCCCTACTCCGGGCGCAGGAGTGAGGCGGGAGAGATAGCTCCCTTGCCGAACTTCTTGCGGATTTCGTCGACCGCGATGTCCGATTCGCGTGTTGACCTGCCGCTGCTTTCCAGAGTCTCCTGCCTGCCGACAACCCCGACGGGCTGGAGGTTCGATGCCGCCACACCCAGAAGTCTGGCGCCCGTACGCTTAGCGGCGGCCACCTCGAGAGGCCCGAGGAGAGCCTCGTACACCTCGCCCGTGACATCTGTCGGAGCCGGCAGGGTGACCGACCGGGTGATGGTGGTGAAGTCGGGTGACCGGAACTTCAGAGTGACAGTGCCGGCGGCGAGCCCCTCGGCCCGCACTCGGGCGGTCACTTTGTCAGCCAGACGGAGAAGCTCGGTGCGCAGCCGTTCCAGCTGGTAGATGTCGTCGTCGAATGTGCTCTCCGCACTGATCGAATGGTCTTTTGCCCTGTCGTGCACAGTCCGGCTGTCACGCCCCTGCGCGTAGCCGACAAGTGCTGGACCGGCCGAGCCGAGGGTCTTCGCTGCCCAGGCCGGTGTTTGGCGGGCCAGATCGCCGATTGTGCGGATGCCGTAGCGCGACAGGGTTTCGTGCGTGGCTCGGCCAACCCCCGGCAGCGCTGTGACGGGCATCGACTCCATGAACTGAGCTTCTTTCCCCACCGGCACCACCAGCTGGCCGTTGGGTTTGGCCCTGGCTGACGCGATCTTGGCAACGACCATCGCTTTGGACAGCCCAATGGAGGACGGCAGACCCATCCTTTCGGCAATCGTCTGCCGCAGGTGCAGGGCGATGCGCGCGGGACTGCCGAGCCTGCGCACCGCACCGGACACATCGATGTAGCCCTCATCGACGCTGACACGGCTGAAGTCCGGGGTGACGTCGCTGACAACAGCAAAAACACGGTCTGAATACTCGGAGTAGACGCCCTTCGTCGGTGGCACGACAACCGCGTTCGGGCACAGCGCCAGGGCACGGCCGATCGGCATGGCCGAGTGCACTCCGTAGGCCCGGGCCTCATAGCTGGCTGAGGCCACCACTCCCCTCCCGCTGCGACCGCCGACTATGACGGGACGGTCGATGAGCGAAGGGTCGAGGAGGCGTTCAACGGACACGAAGAACGCGTCCATGTCCAGGTGGAGAATTGTGCAGCCGGTGTCGTCATCACCCAGGCCCGTCAGATCACCGCCCGTGCGGTCCAGCTGCTTTCTGCTCATGCGTCCCCCTCTGCGCATCGTACACGGACAGAAACCCGGGGAGAGGCCCGTTTCATCCCGCGTCCAACCCAGGCCGCGGCCCGTTTAGGCTTAGGGCATGAGCCTTACAGAACCGTCTGATGTCCGCCGCCAGGTCGATGCCGCTCTGCGCGAGGGCCTGAACAGCACCGCCAGCCGCTTCACAGCGCTGTCGCCGACCGCTGAACACCTGATGCGGCCGATTCTGGACTTCACGGCCTCCGGCAAGCGCATCCGCGCTCTGGCCGCCTGGTGGGGCTTTGAGATTGCCGGCGGCAGCGCTGAGACCTACCCCGGCATCGCAAATGCCGCCGCGGCTGTCGAACTTCTGCACGCCGCAGCTCTCATTCACGACGACGTGATTGATGCATCCGACACCCGCCGGGGTGCTCCGTCGGTGCACCGGCAGTTCGAAGCCCTGCACAGGAACGACGGCTTTGCCGGCGACAGCGAACACTTCGGAATCGCCACGGCAATTGTCGCCGGCGACCTCTGCTTGGCCCTGTCAGAAGAGTTCTGGTCGATGACCGGCCTGCCGGATGCGACGTCACCGGCTGCACTGGAGGCGCGCAACGACCTGCGCCGGGATGTCATGTTCGGACAGTTCCTCGACATCTACGTACAGGACGCCCCCGTTCCGGCCGCCGACGTCACGGACCGCGCCTGGGAAGTCCTCACCTACAAAACCGCAAAGTATTCCGTCGAACAGCCCTTTGCCGTCGGCGCATCGATTGCCGGAGCCGATGAGGCGGTCATTGACGCGCTGCGTGCTTTCGCCCTGCCCCTGGGTCGGGCCTTTCAGCTGCGCGATGACGAACTCGGCGTTTTCGGCGACCCGGAGGTCACCGGCAAGCCCGCGGGCGATGACCTGCGTCAGGGCAAGAAGACCGTGTTGGTGGGCTACACCCTCGAGGCTCTGCCGGAGGGTGAGCGCGATTGGTTTGTCAGCACCCTGGCGGCTGAGCGCAAAACCGCTGAGGACATCGCGCGCATGACCGACCTGATCCGCTCTTCCGGTGCGCTTGAGCGCATGGAGCAGCTCATTGCGCGGGAAGTTGCCGATTCCGAGGCGGCACTCGACAGGCTCAGTGAACTCGGTCTGGACGCCGAAGGACACAAGGTGCTGCGCGGCTACGCGCAGTCCCTCACCGTTCGCTCAAGCTGAGGGTCCGGAATCCCGGGCCGACTCAGATGGCCAGCGCCTGAGCGCGCCGGCGGATCTCAGATTTTTCGCCGCGGCGCAGGAAGTCAATGGCCCGCCCGGGCAGGGTGTCGTCTTCTTCGTACAGCCAGGCGATCGCCTCGTCGTCCGAGAATCCGGCGTCGGACAGCAGAACAAGAGTTCCGCGCAGAGCAGGCACGGGCTGGCCGTCTTTTATGAAGAGCGCCGGAATCCGCATGGTGGGCGGAGTTCCGGATTTCAGGCCCAGAAGAATACGGTCCTCGATCTTGCGGTGGACTTTTGTCACCGGCACGTCGAGAAGCTCAGCAGCTTCTGCTGCGGTCACCCATTCGTCAACGATCTCTTCAGCTTTTTTCACACTTCAAGCCTACGGCACGACCACTGTCTGAGGCGTGACGGCCGAACGGTCGGATGATCCGACACGCCGCCGGGCCTGGCTGTGCCCGCCAACCGGTGCACCTAACCTGGGGGCATACCAACTTCCCCACAGAAAGCGTCCCATGCAGCGAGACACCAGGCGCGACCCTACAGGTGCGCCCGCGCCGGGTTTCACCTCGGGAACCATCACTGAGGCCGTACCCGTCACCCACGGCGGCCGCACCTATCGTGTGCGCACAGGCGACACCGTCATCAGTGTGGCCAAAAAGCACGGCGTTTCGGCTCCCGCTCTCATCGAACTGAACGAACTGCGCGGACGCACCTCCCTGACAGCCGGCCAGATCCTCTCCCTGCCCGAAAAGAACGTCCCACCGCCGCCTGCCGGCCACACCGTCAAACCCGGCGACACCCTCGAATCCATCGCCCGCCAACACGGCACCTCGACCGCGGCACTGCAGCGCGCCAACGCAATGGGAACTTCCGTTCTCATCACCGTCGGAGAGGTGCTCGCACTATCCGGTTCCGGTGCCACGAGCGCCCGCGTCAAACCCGCCCTGCCGGAGAAACTGCCGAACATTCCCCACTCCGTCGATGGACGGGAATACCCGGAGGACGTGCTGATGGCGGCCCGGCTGAACAAGGCTCAGCTCATGGGCCGTCCCGCACCGTCACGCGCCTGGGTGCGCAAAACGATCCTTCGCCTGGCCGGTGAAATCGGTGTTGACGGACCACTGGCACTGGCCGTTGCGACCCAAGAATCCGGGCTGAACCACCGGCTTGTCTCCCCGGTCAACGGCATCGGCATCATGCAGCTGACACCGCGGGCAGGCCAGTGGGCCTCATCGCTTATCGGCCGTCGTCTGGACATCCTCGACCCTGAAAACAACATCGTCGCAGGGCTTGCGATCCTGCGCAGGCTCTTGGCGACAACCGACAACCGCTCGGCCGCCGTCGCCGCCTACTACCAGGGTGCCGCCAGCATTGAGCAGACGGGAATAGCGCCGGACACGCGTTCTTTCGTGCGCACCGTCGACATCCTCACCGAACGCTACAGCCACAATTCGGAGGTGCCGCATGGCACAGATCCGTGATCAGCTGATCGGCGTCGTCCTCGACGGCCGCTACCGCATCGAATCCGTTGTCGCCCGCGGCGGCATGGCCATGGTGTACCACGGAACCGACCTGCGGCTTGACCGTGAGATCGCGGTCAAGGTCATGCACGCGCACCTGGCGAGCGACCCCTCGTTTGTTGAGCGCTTTGAGCGCGAGGCGATGAACGCCGCCCGGCTGTCCCACCCCAACCTCATCGCGGTAAACGATCAGTCCCGCGATGGGGACGTCGTGTATCTGGTCATGGAGTACCTCGAGTCGGTCACTCTGCGCAAGGAACTGAAGTTCCGCGGCCGTTTCACACCCCGCCAGGCCATCAGCGTCGTCGACGCGATCCTCGCCGCACTCGAAGCTGTTCACGAAGCCGGGATGATCCACCGGGATCTCAAACCCGACAACGTGCTTCTGGGCACCGACGGGCAGATCAAGCTCGCTGACTTCGGACTCGCCCGCGCTGTGACGAGCGAAACCACGACGAAAACGCTCATCGGCACTGTCGGCTATGTCGCACCGGAACTCGTCACGCGCAGCGGCGCTGATGAGCGCACAGACCTCTACACGCTGGGCATCATGTTCTACGAGATGCTCACCGGATCCCAGCCGTACACGGACGACGTCCCGATTCAGGTGGCCTACCGTCACGTGCACGACCGTGTGACAGCACCGTCGAAGGCAGTTCCCGGACTCAGCCCCCAGCTGGATGCTCTTGTCCTGTGGGCGACGAGCCCCAAGCCGGACGACCGCCCGGAAAGCGCCACTGCAATGCGCCAGGCTCTTGGCGAGGCGCGGTTGGCAATGACGGATGAGCAGCTGGACTTCGGCGGCACATCGGATGCGGCGGATCCCACCGAACCGGCGCTCACAGCAACCGCCGACATTGACGAGCAGATCGGTCTCGAAGCACCCGAACCGGTCCCCGGCACGGGTGAGATTCCCAAGCTCTCCACTGACGAAACGCCTGCCGAAGTCGATTCGACCAGCGAGATCCCCGGCACGCTGACCGCCGCCGCGGTTTCGGCTGACGGCACTCCCCCGGTCGACCTTCCACCCATACAGGACGAACCGACTGCCGTGGGAGAACTCGAATCTGACGATGAGCCGCGCGACTCACGCCGCCGCCGTCCTGTCTTCGTTGGGCTGGTTGCGGCTGTCGCTGCTCTTGGCCTGGCGGGCACGTTCGGCATTGCAAAAGCCTCCGGTGTGATCGGGGGCGAAACCGAGCAGGAAGTCGTCATGGCTGCGGTTCCCCAGATCGAGGCAGGCACTGCCGAGGCTGAGGCTCGGCAGATTCTGGAGCAGGCCGGCTTCGCTGTCAGCACCGAGACCCGCAAGCACGCCGACATCGCCAAGGGCACCGTCATTGAGACGCGCCCCGCCGCGGGTGAACAGCTGCAGGAAGGATCATCGGTCACTCTTGTCACCTCGGATGGTCCTGAAATGGTCGCAGTTCCCACACTCGTCGGAAAAACAGAGGACGAAGCGACAAAGGCTCTGGAAGACGCCGGCCTGAAAAAGGGCAAGGTCTCGACCGTCGAAGGGCAGGGCAAGAAGGGCCGCGTCGTCTCCCAAAGCACCCAGGCCGAAGCCCAAGCCGAGAAGGGCAGCGCGGTCGACATAACGGTGTCCAGCGGACCCAAGACGATCGCCATCCCGGACTTGCGAGGGCAGGACTACGAAGCCTCGTATAAGCGTCTGCTGGGCATGGGCTTCCGGGTTGCGCGCGATGACGTCTACAGCGAATACACGCCCAAGGGCAAGGTTGTGGCCATGTACCCCGGCCCCGGCAAGAAGAGGACTGCGGATACCCTGGTGATCCTCAAAGTCTCCAAGGGCAAGGAGCCACCGAAGGACGACAAGCCGAAGGACGAAAAGAAGAAAGACGACAAGAAAAAGGACGACAAGCCAAAGGGCTGACGGCGGCCTGCTGCTCTGCGCGGCTCAGCCAGCTTCCATCAGGATCGTACGGCATAAGCGAAACCGCCGGGAGAACCTTCTCCCGGCGGCTCTTCTATGTCAGGTGCTTCAGTCCGTTCCCTCCGTGAGGTACTCGGCCACCTGGAATGCCATTTCGAGTGACTGGTCGTGGTTCAGGCGCGGGTCCACAAGAGTTTCGTAGCGGCGCTGCAGACCCTCTTCATCGATGTTGGCTCCGCCGCCCATGACTTCCGTGACGTCGTTGCCTGTGAGCTCAACATGGATGCCGCCAGGCACCGTGCCGACTTCCTGGTGGGCGCGGAAGAACCCGGTGACTTCGCCCATGACGTCCTCAAAGCGGCGGGTCTTGTAGCCGTTGGAGGCCGTAATGGTGTTGCCGTGCATCGGGTCGCACATCCAGGTGACTTGCGGGAGGTAGTCCTTGACGGCTGCAAGCAGCTTGGGAAGTGCCTCGCCGATTGTCTGCGCGCCCATCCGGGTGATGAAGGTCAGACGCCCGGGTTCGCCTTCCGGGTCAAGCTTTTCGGCCAAGCGCAGAGCGTCGTCTGCCGTTGCGTTGGGGCCGAGCTTCACGCCGATGGGGTTCTTCACGCGCGACAGGAAGTCGACGTGAGCACCGTCGATGTCGCGTGTGCGTTCGCCGATCCACAGGAAGTGGCCGGAAACGTCGTAGGGGTCACCCGTGCGCGAGTCAATGCGCGTGAGTGCCTGCTCGTATTCCAGGAGCAGAGCTTCGTGGGCCGAGTAGAACTCGACGGTCCGCATAGCGTCGAAGTCGACACCGCAGGCGTCCATGAAGCGCAGTGCTCGGTCGATGTCGCCGGCCATTTTTTCGTAGCGGACGTAGTTTTCGTTCGCCCCGAGGAATCCGCGGTTCCACTGGTGCACCTGGCGCAGGTCCGCGAAACCGCCCTTGGTAAAGGCGCGCATGAGGTTCAGGGTCGAGGCTGATGCGTGGTAGGCGTCGAGCAGACGGACCGGGTCGGGTCGTCGAGCCTCTTCTGTGAATTCGTGGGAGTTGACGATGTCCCCGCGGTAGCTGGGCAGCGTCACGCCGTCCCGGGTTTCGACATCGGATGAGCGCGGCTTGGCGTACTGGCCGGCCATGCGACCCATTTTGACGACGGGAACGGCAGCGCCGTAGGTGAGCACAGCGGCCATCTGGAGGATCGTCTGAACGCGACGGCGAATGCTGTCGGCGGTGGAGTCTTCGAAAGATTCGGCGCAGTCTCCGCCGGCAAGCAGGAACGCTTCACCGCGGGAGGCAGCCGCAATCTGGGCTTTCAGCTGGTCGGCTTCGCCGGCGAACACCAGCGGCGGAACCCCGCGCAGCTTTTCAAGCGCGCCCCCAAGCTCTGCCGGGTCGGTGTACTGCGGCTGCTGTTTGGGGTCGAGATCGCGCCAGGCGTCGAGACCTTTGAGGGTTTCCTCGGTGGCGCGGGCATCGCCGGCCAGCTCGAACATCGGGTTAACGCTTTTCACAATCATCCACTCTCTGCTGTCAGCATGGGCGATCTGCACTCCGGTCCGCAGAGTTCCGGAGCATTCGGAATTCCTCAGTATAGGCGGGTCAGGATTCGCCTTCGAAGTCTTCGGGTGACACGTGGTCAAGGAACTCGCGGAACTGGGCGACTTCTTCTTCGTCAGGCTCCGGACCTTCGATTCCGGCCTGTCCCATCAGCTCCGCGGTGGTATAGACGGGGCATCCTGCCACGAGTGCCATGGCAACGGCGTCCGAGGGGCGCGCTGACACCGTGTGCCCGCCGCTGGTGCGAAGTTCCGCATAGTAGGTGTGGGAGTCAGCTTCCGTGATGCGCACGGACTCGAGGGTGTCGCCGTACTCCTCGATGAGGTTGACCATGAGGTTGTGTGACAGCGGCCGAGGCGGGGTCACCCCGCGCAGTGCAATGCCGATGGCGTTTGCCTCCGAAGATCCGATCCAGATGGGCAGGAAGCGCGCCTGGGAGGCTTCCTTCAGAAGCAGGATCGGCTGATTCGCCGGAAGTTCGATGCGAACGCCGACGACTTCGAGCTGAATTTCGGTCACGCAGTCCTCGGGCGCTGCTGGAAGATCATGCGGAACTTGCCGATCTGCACGTCGGCACCGTTCTGCAGTTCCACTTCGTCAATGAGCTCACGGCCCACGTAGGTGCCGTTGAGCGATCCCGTGTCGCGCAGGGTGAAGCCCGAGGGAGTGCGGACGAATTCAGCGTGCTTGCGCGAAACCGTCACATCGTCCAGGAAGATGTCCGCGTTGGGGCTGCGGCCGACGGTGACAACGTCGGTGTCAAGCAGGATCTGCGCACCGGCGTCGGGTCCGGAGACAACGACGAGCAGCGCGTCGGTTTCCTGCAGGTGGCCGACGTCGGGAACGGGACGGATTTCGCCGGTGCGCGGGTCAAGAATGCCGCTGATGGGCGCCGGCTGGGCCGCTTGTGTCTGGTGTGCCGTGGTTTCCGGCTGCTGTTCGCCGGTTCCTTCCGGGTTGCCGGGCTGAGGCTGCTGAGTCATCAAGCACCTTCACTTTCGACGTGTGCGCTGTAGGCGTCGGCGTCAAGGAGCGCTTCGACTTCCGAAGGGTCGGAAAGCGCGACTTCCAGCATCCAGCCGTCACCGTAGGGGTCGCTGTTGATGATCTCGGGCGCGTCTTCCAGAGCGTCGTTGACACGCAGCACTTCACCGGAGACGGGAGCCTTGAGGTCAGAGACGCTCTTGGTCGATTCGACCTCGCCGAAGTCTTCTCCGGCCTCCAGGGTGTCGCCGACTTCGGGCAGGTCCACGAAGACAACGTCGCCGAGCTGGTCCTGAGCAAAGTCGGTGATGCCGATGCGCACGGTGGCAGCATCAGCGGTGGCGTCGACCCATTCGTGGTCCCGCGAGTATTTGAGATTCTGCGGTGCTGCAGCGTCAGACATGTCTTCTCCTTGCTCAGGCTTACTCAAACCTACCTTTCAGCTCCGAAGATAACATCTGCGCAACAGCAGACGCCGTATATTGCGAAGCTGAAATGATACGGCAAGTTCATCGTATCAACTTTGAGTCCTGCGTCTCACACACCGGCCCGTAATTATTGCCCGATCAGCGATTCCTGCACGTCCGCCTCATCCCCTGTGCGCAACTGACCGTGCCGACCGAACCATGAGCACACATCCCGTTTTGCCTTCCATGAAACAACTCGCTACTATTTACAAGGCTCAACGCCACGGGCTATGGCGCAGCTTGGTAGCGCGCTTGACTGGGGGTCAAGAGGTCGTGGGTTCAAATCCCGCTAGCCCGACGGAAAAACCCAGGTCAGACACTGTTTCTGACCTGGGCTTCGTCATGTCCGGAGTCGTTCGCGACTACCCCCGGCGCCTCCCGCTCCTCCGGCCGGAATGGGCCTCCGGCCAGAGCCGGGCACCCAGCCAGCAAGAACCCTGCCAGGCACTTTCTTTTGCGAAGCATTAGTGCTCCTTCTGAAGTGTGTTTCGCACCGAAATGTCCGGTGATAGGAGCATAGGTGCCTCGCAAGACCGCTCTCCCCCCTCATTCGAGGTATATGGAGCCCGGCCGGCTTCACCTATGCCGAGATATCGATTGCCCTCAGATGTCACAGGACACGGATACCGGGGTGAGCCTGCGAACATGACCGACACTTCTCGCGATCACCCTATGCCCTTGGTTGAGACCGCCCCTGAGGTGCCTCCATGCCTCTTAGGTCGAGTAGAAGCGGTGCTGAAGGGCGCGGACGATGAGTTGAGCCAGATTCTCCGCCTGAAGTTTTTCTCGCAGATGCTTCGCCTGTGTCTTCGCCGTCCAAACGGAGATGCCCTGGGTCTCGGCTATCTCCTCGTATCCGCGCCCCTCGCAGATCAGAGTGAGCACTTCATGCTCGCGTTCAGTAATTTGAGGGCTCACTGCAGGGGCGTCAGGTAGGGCGTCGCCGGCGATGACGATGTCTCGCGCGAGGAACTTCAACATGCTGGGGTCGTCTCCACGTGCAGCAGCGCGGACCGTTTCGCGCAGAGTTGATTCGGAGCAAGTCTTATTCACCGCAGCGGCAGCACCCGCTTCGAGAGCACGTGCGAGCCCTGGCCCCGGGGAGACGGTGCTGAGGATGATCACAGTCGCGTCTGGGTCGAGCTTACGAATGCGAAGGGTCGCATCCACGCCGCTGATCCCGTCGGGCATATTGACGTCCATGAGGACCACATCTGGACGGTGCTGCCGGTAGCTTTCAACGGCTTCTTCACCGCTATGAACTGGCGGGAGCACACTCATGTCGGGCTCAGTGACAAGCGCGTAGGAGAGCGCTCGTGTGGTCCATTGGTCGTCGTCCACGATGAGCACCGAAAGGCGTCCGTGAGCGCTCGGCGCTTGCACCGGGATGTGGCGGCTTGAAGGGTTCATTTGCAGTACTTCTGAAACTTCTTCTTGTCGATGACGTGCCAGATAACGCACCTGTAGGGATTTCGCGTTGTGCTGACGTCGATTTCATCAGTTGCCGATACCGAGTGGATGGACACGGTGGCGGGGGCGCGTTCGACTGGGGCGGTCAGGAGGGAGAGTTGAAGAGCAGCAGCGGTCGAGAGGGCGACGATGAGTTTCATGCTCTAAGAGCACGCCAATTCCACCTCCTCGGACATCCCTCATACGAGGTATCTACATTGCGACCCCGTTCCCTACGGGAATCGCGACCTTAATCGCGAACATCCCCTCGTCATGAGACGTGCTCAAACGCCCTCCTGCACGTTCCACCCGCGCGCTGAGACTTCGGGGCGTACGCGTAGGTGCTTGCAGAGCTGGATTGGACGCTTCGAACTCGATCCATATCTCCATCTGCCTCTCAACCTGCTCGACAGATATCGCGCATGAGGACGTTGCTGAGGAGTGTTTGACCATGTTCGTAGCGAGCTCCTTGAGAATGAACTGAGCCGTCTCAAGCGTCTCTGCAGGCACGTCACTCGGCAGAGCTTCAACGCGGATCCCAATATCGAACCCGCCTGCCTCTGTAGCTGAACCGATCATCTCCGCAGCCTTGAGCATCTCAACGTCGAATGCCCTCATGGTCCGTCGTCCATCAGGATCGCCGGTGAGTCGGGCCAGCAGCACACGAAGCTGCTGCTGTGTGTATACATTGACCAGCGCCAACTCCGTGACTCTCGAATCAGAGCGATCCTCCATACGGGCCTCAACACCGAGCATCCGAATGATCGCTGCCTCCGCGGCCAGACCGTGAGAGACAGTGTCGTGCGTATCGAGCGCGAATTCCAACCGCATCCTTTCTACGTTTCTCTCGTGTGAGCGTGCCTGTGCTGTTCTCATCAAGATCTCAGACTGGATACGCCGCTCGAATGCTGCTGCTGCAAGTCCGAGGATCACGGCAAGTAGCCACCCGAAAGCCATCGTAAAGAGCGACTCACCATCCCCCTCCCAGATTCCCACTGCCGTATGGGCAACCACGATCCCGAATAGCAGCAGCGTCAGTAAGGAAAACGAACGGATCCGCAGCTGACTCAGGACAAGCGCAATCGCGGCTTCAGCAACGGTCGGAAATGGATTGACGAACTCGGGGAAGGTGATCCCAAAGACAACGAATAGCACTAACCCCATCAAGCCAGCGGTGAGCGGGACGAAACAGACGCTGACAATCAGGATCGCCCCGAGTACCTGGAACGCAACATACTGAGGATTCGACGATTCCATTGCCGCCGGCATGAGTCCTGCAACGCTGATAAGGAGCAATAGCACTCGGAAGGGCAGGTCCACGAACCTCGGACCTATCATGAAACTGATCCATTTCGGCGTCGCCGCGCGTGAGGGTCTCACGACGAATTGTCTCGTCACCACCGAATATTGTCCTTCTTTCTCCTCCGGGAGAATCATCGATGTCTTTACGGTAGCGGTGAACGAGGCTCGGACCAGCGTCATGGAGGTCACAGTTCGATACACCTGCGACTCAACCCACGACGCTGTTCCCGACGACGGATGCAACGGCTATTGGGCTCATCGCGTTCGAGGCTGCAGTAGGTGTGTACTGCCCGGTCTCTACCAGGGGCCGGAGGGGAGGACGTTGTGCGTGAGGTTGCGTAATTCGAGCACGGTGCCGCGGGGGTGCTCGATACGACCAATGATCGCCGCCGTGAGCCTGCTTCCGGCGCCGGGGCTCGACGGTGTCCCACAGCCATACCCAACGGCAGTCTGCGCAGGGGCAACGGTGGGCCCTGTCTCGAGGCACCGCGGCCTGGCCGCAACAGGGCAGTCTGATGGACTGTTCATTCCCGAAGTGTCCGTGTCCACCAAGTCTGGCCGACTAGGGTTGTGCCGCCAGTCGTCTTCGGGGCGTCTGAGGGTGAGGACACATGTGCGCAGACTGTGTCTGCTGCGTCGCCAGTCGCCGAGATCGCCCAGTCAACTTCCAATACCGAAATCGCCTCGCCCGGATAAAGGCTGAATCAAGTCTGATGATCACATTCCAGAGACGTGGAGCAACGGCGTGCAAGGGCCGGACGGTAAACGTGACGTCTATCGTCCGGCCCTTGCACGCCGACTCAAGGAGCGGAGCTACCTGAAAACCGCTAGTTCTGACCGTCTGCTTCGTCTCGCGGCTCTGATTCACACACCGATGTGTGTTCCTTACGTCGAGCTCGCCTAACCATCCAAATTACGGTTCCGATGATGACCAAGATGATAGCTATCACCAGGACAACCCCGAGTATGTCGTATGCGTCTGGTACTAGAGGATTCATCTAGATCACGATTCCTTTCAGTTCCACCCATTGAAGGTTACTTTGCCGCCGGCGTTGGCCTTAAGAGTCTGATAGCCCTCGCGGGTCGACCAATTCATCCCCTTGATGGCCCCACGTTCAATGCGGACCTTGCATTTGAAGGTTGCCGTCGAGGACGTGAAAGCCTTGCTCTGCTTGCTTACGGTCACGTTCTTGCCCGGCACGAGGTTCTTGACGACCTGGCACCCATAATCGGCTCTTCCGGTTTTAGAGTGCGTTGACCCGGT
>NZ_KV786089.1:0-3572 GCF_001806835.1 Brevibacterium sp. HMSC24B04 | reverse complement strand
TCAAGCTTCACGATTTTTGCAACAGAGCCCTCCCGGAAGCTCTGGGGGGAGTTTCGATGACTGAGCGGGTGGCCGAACAAGTGCGGCGACTGCTGCACGAGCAGCCGGAGCTTGAAGTCGTGTTCACCGATGCGCTCACCGCCGACAGTTACCTCCACAGTGGGCGCAGCGGCCGCCCAGTGCTGTTCCTGCACACGGCGCACCGCCAGCTCGTTGACGAGCTGCGCGGCCGCGGTGATGACCCCGGCCGACCGCACTAGTCCAATGGGCGGGAGGCGTTGCGCAGCTCGTCGACGACTTCGCGATGCTGTGGGTGTACGAACAGGATGAGGGCCTGGCCGTGCGTGCTCAGAAGATGACTGTCGACGGTGATTGCGTCCACGAATCGGATGTCGACGGCAGGATCTTCCAGGAGGGCGCGGCGAATTGCCGCGAGGGTGCGAGCGACGGTCATGGCCGTGTCGGCAGGCTAGTGGGCCGCGCCGAGTTCGACGAGGAGGACGCCGCCGATGATGAGGGCGATGCCGAGCGCCATGACCCAGGTGAAGGGCTCTTTGAACAGGAACTTGCTGGCCACTGCGGTGAGGGCGACGCCGGAGGCGGCCCAGATGCCGTAGGCAACACCGATGCCGAGCCCGAGGGCAAGGACTTGGGTGAGGAAGAAGAACGCGCCGAGGTAGCCCACGACGACGGCGATGTAGAACAGTTTCCGTCCGCCGGTTGCCAGGCGCAGGGAGAGCGCCGCGCCGACTTCGAGGACGATCGCGAGGATGAGGAAGAGCCAGACCATCAGATGCTCGCCTCCCTCTTGCGCTGCGCCGCTTGCGATCCGAGTTCGACGGTGAGAACACCGCCGATGATCAACGCCAGGCCGAGGATCATCACGCCGGTCAAGGGCTGTCCGAACAGAAGTGCCGCCAGCACCGCCGTCAGGGCGACGCCCATCGCGCCCCAGATCCCGTACGCAACCCCGAGGGCCATCCCCTCGCGTAGAACGAGCGCGAGAAGCGTGAACGCGCCGACGTAGCCGATCGCGACGAGGATGTACCAGGCGGGGTGGTCCTGGCCGGCTTGGAGGGCGAGGGAGCCGGCGACTTCACTGATGATCGCGCCGGCAAGCAGGAGCCATTTCTTCATAGTCAGTCCTTCACGAGGTTGTGGGCGAAGGCGCGGAGCTGCGCCAGGTCGCCGGGGGTAGGAGGGGAGACGTTGGCGGCTTCGGCAAGCCACCCGCCGTCGGCCAGGAGGCGGGCGGCGAGCAACCGGGTGCGTTCGTCCGGGGCGACGTCATCGGGCACGACGAGCCAGGGCGCGAGACGTTCGGCCCAGCGCTGCGTGAGCGAGCGGCGCAGCTTCGGATCACTCATCGCCACCAGGTCGGTTTCATCGAAACCCCCGGACAGTGACCAGTCGACATACGCGCCGATGCGCGCGGCCGGCGCCGCGCCCTCCGGCGACGACCCGAGGCGTGCGACCAGCGCCTCTTCCCAGCGGTCCAAAACGGAGTCCACCAGGGCGAGCATGAGGGCTTCCTTCGTGGGGAAGTGATACATCACCCCCGGCTTGGTCAGCCCCACACTTCGGGCCACGGAATCCAGAGACACCGCCCGCCCCTCGTCGAGCTGAGAGAAGGCGGCCGCCAGGATCGCGGGGCGAGGATCGGTGCGCATGAGTGTAGGTTACCATTCGGAAGGTAACCAGGCCATCCAGCAGATTGCCGGCGCATAGGTTCATCACCGCGAGCCGAGTAGGCCGAAAACGATCGTTTTCGGGCAGCCGTGCCGGACGGCCCGCCGAGGCAGCGACACGCCGTTATCTGACCGACCGAAACCTATGACCGAAACCAACCCCGACCCGAAACCCGACCTATACCGTTTGCGGGCAGGCCGGTAAAATCAGGAGTACACCAGGAGGTGCAGCATTATGTCGCAACCATCATTTGACGTAGAGGCCCGCTGGCCCGAGCTGTTCGACCAGCTCGACGCTGACCAGCGCCGAGCCGTTGTGCGCTCGCTCGCGGCAGGCTGGCATGAGGGATGGGAGCCGAACCGCGAAGACGTGGCCGACCTCATCGACTACACGCGCGGCGCGCTGACGTTCGAGGACTACGAGGCGCGCACCGCCGCTAAGGCGGCGCGCATCGCCGGAGCGGCCGCTACGCTCTGATGCCGCACCAGTTCGATTCGTGGGAGTCATACTTTTACCCGGAGACGTACAACGCGCAGACCCGCAATGGCGTGCTGCGCAACATACCGGACATTCGAGACGCCGCAGCGCTGCGCACCTACGACTACCGCATGTCGTTTGCGCGCCGCATCGAGCTTGAGTTGCGCCCGGAGCTTGTGACTCGCACGTTCGACGGCGAGCACATGAAGCAGATTCACGGCCACCTCTTCGGCTCGACCTTTGAATGGGCTGGTCAGTACCGAACGGTGAACATGGCGAAGGGCGGCGGAGCCGCTTTCGCTGATGCTCACAACGGCGCGATAGACGCCTACTTAGACAACGTGCGCGTGATGGTCGAGCGCACCGATTGGGCGCAGCTCAGCCACGCCGAGTTCTCGGAGCGCGCCGCCGAAATCTTCGCCTGGACAAACCAGAGTCATCCGTTCAGAGAGGGCAACGGACGCACTACCAAGGTGTTCATGGAGCACGTTGCGGAGCGCTCACCGTACACGCTTGAGTTCGAGCGCGTGCCCGAGGAAGTTTGGAATATGGCATCGGCCGCGACGCGGCCGCCGCTGGGGGAGTACCTACCCAACCATGTTCCGATGGTGCCCGTGTTCGAGCACGCGGCCGTGCCGCGGTCGAACGTGCTGATGCACGAGGGCGGCCGCGTCACAGGCGACGCAGCGCCCGAGAAGCCGATGACGCTTGGAGAGCGCATCGAGCGCAAGGTGAACGAGCTGCGCGAGGCTCGGCCGAGCAAGCCGAAGCACGCAGCAGATCGCGGCCGGGATATGCCCGAGCTGGGCGACGGATCGAAGCCGAAGCCGCCCGAGCGTGGCCCGAGCTTAGGACGATAGCCGTGAGGCTCGGATATACCCGTGTCAGCACCCGCGAGCAGAATGCAGACTCGCAGATCGCCCGCCTCGAACAGGCAGGGTGCGAACGAATTTTCGTTGACGTTGGCTATTCAAGTCGCGTTGAGGATCGACCCGATTGGATCGAGTGCCGGAAGATTCAGCGCCCCGGTGATGAGCTGGTGATTCCCTCGCTCGACCGCGTGGCAGGCACTGACAGCATCGCTATCTCGGTTATCCGTGACCACGCAGCGCGTGGCGTGAAGCTGCGCAGCCTCGATGAACCGTGGATGGACATAGACCCGTCAACAGCGATGGGTGAAGCCATGCTCAAGATCATGGCGACGCTCGCGCAGCTTCGCGTCGATATGATCCGTGAGAACACCCGCAGAGGCGTCGAGCACGCGCGCTCCCAGGGTCGCGTCGGCGGCCGCCCGACCGTCATGACACCCGAGCGCATCGCAATGGCGAAGACCATGCGGGAGGCTGACCCGCCGATGAGCTACGAGCAAATCGCGGGCTCTGTTGCAAAGATTGGCGGCAGTCAGA
>NZ_KV786088.1:0-34235 GCF_001806835.1 Brevibacterium sp. HMSC24B04 | reverse complement strand
GCGCATTAGCGCGTGAGGTTGCATTAAAGCGTGAGTCTGGGTTGCCCGGAAGCCGCCGAGGTGGGCAGAGCCGCAACGACCTCCCGCGCCTGACTGCGCCATACCGCGCCTTACAGCGCGCAATTGCGCGCGAAAACGACTGCGCGCGAATACGATCAGCTCGTCTTCTTAGCCTCGATGACCCAGTGGGAACCATCGAAGCCGTCAACAATCATGCGGGCAGAAATGCCTCGGCCCTGGCCGGTCACAATCCAGTTCGGCTTCAACACACCACGCGGCTGGCTGGTTTCAACATCGAACATGGCGCCCAGCTTGTACCGCTTGCGCAGCGCGGCTCCCGCCAAGTTGCGAGCCGTCTTCGCAACAGACTCGGGAGCAGGCTCGGCAAGCGGGCCTTCAGCTGGAACCTCTTCACCATCAGTGGGCACGTGAGTGATGAAGGACGAACCACCCATTGCATCAACAAACACATCAACAACACCCGCCGGCCCACGTTTGCGCTGGGCGGTAATCCGCACATGCCAAAACGGGTGGTGCACCAGCCGGGCGGATGCCTGCCCGCCGCCCAATCTGCGGCGAACAACCTCCTCGGCCTCCGCGGCCAAAACCGACGGGGTCAGCCGGACTGCACGCAGCCCAGCTGACCCCGTCACCTGGTTCGGGTCAGTCACGCGAGGTGCCTTCCACCTCGTCAGCCTCCGTCACCTGACCGCCGGCACCAGCCGAACCGGCACCGCCCGCGGCACCTGCCGCACCAACACCAGCATCAGCCTCATCCTCCACCGGAACCTGCGCGGCAAGACCGGGGTTCTGTCCCATGGCCAGGCGAGCTGGAATCGGCCCAACCTTCGCAGTTTCGTTCAGGGCGTCGACAATGTGCTCGGGCACGGGGTTGGCCTTCTGCGTGGCAAGTGACACCACAACAAGTGTCAGCGCAGAAACAACGACCGTTGCCATCGGGTCGATCGACGTCTTCTCCGTCAGACCGCCCAGCTGCCACACAACGGGAACCACAGCGCCGACGATCATCGACGAAATCGCTCCGGCAGTGTTCGCCTTCTTCCACCACACGGCGGCAACATACGCCGGAACAAACGACGTTCCAAGGATCGTGGTCGCGAAGATGACCAGGTCAGCCACACCGGGCGCACCCGTCACGGCAACAGCGAAGCCGATCACAGCAAGAATCAGCACCGTGATGCGCGAAACCCACACGGCCTGGCGCTGTGAATTGCTGCGGCTGATGAAGCGCTGGAAAAGGTCGTGCGAAGCGATCGTGCCGCTCTGCAGCAGAAGCGCATCCGCCGTCGACATAATCGCCGCCATAATCGCAGCCATCACGATGCCGACAGCGAAGTTCGGCAGCACCGCCTCGGCAATTCCGAACACGGCCAGTTCCGGGTCCGACAGGTTCGGCAGCAACACCAACGCCATAACACCAACAAGGTACGGGGCCGGCACGAACAGCAGGTTGAAGCCCGTGGAGTACAGCGCCGCAGTGCGTGCAACTGACGGCTTCTTCATGGCCATGTGGCTGACGTTCACGTGCGGGTAGCCCATGTATCCAATTGAGAAGATCAGCAGCGCACCGATGATCACACCCCATTGGACGGACTCAAAACCGTCAGGACCCCACATGGTCAGCAGGTTCGGGTTGATTTCGGCAACCGCGTTGTTGCCAGCGGTCAGACCGCCAACAGCCATGAGCGTGGCAATGAGAATCCACAGCATGCCGATCAGCATGATGATCGCCTGCGCGAAGTCTGAATACGCAACCGCCAGGTATCCGCCCAGGAACGTGTAGAGAACAATCACACCGATTGCAATGAGCAGCGACCACTTGAAGTCAATGCCGGTGACCATTTCCAGCCCGCGCCCACCGGCAATGAACTGGGTCAGTACGTACAGGAACATGCACGCTAGCGCGATCGGTGCGGCCACCGCTCGCGTCCACGCCGACGGGTAACGGTGCTCCAAATACTCAATTGAGGTCAGCGATCCGAGGATCTGCGACAGTTTGCGCATGCGCCTGCCCAGAATCGACAGGTTGAGCACACCACCGCCGATGTCACCCATCGCGTACCACATGCCGAAGTAGCCCTGTGTGTAGCCGAGCGATCCCGCGCCGAGGAACATGTAGCCGGACATCGACGACGACTGCAAGCGCAGCGCGGTCACCGCCGGACCCAGACTGCGTCCACCCAGCAGGTAGCCTTCTTCGCCGGTCGAGCTGCGCCGCATGGTCCACACGCCGATCGCAATCATGGCGACAAAGTAGATGATGAGGAATGTCAGTTCGATGCTCACAGCGCACCCCCTTCTTCAGGCGCCGCCACTCCGGGTGTGCGGCCTGCCTGGCCTGACGAGGTGGAGCTCACCTGTCCCGCACCGGCACCGTTGGTGCCGGCCGGGCTTTCTTCTGCATCTTCGGCACCCCAGTGTGACGACGAAAAGAAGAAGATGAGCGTGTAGGCAATCCACGCCAGGGGGATGCCCACAATGATGAGCAGTGTTGCTGTGGGAAGTCCGAACATCGTGGCTCCTTACTCCGTGAACGTATCCGCGACATCGAGGGCACGGTCAATGGCATCCAGGCCCGCCGCAACGTCTTCGTCCGATGTGTTCAGCGGCGGCACCACGTGAATGCGGTTGAAGTTTGCGAACGGAAGAACACCGTACTCCTTGATCTTGGCGATCGTCGCGTTCATCGCCTCGCTCGTTGCACCGTAGGGTGCGAGCGGTTCGCGGGTTTCCTTGTTCTTGACCAGCTCAATCGCCCAGAAGCAGCCACGGCCGCGCACATCGCCGACCGACGGGTGGTTGGCGTGCATCTTCTCCAGTGCCGGACGGATGATTTCATCGCCCAGGCGTGCGGCGTTTTCCACCATTTCCTCTTCGCGCATGGCCTTGATCGTCGCGGCCGCAGCCGCGGTCGCCAGCGGGTGGCCGGAGTAGGTGAGGCCACCGGGGAACACGCGGTCATCGAAGGTCTTCTTGATCTCATTGGACATGATGACCCCGCCGAGCGGCACATATCCGGAGTTCACACCCTTGGCGAAGGTGATGAGGTCCGGTACGACATTGAACTGTTCAAAAGCGAACCACGAACCGGAACGACCGAAGCCGGCCATCACCTCGTCGGCGATGTACATGATCCCGTACTTGCGGGTCAGCTCACGCACACCCTCGAGGTACCCCGGCGGGGGAGCGTAGATGCCGGCGGTTCCGGGAATCGTCTCCAGAATCAGGGCAGCGATGTTCTGCGCACCCTCAAGCACAATGACGTCTTCCAGGTGGCGCAGAGCGCGTTCGGTTTCATCCTGTTCGCTGTCCGTGCCGAAGTGCGAACGGTAGGTGTGCGGCGGGAAGAAGTGAACAACACCTTCGCCCGGGATGTCATTGGGAATGCGGCGCGGGTCGCCCGTGAGGTTCACCGCCAGGCTCGTGGCACCGTGGAAGCTGCGGTAGGCCGACAGCACTTTCTGGCGTCCCGTGTGCAGGCGGGCCAGGCGGACGGCGTTTTCGTTCGCATCCGCGCCGCCGTTGGTGAAGAACACGTAGTCCATGCCGTCTGGTGCCAGGCCGGTGATGAGTGCGGCAGCCTCAGAACGCGGCTTGACGGCGTGAGCCGGGGCGATCGTTGCGATCGAATCAGCTTGGTCCTTAATGGCCTGGATGACCTTAGGGTGCTGGTGTCCGATGTTCGTGTTGACCAGCTGCGAGGAAAAGTCGAGGAATTTCCGTCCCTCGCCGTCCCACACGTGCGAGCCTTCGGCGCGCGTGATGGTCATCGGGTTGATCTGCGCCTGAGCAGACCACGAATGGAAAACGTGCGCCCGGTCGAGTTCGTATGTGCGTGCGGCGTCATCGACGTTGATGTTCATAAGAGCCCCTTTGCTCACGGTGCCCCTCCCTGCTGCGATCCGATTCAGCGATGATCCAGCAGCTTTGCTGGACGCTGTGCTGAACGCGGCGTTGAACGCAGTTCGGAAGGGCGGCGGTTCGTCCTATCCGCGTCAGTATGTCTCAGCTGACCAGCCACGCCAAGGAGCATTCTGTAAAGTGAGCCCTAAGCTTTCTTTACACAGTGAAAGGCGGTGTCTATGCAGGACATCAGTGCGGGTGAGCAAACCGGCTCGGTGCCGGAAACCGACGGCCTGCGCGACCTGACTGTGAGGAACTTCCTGCAGCTTCCCCACGTGAAGTTCGGCAATCCCGTAGTTCTCGCAGGTGAAAAGCACCTCGACACCCCGGTCCGCTGGGTCCACATTGCTGAGACCGACGCAGTCACCGGCCTGCTGGAAGGCGGGGAGATGCTGCTGTCGTCCTCGCCGGCCTTCCAACACTCCGTCGAGCACACCCGCGCTTTTCTCGACCAGGCGCGCAGGGCCGGGGCCGTGGGGTTCGCGGTTGAGGCAATTGACGAGGTGGGGCTCGCCAGCCCCCGCTCTCTTGAGGTGCTCACTGAGGCCGGGAAGGGAGCGGGTATGCCCGTCATAGCGCTCAGATCGCGCGTGCGGTTTGTGCGGATCACGCAGGAAGCCCACCGGGTGCTCATCGGCCAGCAGCTCAGCATCGTCGAACGCACCCGCGAACTCCACGAGGCCTTTACCGAACTGAGTCTGAGCGGTGCAGACGAAAGCGTGATCGTGCGCGAAGCCGCCAGGCGTTTGGGCACCGCGGTAGTGCTCGAAGACGCAGCCCACAGGATCCTCGCTCATGCTCCTGCCGAGGCCCTTGCGGCAACAGAGCACTGGCCGCCGTCGGCTGCCCAGGCAGTCCCGGTGGGCGTCAAAGGCCGCAGGTGGGGTCGGGTGGTCGCCCCGTCAGTACGTGAAGACGACCCCTACGCGGCCGAGGTTCTGCAGCGGGCAAGCCAGGCCATCACGCTGGTGCGCGCGCACTCACAGACCACATACGACCTGCGGATGCGCGCCAGCGACCACCTCGTGTCAGAACTTCCGCACATGAGCGAAGAACAAGCGCTCAGACGCGGCCGCGCAGCTGACCTGCGAGGGCCGGGCGGGTTCATGGCAATAGCGGTCGAAATGTGCGGCGGTGGCTTTGCTGAGGACGACGGCAATGCAGCCAGCGGGGTCGTCACCAAAGACGAAGCGGCCGGCTACCAGCTGCGCGAACGCGGCCTGCGTTTGGAACTCGTGGCCGCCGCCGAACGCTTAGGGCTGACTGCCGTGACATCCGCGTGGCGCACCGGAACAGTTGTCGCAATCCTTGGGTTCCCCGCGGTCACAGCCGGCGGTGCTGGCGCCGCAGGGTCAGCAGACTGCGCAAACCCAGACGACCTCACCGCTGAACTCTGCCGCGACCTCACCGAGGCCATCCCCGAAACCATCACGGTCGGCGCAGGTCAGCTGAGCCAGACGCTCGTTGCCGTTGCCGATGACATCCCCACCGCGGTCGAAGCCGCCCACGTGGCCGCGGGCATGTCCATCCGCCGCCAGCCGTTCTACAGGTTCTCCGATCTGCGGCTCAACGGGCTGATCGCCAGCCTGCACGACGACCCGCGAATGAGCGCATTCGCCCACGCCGAACTCGGACCGCTGCTGAAAACAAGCACACCAACCAGCCCCGAAACCCGCGGAAACAAGCCGCGGGAGGCGAGCGGCGCCTCGTCAGAAGATCTCGAGTTCCTGTGGGCCTACCTGCTGTGCGGCGGGCAGAAGGCTGCCGTGGCGCGACAGCTGGGAATCAGCAGGCCGGCGGTCTACGCAAAAGCCGGGCGCATAGCATCGACACTGGGAGTGTCACTTGATAACCCAGAATCAGCGGCAGCGCTCCTGACCGCACTGCTGTGGCAGCGAAGCCGCAGCATGTGATGGCGGTAGGGGCGACTGAGTGCGTTGACGGCAGAGGGGCCGAGGACACCGGGCGGCTGGGTGCAGCCCGCAGCGAATGCAACAGCGAGCAGAAAGGACAAGCGTGGGACGGCAGCACAGAATCGACTGGGCGAAGCTTCGTAGGCGCGGCCGGCGTTACTGGGCGATTTCCACGCAGATTTCCCTGTACTTCGGGGTGCACACGCTGCTTATGACCGCCATCCCGCTGTCTATTTCCGACCCTGTCATCAGGCCTATTGCGCTCGCCCTGTACATGGGAGCGGGCATTGCCTTTGATTCCTTCGCCACTGCACTGTCCGCCAGGATCGGCAACCGGCGAGTCACCCGAATCGCCGGCGGCCTGGTCACAATTCTTGCGCTGTTCGCGGCCCTGGACGGTGTCCACGGATGGGCATGGCTGGTATTGGCCACGATGTTCTCGGTCTGTTCGAGCCTGCTGTACATCCCCGGGATCGCCTACTTTTCGAACCTCCTGGGGCCGCGGCAGACGGACGGTCAGCGGATCAACGTCATCCTCCAACGAGGTGGAGCTCTCGGGTCGGCTCTCATCATCTCGGCGGTCTTGTCTCAGGACCTCGCGTGGATCATGTGGTGGTTCATGGTGGGGCTCGGTCTGCTCTTCGGGGCACTGAGCTACCGATTCCCCCGGCCCGTGCGCACAGAAGAGGGCGCTTCTTTGAACCCGCTGGCGGCCATGGCGGCCTCAGTTTCAGCGACAGTGCATTCGCCGACGCTCATGTTGGCTCTCGTGGTCTCCTGCAGCACGCCGCTGATGTTCTTGCTGCACGGTTCTGTCCTGCCGGTGGAAAAAGCCAGCGCCGGAAGCACGGTCGGTGCGGCAATCGGCGTGGGCCTGGTGCTGCGTGAACTGCTGTCCGTTCTTTCTATAGCGTTCATTGCCCGCGGTGGTTTCGTACGCTGCAACGTTGAATTCATTGTGACGACTGTGATTGCCGGTATAGGCGGAGTTATGGCGGCCATCAGCAGCCAGCCCTGGATGGTGGCGGTCGGCATTGCCCTGGGCGGACCGGTTGTGGCCAGCACAATCGTCGTCACGGTCCTCAACGTCAACCGGTCAGCCATCGGTTCGTTCCGTCCCTGGGCGCACTTCGGAGCCATGGGCATGTCCCAGCGGATCACCGGACTCGCCGTCCCCCTGGCCTTCGGTGCCGCTGCGGGGACGGGTGGTGCCGCCGTCACAATCACAGCGGCAGTCATGTTCGCAGCGGTAGCAGGCGGCGCCTCGCTCCTTTTGGCGATTGTCGTGCGGCAGGCCGGCGGACGCGCGCAGGCCGGGTGAGCTGGACGCGTTCACCAGATGCAGCGGGTTGGGTCAGAAACAAGCCCGATAATGGAAGTGAGCAGGCGCAGGCAGCAGAAGAAAGGGAAGCCCATGCAGCTCGACGGTCAGAAAATCATTGTCACAGGAGGAGCCGCAGGAATCGGCGGAGCAATCAGCAGGCTCCTTGCAGAGCGCGGTGCGAAAATCGTCGCCGTCGACATCAACGAAGACGAAGGCCAGAAGCTTCAAAGTGAATTTGAGGGCAGCGTGCGCTTCCTGGCTGCCGATGTCAGCCTGCCGGAAACTGCAGAAAAGGCCGTCGGGCTCGCGGTAGAAGAGTTCGGTGGCCTGACCGGCCTGGTCAACAACGCCCACGCCTCCAAACAAGCGCCCTTTGCCGACCTTGGCGAAGACGAATGGAAGCTGTCCTTTGGCACGGGTTTCGAAGCAACCCGCAACTTCATGCTCGCCGCCTACCCCCACCTCAAGGGCGGCGGTTCGATCGTCAACTTCGGTTCCGGAGCAGCGATTGTCGGCCAGCCCACCCAGGCGGCCTACGCCTCGGCAAAAGAGGCGATTCGAGGACTCACGCGCGTTGTGGCCAACGAATGGGCGGCAGACAACATCCGCGTCAACATCGTCAGCCCCATGGCGTTGACCGAAGGTGTTGCAGCGTGGGCGAAAGCGTTCCCCGAAATGTACGAAGCCAGCCTGAAAAAGGTTCCGCTGGGCCGCTTCGGCGACCCCCACGACGACGTCGCACCAATCGTTGCGTTCCTCCTGTCGGACGACTCGAAGTACATGACGGGGCAGACGCTTATGGCCGACGGTGGAGCCAACAAACTGTACTGACACGCCCCGCCGGGCGGGGTGAACTGGGCTCGTGTCTTTGGCTGGAGAAGCTTGTGGTGTGGGGCCAGCTGGTCAGCCGTGAAGGCTGAATGCGGTCGGATGGTCGTGGAGGGAACCGAGTGTGGGTTTAAGGTAGGGCCAAGCCGAAATAGCTTGCCTACGCACACATAGGTCATCACAAAGGAGTGCTATGACTGCCGATCAGCTGCACTGGTTATCAGTTCGTGAGCTCCTGTGCGGATTCCGCGCAGGTACGTTCACCCCGCTTGAGGTGCTCGACCATCTGATTGAGCGAATTGAGGAGCTCGACAAAGCCACGGGCATTAACGCGATCGTCGACCTGCAGGTGGAATCCGCTCGCGAACTCGCCGAGGAAGCCACGAGGTACTACCAGGACGGTGCGGGCGATTGCTGCGAAATCGGTTCTTCCTACCACGATGCCGAACGGCCGCTTTTGGGTGTGCCGTTCCTCGTCAAAGAACAGCACGACGTTGCGGGACTGTCAGCGACACGCGGCTCTCAAGCTCTGCAGGGAAGGGTTGCCGAAAAGGACGCCGAAATCGTTGCACGGCTGAAGCAGGCCGGCGCGATTCCCTTCGGGCGGACCACCACGCCGGAAATGTCTTGTGCAACGTTCACCCACACCCGCGAATGGGGAGTCACCCGCAACCCGTACAACCCGAACAAGACCCCGGGCGGCTCCTCGGGAGGTTCCGGTGCGGCAGTTGCCGCAGGTTTCGCACCCTTTGCAACCGCGAGTGACATCGGCGGGTCCACCCGAATTCCCGCGGCTTTCTGCGGTCTGCCCGGGCTGAAGACCTCGCACGGGCGTACGCCCGGCGCAGTCCCCATGAACATCGACTGGTACCGCGGCGACCACATTCTGGCGCGGACCGTGTCGGACACCGCGCTGGTCTTCAACCAGATCATGGGGCCGTCAAAGCTCGATATGGCGACGATCCCCGTCAGCGGATCATTCCCCGTGGAACATCACTTCGGGCAGTACAGCTACACCTCGGGGCAGGAGGTGCCTGCGGGGGCCGAGGTACACGACGTCGATCTGAGCGGCTGGAGGATCGGCGTCAGTGCTGACCTGGGCTGCTATGAGCTTGATGAATCCACACGCCTGGGTGTTGAGCGAGTCGCTGAGGCATTGGAGGCGGCGGGTGCGCAGGTCGTGCCGGTTGATGTTCAGCTGAAGCTCGAGGATGTCACGCGGGCCTCGATGGCTCACTACGGCGGACTTCTGGCGCCCAACATTGAGTGGCAGGCCGGGGGAGACATTACGGTTCTTGAGCCCTATACGCGGGAGTTCGTCCGCAGGACCACGCGCTTTGCCGAGGAAACCTCGCTTCTGGAGGCTGCTCTCATCGAATCTGACATTCAGCAGAAGCTGCTTGCGGCGCTCGACGAGGTTGACGTGCTCATCACGGCGACCTCGGCTGTTGAAGACCTCGATGCTGGGGAGGACTTCACCACCGGCATCGATCGGCCCGACGGTGAGCACAGCTTCTACTGGGAAGCACACCAGGTGGTGCCGTTCAACATCGCCAACAGGATGCCCGCCATGTCAGTGCCCAGTGGCATCGGTTCGGCAGGTGTTCCCACCGGTGTGCAGATCGTCGGCATGCCCTACCGCGAAGCGACAGTGCTGCGAGTCGCCGCTGCTATCGAAGCGCTCATGCCATTCCCCAGGCCCAAGGTTGGGTGAGGGGTTCGGCCGGTGGCTTCGGTGAGCCTTTCGGCGGCTGCTCGCCGGATCTGCTGGTCAGGCCACGGTCGACCCTCGGAACACAGAATCGCAGGGTGTCCGACATTTCGTTCGAAAAGCTTGGGCAGAATCCTTGAGATTCCGCGGTTCCCGGCTAGTGTGGCTAGTGCATCGGAAAAACTCCGGATGCTGCGTATCGAAGACGATGGGCAGTGTTCTGAGTCGGACCAATGCTTCCGGAGTACTTTCGAAGTCCCGGTGATATCTCCTTTCTGTGTGTGCTGTGGCCGGGTTCCATGTGGAACCCGGCCACTGCTTTGTCCTAAAACTTCGCAGCCGCACACCGGTTAGCAACAAAAACTCCCGTTAGCAGTGGTTGCTAAAGCGCAGATCCCGGCTAAGGGGAGTCTTTGTGCGGCTAAGGCGCAGATTTCGTCTAACGGGTGTTTCTTTCACTTGCGGGTGTGGTGCAGATATGTGGCGGCAGCCGGTGAGTCGCCTCGTCTAGCTGGTTCTGACGTACCCGCCCACCGGTTAGCAACAAAAACTCCCGTTAGCAGTGGTTGCTAAAGCGCAGATCCCGGCTAAGGGGAGTCTTTGTGCGGCTAAGGCGCAGATTTCGTCTAACGGGTGTTTCTTTCGCTTGCGGGTGTGGTGTAGGTATGTGGCGGCAGCCGGTGAGTCGCCTTGTCTAGCTGGTTCTGACGCGCCCGCACACTCGCCAGCGCCCGGACCCACACCTCGTGCTCCCACCCCAAACACAGACGAGGCGGAACTCACCAAAGTGAGTTCCGCCTCGGGAAATCAGTCAGGCAGCGAGCTCTTCAGCTGTGCGGCCCCAACCAGGCCACCCGCCTAACGGGCCAAACATCCCAGCCGGGCCACGCTCCCTACCTCAGAACGAAGATCAGGCCTTGTCCTGTTCTTCGTCTTCTTCGATCAGGTCGTTGACAACAGCGGCGTCGCCTTCAGCAACGTGGCGTCCGTCCTGTTCGACAATCACTTCGCCGTCTTCGTTAAGCGGCGCAGGAACGTCTTCGACAACGGTGGTGGTGCGGTGCGAACCAACTGGACGAGCGTCAGCGGGACGGTTGCCCGGCAGCGGTTCCGACCACGGGTCTTCAACCGGCTTGACCTTGGTCCAGACGTAGTAGCCGATCAGGCCAACACCGGTCAGAGCCAGCAGCCACACGATCCACATGCCGCGCTTGCCCTGAGCCTTGCGAGCTTCCTTCGCCGCCTGCTTCGAGGCCTTGCGCGAAGCCTTGGCGAGTTCGTCAGCGCGCTTAGCGGCGAGCTTCTTGAACTTCTTGACCTGGCCCTTCTTGCCCGTGACGCGTTCAATCAGTTCGTCAAGAGCCTTGGGGGTTTCAGCGTTGCGAATGGCCTTCGCTGCGTCCTTCGAGCCAGCGGCAATCGTCTTGGCGTGGTCGGAAGCGCGTTCGCCACCGCGAGCCACCAGGAGACCCTGGGCTTCGGCAGCCTTGGAACGACCGTATTCAAGACCGTCTTCGATCTTGCCGAGGCCCTGCTCAGCCCAGTCTTCGAGCTGGGGGCGGACGTTGTCGGCAGTCTTCTGCAGGCGGTCTCCGGCTTCCTTCAGGGCGGGGCGTGCAGCCTCGGTGCCGTCCTGCAGGAGCTGACCGGCCTTTTCGGTCAGGTTGTGTACGGCGTTGTCGACGTTCTCGAGAAACGACTTCGGTGCGGACTTCTTCTTGAACATTTCACCCTCCTGGGATGTTCGACCCTGCACAGTGCAGGGAATGCGTGTGCGCCATTCGTCACTTCCATCGTACTGGTCGGCACTGACACGAGGGGACCCCAGGCGGCCGAAAAGTCAGATTCTGACGGTATTTCCACTAACAGCTGACCGCATTCCATACGTTTTCCACTGACAGCGTAAGCTCCCAGCGGAACATCAGGGGCAAATAAGGTTCATGTCAGTGGTTCATGACAGACTGAGGTCATGAGTATTGCTACACAGCAGGTCATCCTGCACACCAACAAGGGCGACATCAAACTTGACCTCTTCGGCAACCACGCTCCGAAGACGGTTGCCAACTTCGTTGAACTGGCCAAGGGCGAACGCGAATACAAGGACGACGCTGGCCGTTCCAACCCCACCCCGTACTACGACGGTCTGGGCTTCCACCGCATCATCTCGAACTTCATGATCCAGGGCGGCTGCCCCGTCGGCACCGGCACCGGCGGCCCCGGCTACATGTTCGACGATGAAATCCACCCTGAACTGCAGTTCACCAAGAAGGGCCTTCTGGCCATGGCGAACGCCGGTACCCGCGGCGGCCGCGGCACCAACGGCTCGCAGTTCTTCATCACCACCGCCGAAACCCCGTGGCTCAACGGCAAGCACACCATCTTCGGTGAAGTTGCCGATGCCGAGTCCCTCGCGGTTGTCGAAAAGATCGAAGCCTCGCCCACCGGCGCCATGGACCGCCCGGTCGAGGACGTCATCATCGAATCGGTCGAAGTTCTCTGATCTGAACTTTTCCTAACAGCGCCGCAGCTTCTGCTGCGGCGCTGTTTCTTTCCCAGGGCCACACTCACCAGGCGCCGGTCGAGTCCCAGCCCCGGCCACCCGGGTGCCGGTCCTGAACCAGACCGCCGAGGTGCCGCCCCCTTTCCCCAGCCCCTCCCGGGTTCTGGTGTTGTGTAAGCCGGGCGGCACCTCGTCCTTTGAAGCCTGATCAGGGCGCCAAAGCTGCTCGGCTATCCTCGTGTGCATGAGCGAATCAGCAGGTGCGGCCCCCTTTTCGGAAGAACCCGACCCGAACAGAGCGCCTGCTCAGCAGGCGACCTCACGCGGCTCGGCAGTCGTGCTGACACGGCCGTACGTGACGTGGACGATCATCGCGATCACGTTCGTGTTCTTCCTGCTGCAGTTCCTGCCATCGCTCGACCTGCAGCGGCGCTTCGCGTTCGTCCCGGTGCTCGCCCACGAAGAACCGTGGCGCGCACTGACTGCCGCACTCGTTCACGCGCAGCCCAACCCCAGCCACGTGCTGTTCAACATGCTGGGACTGTTCTTCTTCGGATCGTTTGTCGAACGCTCCGTGGGGCACGTGTTCATGCTGGTCACCTACGTTGTGGGCGCATTCGGCGGATCCGTCCTCACCCTGTTGTTGGCCGCACCGGGAACACCAGAGTTCAGCTCTGCCTACGTGGGCGCATCGGGTGCTGTGTTCGCCGTTGTGGGCACACTGCTGGCCCCCACCAGCAGGTTGGACCGGAACCTCATGGGCATCGTGCTGTTCCTGTGTCTGAACATGGCGCTCGTGACGATCGACTCAAACATCGCCTGGCAGGCTCACCTGGGCGGACTCGCCGTGGGATTCGTGCTGGGAATCGCCCGCGTTATGCCGCGTGGAGCAGGCATCCTCGCCAAACGCTATGTGCGCGGCGGCATCGGTGTGGAGCCCACACCCGTCGTGCCGGCAAGCAGCCCTGCCGCGCGAACCGCCTTCTGGGTGGCAGCCATTCTGACGACGATTGTCCTCGTCGCCGCATACACGGTTGTGTGACGCCGCGGGCTAGTGGTGTTAGGCGCAGCGGTTTGCGGCGAGTGGGCATCCAAGCGCGCCACAATCGGTTCAGTCGTCCGCTGCAGCGCGGAGATTCTGCTGGCTAGGTGTGATGTCCGGGGAGGTTGTGCCTCCACTCCCGGTCAGTACACCTAGCTACATCTAATTGCGCAGAGAACCTCAGAACCTAGACGATGAGTGCACTCGTCTGCGCAACTGGCAGGCGGCGATGCTCGGGTATTTGGCTAAGCGTTGGCGACATTTATCCGATGCATGGCACTGAGGTCACTGCCGATGGGACTGCTGTCTACTCTGATGCCGAAGACGATTTCAGCGTCGCAGTCCAGCAGGTAGACACCGCTGTCAACCCTGACATTGATGCCGGTGTTCGATCGGTCATCACGATCGAGTCAGAACAAGCCCCGACAGAGTACCGCTTCCCGTGGCACTTCCCGAAGGAGCCAGCGTTGACCTGGACGCGGCAACCGGCGCTGTAGTGGTAACCGACAGTGAAGGCGGTGTGATAGGCGCGTTTGGCTCACCCTGGGCGGTGGATGCCTCTGGTGCCGATATCGAAACGTCGTTTACGGTCGAAGGCGACGAGCTCGTCCAGCTCGTCCAGCACGCAGGTGCTCAGTATCCCGTGATCGCAGATCCGGTTTGGTTCGTTCCAGTTGTGGTGGCTGGGGTGCGTCTTGCCATCCCGATTGTCGTACGTGCAGCTTCGTCGGCTGCTGCGAAGCAGGCGGCAAAGCGGATCGCCAGCAATAAGTTCGGCTCCAAAAAAGTAAAAAGGTCGATAAGCCGAAGAAGGCAACGTATCGCTCTTACACTCAATCCAATCTACGTACTATCTAATCGTTTGTACTGGTAAAAACCCTAAGCACTGCCAGGCTCACCACACTATGCCGGTAAAATTCGCGCACCAGTTCGCCAAGGCCGGAATCAATATACACGATCCGAAGTATTCTGAGTGGTAGAACTCCACGAAGGGCCTGAAAAACAACCATCAGAGCCTGGCGAGAAGGTATAACGACGAATGGCGTCGATTCTTTGAGAAGAAGCGGAGCAAGAAGGTGATCCTAGATAAGCGTACAAAAATGCACAACGCTTATAAAAAGTATTATCAGTGTTGAGCAAGGAGGCCAATGCGACTACATGGCACAAAATCTTGCCGCTGACTTCTCAGCGAGACTTTTGGATTCATACGACTTGGGAAGACCGTCCAGTCCTGGGCGCTCCCACGCTTGAGGACGGACGAGAGGTGTTTGATGTCGTGGCTGACGGGAAGCTCGATGAGATTCCGTTTCCCGTGTGGTTTGAGCGCAATACCGACAGTCGCGGCAAGCGCCGGGGCGATATTCTCTGGGGTGGTCCTCCGACGCTTGTGTCCCAGCGTTTCGCCGACGCGGTGGCTGAACTCGGTGTGACGGGATGCGCGACGTTCGATGTTGACCTTTACAGCTTGAATGAAGGGCGAGTCGACGGCTACGTGGGATTCGCTGAGAACACCGAGGGTACGAGCGAGATCAGTTCGTATGCGTGGCCAGAGGGCGACCCATAGCTATGCGTGGATCGTCAGCGCCCGCGTGCTTGAGGGACTGAAAGCTCGCGGGGTAGACATGTTCAAGGTCGAGCCGTTCGACGAAAAGCGACGTTTCCCGAGAATATAAGCCGATGCAGTAGAGACCCCCCCATCGATCCCAGTTCGCAAACAGGGGCTGGTGGGGTTTCTCTACGCTGTCTTGATGCCAGGGACGCGCTTGCGGTTGGCAAAGCTGGTTGTCGAGGAGCACTGGACGTACTCGGCGGCGGCGAAGAGATGTTCATGGTCGCGTGACGGAAACAACATTCGCGCTGCCCACTTCACCGAGGCACAGAAACACACCGATCGGCTCATGATCCCCGTAGCCGTGCCGCACGACAGCGAGAATCGAGCGCTCTACATGATGGCAGCTTTCTCAGCCACCGGCCATGACCATCTCGTGGCCAACGCCGTCGTCCTCGTCCACGAGACCGAACTCATTGAGCGAGACGATGAAGGCTACCCGATCAGCAACCAATCTCACGAGCTCACGTCCGTCGAGATCGCCACAGCGTTCGAGAGTCGCGTGCGCGCTGACCTGCCCGTCCCCTATGACCCAAAACTTAAGGACGGAGGCGCAATCGACTACTTCCAACTCTTTCCCCGGTACGATCATCGCCGACCCTGGAGCCGCAACAGTGCTCAGCGATGCACCTATTGACCGTACACTACGCCCGGCCTGCACTCTGACAGTAAGTAGTGAACGCATTCGCTCGGCGGGAGGGGGAGACACGCTACCGTGTTTGCCAACCCCCAACTCAATGTCAACGACAACGAGGACACCACTCAGAACGCCTAGGCTTCACAACAGTCAGACAAGCAAAGAAAGATAAGAATAAGGCGTCAACTTGCTTCATTCTCATGCAATCGCTTCAAGGACTTCTGTACGCCGCCTAAAAATAGCAAACGACAAACGAACGCTACGGACCAAACTTCCACGGCACCGCCCCATCCTGTTATCGCCAACATCAAAGCAATTGGAGCACCGATGGATCCGTATACTGTAAATAGAACCTTGGCCATTGCACGCGGTGAATATAGTACTTTCGCCAGCGAAAAATCGATACCCGACCAAGGCTCAGTGAACATCTGAACCATCAACATAGGTGCAATAAGCAGGACGCTCGGATAGGGCACCAGGAAAATCGCAAGAACTAACACGACTAGAGTCAAAGGTGTGGTGAATGTCAAAGAGGCTTTGCGTAAACTGCGGAGACTGTATTTGTTAACACCAGCCGTCAACAGCATGCGTCCCCCGATGTTCCCGAACTGCTTCATTGGAATCACAAATAGTCGCATAATACTCACAACCAGGGCAATGATTGCGCCCGCCTCAATGCTGTGGGTTCGTGCTACAAAGGTGAGAAAAGCGAAGAAACCCATGAATACTAGTCCGTCGGCTCCGGCGAGGGCGCGATCGGCAAAGCCATGCCAGCGGTCTTTCACACGTTTTGGTAAGAGTGCACCTAGAACGCTGGTGTCAAGTGTCTGGCGGACGAGCCGCAGGCGATACAGATACACGCAGATAGCTATAGCGCTTTGGGCTAACCCAAGCGACAGCAGGGTCCAGGCGAGCGGCAACTCTAAGCCGATAATTAGCGGTATAGAGACAATCTGAAGCAACACTGTGGCAATGCTTGCTGTGAATATCTTGCGTTCAAGAGCAAATGCCTGGAGCGCGCCTGCTGCTACCTGGGAAAATGGGATCAACAGCATCCACGGAAAAACTCCAGCTAAATAGAAGAGCTGTTCATGACCGTGATGTTCAGAAAATATAAAAAGTGCACCGCATACAACGAAAACACACAAGCCTGCGAATACTGAGATCCGCCAGGCTTGACTATTCTGCGTCCTGAATTCATCGGCAGCGGACAATGGGTCTAGTTGACCTTTTAGTTTCAACTGGACAAAACTTCGAATGCTGACAATCGAGCATCCCGCAGAGGCGGCGACTATAATACCGATTATATTACCGGCTGATCCTAAAGCGAATACTCCGTTATCCCCGTAGGCATCACGTATAAAAATAATTGCGAAAAAATTCGTAATCAAAGGCGCCAACGTTGAAAACGACATCAAACCGACTTTTTTAATAATGTCTGATGGTTTGACCGGGCTGATTGAGCTAGGCATGGTTTGAGCGTCCGGCCAAATCTGAAAGCAGATTCACATTCCGAGGACAAGTGTCAATCCTCAGCAAATTGGTAGAGAAGCGCTTGCCTGATAAACCATAATCGCATTCAGTTAAAACTGAGGTAAATAACGGAGTCTCATTCCCGACGATTTCTATATTCATGTTCCTAAAAATTCTTCTGATGGACTCAGAGATTTGATTTAGGCGGTAGAAGCTCTTGTCGAGGCTCTCTTTAATGGCCGGTTCTCCCAGCGCTGTGTAGACTGCACACGAAGAAAGTGTCCAGTATCTGTGGTTCAGCCTAAGGTCACTCAAGCTGTTTGGGTTTGCAACGATTCCGCCCATTCTGAACCCGGCTAAAGAATAAGCTTTTGAAAGTGAGAAGACTGTGAATATGTTCGGACCGGATGCAGCGGCCGCGCCATGTTGCATTTCGTGACCATTTAGACGCGCATAAGTACAGTCAATAATGACTGCGTCGCACCGGAGGCTAGTAGCCGATTCTAGTGGTATGGAATTGTTTTTAGGGTTGCCGGGATATGTGATAATGACTGTCGAGGTCGTCGTAGACGCCGGATTAAGGCGCGCGTGCAGATCGGCCGAGTCGGCATATTCTTCAAGAGTGGCACCAGCCTGATTGGCGATCCGCTGGTACCCAGGGTAAGAATATTGTGGGCAAAGTATTCTGTCGGAGGATTTTCGTTTCACAATTTCTGCAATTGCGTGTTCGGCACCATGAGTGAACTGGACGTCTACGCGTTTATTTTGCACAATCCAACCGAGCGGCCCCTCGAGGAGTGTTGATTCTTGTGGCCGTGTATAGTATTTCGACCAGTCGGAGTTGATGATTAAATCGCTTACTCTGTGTTTGACTACTGTTGCTACGTCGAAGTAAGGGAGTGCGTAGGTGGCTCCGCGAGGAGGTGTCGAGACACACGAGACGAGATTGCGCTCCTTGCATGAACGTTTCATGAGCGGGTTACCGGTACAGGTCGAATATTGAGTCAAATTCCCCAAGCTGTCGCCAAGGAGAGCTTTCTGGTATAGCTGCCTCGGATGGTGATTGCAGACCTGTTTCGTTAATTTGGTCAAGACTTAGGCCTACGGTATCTCTCAGGAAATTAAATACGGTCCAATGTTTTCCACGCTTCTCGGTGAACGGGCCGAAGCTGTGTGTATAGTCTGGTATCCATTTGAGGAATTCTTCAGCGAATTCTTCGGATCCGACACGGCTTTCATAGGCTTTTGGTGTGATCGACTCGTGGTGGATGAATCGCGGGGCTGGGAGAGCGTTGCAAAGACGTCGGTAGGAAACGGTCTGAACGATGAATTCATGCCAGATGTCGTCTACTTCTGGCGTTACAGCGATGCGGCGGCCTCCAGTCATCGACATGATTGAGATGTACTTGAGGAATTCGAGAGCCTGAACCTCGGCTATTTCATCTGGTCGTGCGGGGATTCTGCTTAGTGCGGTTTCGACATAGTGCTTTGGTACTGCTTCGGACAAGGCTTGCAATACGTCTCCTCGTTGAATCGTATGGCCTCGCCGGATACTTCGATCTGACGAGGCCATACAAGTAGGCTACTTGGCTTCGTGGTGGATCACTCGGGATCTACCTCCGCGCAGCAATCCATAGCGACGTGACGGAGTGCGTCGGCGTGCTGGTTTTTGACCACTTCTAGCAGTGTTTCCATCGTTGCGCTCCTTTAATCCGGTCGACGGTTGTTGTCAATGAGCGAGTCACCTCGCTCTTAACTATATTTAGTGTCGTACGTCACAGTTGTCAAGCATTCTTTTGCTTCACAGCCTCGGAAGACCTGCACCTCGGCGGCATTTGGGTTCGCTTTGCCGCCAGTGGATCATTCCATTCCTTTTCATTAAGCAGCAAGGTAATGCGTGTGCTTTTCTGGTCGAGAAGCATTTGGAAACCGCGTTCGCGTCCCCATTCTCTTGTCGCGGCTGTGCAAGAACAAGCTGGCTAGCTGTGATCTCCAGGGAGATTAGTCTGAAGAATTGACTTTGTGGTGAGGGTTCAACGCGCGGGTCTCGCCGCGGGACGGGACCCAACCGCCGGATGGGCGCCAACTGCCGGCGCCGACCCGCGCCTTCGGCGACCCTTCACGTCTCGTCGCCGACCAGAGGGTCTGACGGTCCGAAGATCTTCTGCGCAACCCGCAGGAAGAAGTTCGTCAGCGGGCCGATCAGGAACGCATACGCAAATGTGCCAATCCACAGCAGTCCGCCCAGCAGGACGCCCGTAACAAGAACCAAAACCTCAATAACCGAGCGCACCATCCACACGGGTTTGCCGGTCACACGGGTCAACCCGGTCATAAGGCCGTCACGCGGTCCGGGCCCGAAGTTCGGAATGATGTACAGAACCGTGGCAATCGCGTTGAGCACAATGCCGGAGATCATGAACAGGATCCGCACCCACATCTGCTCCGGATAGCCGATCAGCCACACGAAGAAGTCCAGCCACACGCCGACCAGCACTGCATTGGCAAACGTGCCCAGCCCAGGCTTCTGCTTGAGCGGAATCCACGCCAGCAACACGATGAGCGACACGATCACGATGATCGTGCCGATCGACAGCGGAACGTGGTGCGAAATGCCCTGGTGCAGGACATCCCACGGGACGGGCCCCAGGTTGGACATCACCATGAGGCCCGAGGACAGCCCGTAGAAAGCAAGCCCCACAAACAGGGCCGTCAGCCTCCATCCGAGGGGTGCTTGAGCTAGGAGGCGAAAATCTGCGGCACCGCCGCGCTGGCCTGAACCGCCTGATCCGCCCTGGCCTCCGCCAGGACTCACCGCCATCTGGTGGACATCGCCAGGCCGACGACCATGATTCCGAAGCCTGCCAGCAGGTTCCAGTTACCCCACACCTTCACGGGGAACTCACCACCGGACAGGTAGAACACGATCAACCACAGCATGCCCAGGATGATGATGCCGAGCATGGTCGGCAGGAACCAGCGCGGGTTTGGGCGCACGCTGGTATCCGAGCTGCCGGACTGGTACTTGGTCTGCTTGCGCGCCGATGCGCGCTTTGCCGGGTTGCCCGACTTTGCGGCGTTCTTCGACTTCTTGGCGGGCGCGGACTTGCGGTTCTTCTGCTTAGCGCCCGAGGTGCCCTTGTCTTCTGCCTTTTTGTCGGCCTTCTTGGCCGACTTTTCGTCGGTCTTCTTGTCGTCCGAGTCTTTGTCGTCAGCCTTCTTGCTGCCCGACTTTTCGTCAGAAGCGTTTTTGTCTTCCGAGGTGCCGCTCTTGTCTGCGTCCTCGGTCTTCTTTGCCTTCTTGGAGCCCTTGCCAGCTGCCTTGCCAGAGCCCTTGTCAGCAGCCTTCGCGCTGTCGTCCGATTCTGCGCTGCTCGCGTCGAGTTCAGCCGATTCGACCGCTTCTTCAGCGTCGGCTTCGGCGGGCACCTGCGATGAGGTTGCCTTGAGGTTGTCTTCGCGCTTGCTTGACGAGGCCACAGTTCTCCTTCGGTTGGCCTTGTGCAGGCCAAACAACGGCATATCGGAATTCCTCAGGGTATGTTAGTCGTTTTTGGCTCGCATAGCACAAGAACGCCGGCTTGAGCCACTATGATGGCTCGAGGAAACAGCCGGATATCCCCGCTGGGATCGTTGGAAAGCTAAGAGGACACACGTGGATCAACCACTGACGCGCAAAGAACGCATCGCGCGTGAGCGGGCTGAAGCCCAGCGTGCCGAACAAGCCGAATCTGCCGGCGAAACCTACGCCGTGCACCCAGAAGGATCACAGCGTCCCCGCCGCGAACCCAGCCGCGAAACAGAGGCCCCGGCAGAATCCACCTCGTACCCTGCGGCAGAAGAAGGTCCGTCCACCTCGCCCATGCCGGCGGTGGGGGAGCGCCCCTACATCCGCCCGGCAGCACGCGACGCGCGGCGGGCCTACGGCACCGGACCGCAGCACACCGCCGCTGTGAACCAGAGCCACAGCGCACCCACCGGCTACAGCCAGCCCACCGCTTACAGCGCCCCCACCGGGCACGCTGAACCCGCACCAGCCGCACCGGCAAAGTCCACAAAGCCGGAACCTGAACCCCTCGGCTTTATTCGCGGCACCATCCGCGGCTTCGGCGAACTGTGCATCACCGCCGGCCTCATCCTCATCCTGTTCGTGGTGTGGCAACTGTGGTGGACCGACATCGAAGCGAACAAAGACAACCAGCACCTGGCCGGGTCCCTTGCCGAAAAGTGGCGCGAAAATCCGCTCGACAAACTGCCCGAAGACCCTGACACCCCCGTGCCAGCCGCACTGCCGGCTGAGAACGAAGCCTTCGGCATCATGTACATCCCGCGGTTCGGCCCCAACTACTACCGCACCATCGCCGAAGGCGTGTCGCTGGAACCCGTGCTCAACCGCATGGGCATGGGCCACTACCCGTCAACTGCCAAACCTGGTGAGGTCGGCAACTTCGCCATGGCAGGGCACCGCGTGACCTACGGAAAGCCGCTCAACCTCATCGCCGAAATGCAGCCGGGCGACAGGATCTACATCCAAACGAAGGAAGGCGTGTACACCTACACCTTCCGCAACTACGACATCACCCTGCCCGACGCCACGGAAGTGCTCGCCCCCGTCCCGTCGGCCCCCGAATACAAGGGCAAGGACCGGATCATGACGCTCACGGCGTGCAACCCCATGTTCTCCGCGCGCGAACGCTACATCGCCTACGCAACGCTCACCGACTGGTCGCCGGCCGGCACGGACGTTCCCAAGGAACTTGCCGACCTTCCCGCCTTCGAGAAAGCCGGAGGGAAGTAAGCATGTATGAATTCATCTGGCGTCTGCTGCCGGGCAACTGGTTCGTCAAAACCATCATCAGCGCACTGCTGATCGCGGTCATCGTGTTTGTGCTCATGCAGTACGTGTTCCCCGTGATCGCGCCGTACATGCCGTTCAACGACGCCACAATCGAAGGCCGGGCTGCCCACGCAACAGCCCACGCAACGGCTGACACAGTCATCCCGGGAGCAGACCTGTGATCGCTCGCATCCTCGTGATCGACAACTACGATTCCTTCGTCTACACCCTGGTCAGCTACGTGCAGGAACTCGGCGCACAGACCGACGTCGTCCGCAATGACGACATCACCGCCGACCAGCTGGAGGAACTCCTGCCGAAGTACGACGGGGTCCTGATCTCGCCGGGGCCGGGAACGCCGGCTGAAGCCGGCATCAGCGCCGACATCGCACGATGGGCCGCTCAGCACTCGCTGCCGTACTTCGGGGTGTGCCTGGGTCACCAGGTGTTGGGCGAGGTGTTCGGGGCCGTGGTCGACCGTTCACCGGTTCTCATGCACGGCAAAACCTCGAAGGTCGTCCACAACGGAGAATCGGTTTTCGCCGGCTGCCCTTCACCGCTGACAGCCACCCGCTACCATTCACTGGCAATCGTGGACGACAGCCTCCCGCAGGACGTCTTCGAAGTCACCGCGCAGACAGAAGACGGCGTCATCATGGGCATCCGCCATCGCAATGCGCCGCTGCACGGCGTGCAGTTCCACCCCGAAAGTGTTCTCACACAGAGCGGCTACACGATGGTCGCGAACTTCCTTGCCGCCTGCGGTATGCGGCAGGCAATCGCCGCCGCACACGGCCGCGCCCCGGTGGCGTCAGCTGCGGCGCTCAGCAGCTGAGCGCCGCAGCCGAATCACGAATCGTCATCTGCTCCCGGCAGAAGAGGCCATCCCTCGTCATCCGTGTTGTCATCTGCCGGCGTCGGCGTCGGAGTGGGCGTCGGCTTTTCCTTCGCCACCTTGATGGTGATCGTCGAGTGCTGATCGGTTGACGAACCACCCTTGACCGACTGCGAGAACACCTTGCCTGCGTCGTGGTCGTTCGTTTCGACCTCTTCGGTGTTGCACTGCAGCTGGTGTTTTTCGCCAGTCAGGATTTCGCAGGCCTCATCAGCGGTCTTGCCGGTGACATCCGGAACATCGACCCGTCCCGAAGACAGAACCAGGTCAACAGCCGAACCCTTCTCGACCTTCGAATCCTTACCGGGCTTGGTCTTGAGCACCGTGCCCTTATCAACGTCAGGCGAGTTCTCCTCGGTGTTCGAACCGCCCTTCAGACCAGCCTCTTCCAGCGTCTGGCGAGCCAACGACTCCGTCTGACCCGAAACATCCGGAACCGTCACCTCGGAAGGTCCAACGGAAACGAACACCGTGACATCCGAACCCACCTGGACAACAGAGCCGCCTTCGGGGTTCGTCTTGACGACGTTGCCCTCCGCGACATCGTCGTCGTTAACTTCCTCGGTCAGCCCGTTGAGGTTGTTGTCCGCCAACCACTTCAGCGCCTCTTCTTCAGAAACGTTCTTGAGGTCGGCAAGCTCAATCGTGGGCGGTTCCTGCGGTTTGGACAGCTGGTACACCCACAGACCCAAGCCGCCCAGAACAAGCACGAGGATCGTCGCAAGAATCCACAGCCAGCTGCGCTTCTTCTTGTCTTTTTTCTCTTCTTCTTCGCGGTTGGGCAGGGTCGAAAAGCCCGAGGTGCTGCTCAGCTCATCCTGCGCACCCATGGCCTGCGGGCCGGTGCCCACGCCGACCGGAGCGACCATCTGCGTTGCGGCGGTCGCCGGGGCCGGGGTGTAGATCTGGGTCGCGTTCGGATCGCCGCCGTCAATGCTCATGGGACGACCATCGCGGGCCGCCAGAACGTCCTCGCGGAACGTGAACGCATCCTGGTAGCGCTCATCGCGGCTCTTGCTCAGAGCGTGCAGCACCAGGTGGTCCACCGACGGCGGAATGTTCGGGTTGATTTCCGAAGGCGGACGCGGGATTTCGCCCACGTGCTGGTACGCCACGGCCAGCTGCGAATCGCCGGTGAACGGCGGCTGGCCCGTCAGCAGTTCATACAGCAGGCACGCCGTCGAATACAGGTCAGAGCGGGCATCGACAACTTCGCCTCGGGCCTGTTCGGGGGACAGGTACTGGGCGGTGCCGACAACAGACGAGGTCTGGGTCAGCGAACCCGTGTCCTCAAGTGCGCGCGCAATCCCGAAGTCCATGACCTTGATGTCGCCTTCGGGAGTGAGCATGACGTTGGCGGGTTTGATGTCGCGGTGGACAATCCCGTTGCGGTGGCTGTAGTCCAGGGGCGCCAGAACACCGGCAATGATGTCCAGCGATTCCTGCACCGTCAGCGGGCCGTGGGTCGAGAGAACCTCACGCAGAGTCTGACCCTCCACGTACTCCATGACGATGAACGGCACCATGACCTCGCCGCCGCCGGACTCCACCAAGGCCTCTTCGCCGGAGTCGTAGACGCTGACGATGCCGGGATGGTTCAGCCGGGCAGCCGACTGGGCTTCGCGGTTGATGCGCTCGTGGAAAGAATTGTCGCGGGCCAGGTCGCTGCGGAGCAGTTTGATTGCCACACGACGGCCGAGCCTGCGGTCAGTGCCCGCATGCACTTCGGCCATGCCGCCGCGACCCAGGAGCTCCTTGATCTCATAACGGCCCATAAGCAGACGTGAATCTGGCATCATTTACCTCCGCTGTTCGAGGCGGAGTCCCCGCCAGTCGCTTTTCCGCCGCCCTGGCCGGAACCGCCCTGTCCCGAGTTGCCCTGGTTGGAGCCTCCCTGGTTGCTCTGGTCTTTGTTCTGGCCAGGAGCACTGCCGGAGTTTCCGGGGCTGTCATTGGATCCGCTGCCGCTGTCCGAACCAGAATCGCCGGAACCGCCCTGGTCAGAGCCGCCCTGGTCAGAGCCGCCCTGGTCAGAACCGGAACTGTCGGAACCGCCTTGGTCGGATCCGCCCTGCTGGTTCGAGTCGCTGGGGCGCTTGCGCTCCTGCGGCTGCTGTTCCTGCTGGTCAGGCTGGCTGTCCTGGTTGTCAGCGGGATCGTTCTGAGTGGGTTCGGAACCGCGCGACACAACGAGGGTGACTCGCGAACCGGACGGGAAGCTGTAGCCGTTGTCGCCGCGCTGCACAGCCGTGACGGTGCCTTCTGGTTTGTCAGAGTATTCCAGGGTCTTTTCGGCCTTGAGGCCAAGGTCCTTCAGGTCGGACTTTGCATCGCGGTAGTCCTTGCCGACGTAGTCGCTGGGGTTGATCTCAACCATTTCGGACTGTTCATCCGTGGTCTGATCACCGAACAGCTGTTCACCGAACAGCGCCCACGCACCCCAGCCCAGCAGACCCAGAAGGGCGATCACAAGAATCGCGATCGCAGCTTTGGCGCCTGCGCCGCCTTTCTTGCGCTCTTCGGGTTCTTCGAGCTCTTCAGAGGTCGGCTCCGGTCCGGCCAGGTATCCGCGCTGGATGCCCGCCGGCTGTGCGGCCGCCTGTTCCGAGGTGTGGTTCAGCACGGTCGTCGAAGCCTCGTCAGAGCCGATCACCTGGGTGGCGGCGGTCTGCCCGCCGGCACCCGGTGCCAGCTGGGGGATGGCGGCTTCCGCAGCCGCGATGTCGCCGTCCATGAGCGCACGCGCAGCCGTGGCCACAGATGCGCCGTCAGCCGGACGCTGGCCCGGCTTCTTAGCCAGCAGGCAGTCCACGAGCCTCTGCACGGGTGCCGAAACGGTTTCCGGCAGAGCGGGGTGCTTGCGGTTGACCTGTGCAATGGCGATCTCAACCTGGGTTTCGCCGATGAACGGACGGCGTCCCGCCAGCAGTTCGTACAGGATGATGCCCAGCGAATACAGGTCGGACTGGGGCACTGAGCCCTTGCCGGTGGCCTGCTCCGGAGCCAGGTACTGGGCGGTGCCCATCACCTGACCGGTGCGGGTCAGCGGAGCCTGGTCGGCCACGCGGGCAATTCCGAAGTCGGTGATCTTCACCCGGAAGTCCGGGGTGATGAGCAGGTTGCCCGGTTTGATGTCACGGTGCACCACACCGGCCTTGTGGGCGGCATCGAGCGCCTGGGCGGCCTGCGCGGTGATGTTGAGAGCATCGACTTCGCTCATAGCGCCGTCGCGTTCGATGATTGCCGACAGCGCTTCGCCGGGCACGTACTCCATAACCAAGTAAGGTGCGCCGGTTTCTTCGCCGTAGTCGTACACACCGGCAATGCCGGGGTCGGACACCGCGCCCATTGAGCGTGCTTCGGCCCGGAAGCGAGCGAGGAAGCCCTCGTCGTCCCGGTATTCGTCCTTCATGATCTTCGCTGCGACAGGGCGGCCGAGAACGTTGTCGGTTCCCTTCCACACTTCGCCCATTCCGCCGACGGCGATGCGGGTGGTGAGTTCGTAGCGTCCGCCGAGCACCGTGCCTGCTTCTGGCTTCATCAGCTGATCACCGCCTCCATGATCTTCTTTGCTATCGGTCCCGCAGTGCGCCCGCCGGATGCTGCCGATCCTGCTGCACCGCCGTTCTCTACTACTACTGCCACGGCTACCTGGGGGTCGTCAGCCGGAGCAAACGATGTGTACCAGGCGTGGGGTGCCGCGCCTTTCGCATGCTGTGCCGTACCGGTCTTCGCAGCGACCTTGACACCCGAGATCGCTCCCGCCCCGCCGGTGCCGTCGGTGACGACCTTCTGCATCATCTGGTTGAGGTAGCCTGCCGACTCTTTGCTCATGGGCCTCGAGAAGGTCTTCGGCCGCGGAGTTTCCATCACCTCGAGCGTGCGGGCGTTCTTAACCTGCTTGACGAGGTTGGGCTGCATTTCCTTGCCGTCATTCGCGATTGCCGCGGCGACCATGGCCATCTGCATGGGCGTGGTGCGGACCTCGTACTGTCCAATGGACGACTGTGCCAGCTGCGGCGGATTAAGGTCTTCCGGGAACTGCGAAGCGTCGACCTTGATGGGCGATTCGAAGCTTTCGCCGAAGCCGAACTTCTTCGCCGTTTCAGCCATCGCGTCTTCGCCGATGTCCATGCCGAGCTTGGCAAACGTCGTGTTGCACGACTTCGCCAAAGCATGTTCGAAGCTGGCCTTGCCACCGCTGCCACACGATGCACCGCCGGCGTTGCCGATGGTTGCGCTGGTCTGCGGGAGGTCCAAGCGGGTTGGCGAATCCAGTTCGGTGTCTGGGATGTAGTCGCCGTGTTCGAGTGCGGCTGCCGCGGTGACGAGCTTGAACACTGAACCGGGCGGGTACTGTTTGCCGCCGATGGCCTTGTTCACAGCAGGCTGGCCGTCGGCTTTGAGGAGCTTGTCATAGGCCGACTGGGCTTTCTTCGTGTCGTGTGAAGCCAAGGGGTTCGGGTCCCAGCCAGGGGTCGACACCATGGCCAGGACGTGCCCGGTCTTCGGGTCGAGCGCAACAGCGGCACCGTTCTGTCCGCCAAGGGCATCCCACGCGGCTTTCTGCGCCTTGGGGTTGATTGTCAGCTCGATGGCTGCGCCCATGTTCTCCTGACCGGTCAGCCAGTTGGAGATCTGGTCGTAGAAGAAACGGTCGTCCAGGCCCGACAGGAGGCTGCCCTCGGTGCGCTCGATCCCGGTGGAACCGCCGATAACCGAGTAGTAGCCGGTGATCCCGGAGTACATTTCTGCCGGCAGGCCCTTCCCGCCGTACTGTCGCTGGTACTTGTACTGCGTATCAACGGGAACGGATTTGGCGACGGGCTCACCGTCGATGAGGATCGGTCCGCGCGGCCGTGAGAGCTGTTCGAGCAGCGTGCGGTTGTTCATCGGGTTGGAGCGCAGACTGTCAGCCGCAAGGAACTGCACCGTGCTGACCGAACCGAACAGCAGGGCAAACATCACAAGCCCCACGATGAATACGTGGTTGAGAGATTTCTTCACTGCTGTTCACCTCCTGCCGGTTTCGGCGCGTAGCCGCTGGTGCTGGGGTTGTAGTCCGAAGTTGCGAAGTCGCCAGTGTCAGTCTCGACATCGGCTTCGTCATCCGTGCGCACTGTGGGTGTGGTGTCTGTGACCGCCCGCAGCACGCCCGTCTGGAATTCCTCCTGTGGGCGTCTGGCGTTGTCGCTCATGCGCAGCAGCAGCCCCAGAATGATCCAGTTGGCCACTAGAGAAGAACCACCGGCTGCCAAGAACGGGGTGGTCAGACCGGTCAGCGGGATGAGGCGGGTAACACCGCCGACGACGATGAACGTCTGGAAGGCCATGAGGAACGAAAGACCCAGAGCCAGCAGGGTGCCGAACTGGTCGCGCAGGCTGCCGGCGATCTTCACACCGCGCTGGAACATGATGAGGTAGAGCGTGAGGATTGCGAACAGGCCGATCATGCCGATCTCTTCACCGAAGCTGGCGATAATGAAGTCGGAGTCCGAATAGGGGACGATATGTGGGCGGCCCTCGCCGAATCCCTTGCCGAAAAGACCTCCGTTGGCCATGCCGAACATGCCCTGCACCAGCTGGTAGGAACCGCCGGGTTTGCGGTTGAACTCTTCCGGCGACAGCGCGTTGAGCCACGCGTCGACGCGCTGTGAGAAGTGCGCAAACAGGAAATACGCGGAGGCGGCGGCCGCAGCGAACATGGACAGGCCCAAAAAAATCCACGTTTTGATGCCGGTTGCCACGTAGAGCATCGCGACGAACAGACCGAAGAACAGCAGTGCTGAACCCAGGTCGGTCTGGAAGACCATGACGGCAACCGCAATGATCCAGGCGATGATGAGCGGACCGGTATCACGCAGCCTCGGCAGGCGCACCCCGAGGACTCGCGGCCCGGCCAGGCGCAGCTGGTCGCGGTAGTTGACGAAATAGCCGGCAAAGAAGATCGCCAAGAAGATTTTGGCGATTTCACCCGGCTGGAAGCTGAAGGGGCCCAGGCCGATCCAGATGCGCGAACCGTTGATGGTCCGGCCCAATCCCGGCAGCAGGGGCAGCAGAAGGAAGAAGACACCGGCGAGAAACGCAATGTAGGGCCAGTTGCGCAGAATCCGGTGATCGCGCAGCACAAAGATGACCGCGGCGCACAGAATGACGCCCAGGCCCATCCAGATGAGCTGCGAATCCGCAGTCCTCGTGGTGTCCTTGGCAACCCCGATCCGGAAGATCATCGCCAGACCCAGGCCGTTGAGCATGACCGCGATCGGCAGCAGCACGGGGTCGGCGTACTTCGCGCGGAAGCGCAGCACGACGTTCATGCCGATGCCGAAAGCGGCGATCACACCGGTGTAGCTGTACACGTTGGCGGGGATTTCACCGGAAGCTCCGATGCCGACGAGCGCATAGGAACCGCCGGCGACAATCACCGCGATGATGACAAGGAACAGCTCAACATTGCGGTAAGTGCGCGGACCCTTGGCAGTCTCGACCTGATCGGCTTCCGTGCGGTAGTCGTCCAGGGTTGCGCGACTCACTGTCCGTCACCGCCCGGTGATTCTGAATCGCTGCTGGGGGCGGGGTCGGTTCCGTCGTTGACGTCGCCCTGGATGCCGTCACCGCTGCTGTCGCGGCTGGCTTCTTTCCGCAGGTTGTCGACGATGTTGTCAACGTCTTCCTTCGAACCGGCAGGGATCGTCTGACCCAGGCGGTCCTGCGTGAAGCTCGACAGGCTGCTGACCTCGATGTCGGTCTGTTCCTGCAGGTGAGACAAGCTGATGGGGCCCAGATCCTGGGAAACGCCCTGGTAGACGACAACGCGGCCGTTTTCCTCGGTCACGTAGTACTGGTTCTGAATGTAGCGCCACCCGAACAGGGCGGCACCAGCCAGAAGAGCAACCACGAGCACCGTGACAATCCAGCCGAAATAGCTGCGGCGGGGCACTTCTTCGTAGTCGTCGTCATCTTCGTCGTCGCGTGCCGCGGCAGCCCGCTTGGACGCCTTCTTGTCGGCCCTGCGCTCAGCGCGGGAGGGCTTCGGTTCCTCATCTGCGGCGGAAGCCGCGGAAGCAGCGCCGACGGGAGCGGCAGGTGCGGCTGCAGAGGCAGCCGACTCCGCCTCGTCATCTGTTCCCGAGGTGGAGGCCGGCTGAGTGGCGGGCTCTGTATCCGCGGAAGTCGGCTGGGTGACCTCTTCGGTGTCATCGATGCCCGTGTCCTTGCCCATCGCGGCGATGTCGCCGGCGTGCATGATGTCAGTGTCAGCGGCAGGATCGTCGTTGACGACGTTCATCTGGCGGGTGGACTCAGCTGAACTGCCCAGAAGCGCGTAGTGCGGGTTGATGCGCACCGAACCGGCGTTCGAACCGGGATCCTCAGCGCGCGCGGGGTCAGCCTCAACAATGTCGCTGACGATGACGGTCACATTGTCCGCACCACCGCCGTCCAAGGCGAGGTCCACCAGCTGGTCGCAGGCGTCATCGGGGTTGTCAACGGTTTCGAGAATCTGCTTGATGTCGCGAATATCCGCAAAGCCGGTCAGCCCGTCAGAGCACAGAAGCCAACGGTCGCCCAGCTGAGCGTTGCGGATCGACATGTCGAGCTCCGGTGTCGAACCGACATCCCCGAGCACCTTCATGACGACAGAACGCTGGGGGTGGTGCTCCGCCTCGTCCTCCGTGATGCGGCCCTCGTCCACGAGCATCTGCACAAACGTGTGGTCAGACGTCATCTGGGTCAGTTCGCCGTTGCGCAGCAGGTACGCGCGCGAATCGCCGATGTGAGCCAAGCACAGACGGCTGTCCTGGCGCATAAGCGCGGTCACGGTCGTGCCCATGCCGGCAAGTTCGGGGCGTTCGGCGACAGCGGCGTTGATCCGCTCGTTCGCTTCGAGAATCGCGGAGCGCAGCTCACCCAGCAGGTCAGGGCTGTGCTGCGGAGTGTCCAGGGCAGCCAGACGGCTGACCGTGATGGCCGAAGCCACGTCACCGCCAGCGTGACCGCCCATACCGTCGGCGATCAGCAGAAAGTTGGGGCCCACATAGCCGGAGTCCTGATTGTTCTGACGCACCAGACCGACATTGGAGCGGACCGCGGCGTTGAACATGATTTCGGGAAGTTCGTTCGTCATGCCTGCAGCTCCATAGTCGTGTTGCCGATTCGCACAGGTGTGAAAGCAGGCAGGGGCACAGCGCCGTGAAGCCTGCGATCGCCGACGAACGTTCCGTTGGTAGAACCGAGATCCTCGATGTACCACAGGCCCTCATCAGCGACAACGCGCGCGTGAACACCAGAGGCGAAATCATCGTGGAGGACAACGTCATTGCCGCCGGCACGCCCCATGGTCACTGGTTGGCCGCCCAGCGGGATGACTCTGCCCTGCAGTGCCCCGGATGTGAACACCACTTGGGCGTGATGGGCAGTTGTCACCTGGTCGCCGGGCTGAACAGAGCCGCCGGATGCGGTCGGAGCGGCAGCGGGCGTGCTCTGCGGGCGGCCGCGGTTGCCCTTGGAGCGTCCGCCCTTGCGACGGCGGACCTTAGTGCGCGGACCGAAGATGTCCTGACGCAGCACACCGGCGACGAGGAAGACGAAAATCCACAGCAGCGCGAAGAATGCGAGCCGCAGCACCATGACGGTGAGCTCTGTCATCAGCTCCCTGCTTCCGATCGATGGAACACAACCGTGCTGTCGCCGGCCTGCAGAACGGTTCCATCGGTCACATTGACTTTGGAGATGCGTTTGCCGTCCAAGAGGGTGCCGTTGGTTGAGCCAAGGTCAGAGGCCTGTGCGTGCGAACCGTCGACGGTCACCTCGAAATGGCGGCGGGAAACACCCGGGTCGTCGATGACGATGTCGGCACTGGAAGACGAACGGCCGAAGATCGTCGACCCCTGGCCCAGCCGGTAGCTGCGCGAACCAACCGACACCGTGAAGTGCGCGGCCGACTGGCGGCCCGCCGGGCGGGCTGGGCTGGCCTGGTTGGGCGCGGGGCTTGGGGCTGGGCTGGTTTCGCGGCGGCGGGATTGTTCGTAGGCTTCCGGCACGATGGGGTTGGCGCGGCTTATAGGGTCGTAGCCGCCCCGGTTGGCCGGCTGCGCGGCGGGCGAACCATCGGGGCGCTCGGTTCCCGCGAGTACGCGGTAGACGCCGGTGTCGAGGTCAGATGCGACGGTCAGCTCAACCGTTACGGGGCCTACGAAGCTGTAGCCCTGTTCAACGGCGTGTTCGCCGACAACCTGGCGGAGGTCGGTTTTGAGTTCGTCGAAAATCGGGGTCAGTCTCTCGAAGTCGGTCGAGGACAGTTCCACGGTGTAGCTGTTGGCGGTCAGAGTGCGGCCGCGTGATACGACGGCGGCGCGGGCGTCGGCTTCTTTGCGAAGCGCTCCGGCGAGCTCAACAGGTTCGACCTGGGAGCGGAAGGCTTTGGCGAACGCGCCATTGACTACGCGTTCAATTCCGCGCTCAAAACGGTCGAGCATGCCCACGGTGCGTTCCACCCCCTTTCGACGATCAATCAGTCAACACATCATATTAACGGCCGAACCATTGACGGGGCCTGAGAACCGCATCTTCGGCTGACTGCTCGCGGCATTGGCTGATTTGACACTAGCGCGAAATCGCGCACGCGTGGGGGATATTGATGGGGTTTGGGTGCTGTTGTTAGGTGGGTGCGGGTGGTGGGTGCTGGGGTGGTTGGGTGTGCTCGGCGGTTGTCTGTTTGCCGTTGCGCACACCCGTTAGCAATGAATCCACGCTTTAGCCGCAGGGAGACTCCCTTTAGCAACAGAAACTCCCATTAGCAGTTGTTGCTAAGGCGCAGAATCCGGCTAAAGGGTGTGCGGAGGTTTTAGGGCGAGGTGCCGGGTTGGCTGTCTGTTTGCCGTTGCGCACACCCGTTAGCAAGGAATCCACGCTTTCGCCGCAGGGAGACTCCCGTTGGCAACAGAAACTCCCGTTAGCAGTTGTTGCTAAGGCGCAGAATCCGGCTAAAGGGTGTGCGGAGGTTCTAGGGCGAGGTGCCGGTCTGGCTGGGTGCAATAGGTGTGCCGTCGGGCCTGGGGTGGGGTGCCGCAAGAGTGGTTTTGGCGCCCGTTTTGCTGCTGAGCGCTACATGTGTGTATAGTTTCTTTTTGCTGCTTCGCGCGAGTGGCGGAATTGGTAGACGCGCTGGCTTCAGGTGCCAGTGGTGGCAACATCGTGGGGGTTCAAGTCCCCCCTCGCGCACAGAGTGTCGTTTGTACGGATGACCAGCTCAAGGCCGGGTTGCTCCTTCGGGAGTAATCCGGCCTTGTTCGTTCGTCGCCCTGCACAACTCGGAGCTTCATGGGTAAGGGGCAGGCAGGGTTGAGGTCGCTGAAGGCACGCATGGGTGGAGAATCCGGCCAGGCGTGCGCCAGGGCAGTGCGTGGGCGAAGTGAATGTCATGTACCGACCGCGATTGCAGGTGGGGCGTTCGGCACGACCGACCAGCCTCGGGTGACCTCTCGTCGCCGTGCCCGACGAAGAGCTGCAGACGCCACGCGCGTCAAGCCGACCTGATCGTGGAGCCGGTTGATGATCTTGCGGACGCTGGTGGCGGCGACCATGACGATGGCGCTGAGTAACTGGTTGGTCCAGCCGCGTCGTGGGAGCGTCTCTGCGTCGTCCACGGGCATGAACTTGCCGTCTTTGATCGACTTGTTCATCGACTCCACGGAATGCCGCCCGGAAGAGTATTGGGCTTGCCATTTCTCGGAACGATAGGGGTAGGCCTGCTCATGCTTCGCCCGTTACATTGATTGTCAAGCTGCTTCGGGTGTTTTTTCTTCGTAGAGGGTTCCGTGTTTGACCATGGCGTACACGACGTTGAGTCGTCTGCGAGCTAGGCACATGATGGCTGCGTTGTGGCGTTTTCCTTCGGCTCGTTTCCGGTCGTAGTAGGCCTTGGATATCGGGTCGTGGTTGGATGCGACCCAGGCGGATTGGAATAGCGCGCTTTTGAGTTTCTTGTTGCCTGCACGGGAGGGAAACTCCCCGCGGATCGAGGTTCCTGATCTCCTGGTGACAGGCGCGATACCGGCATAGGCTGCCAGGTGGGCAGCGGACTGGAACGTGGAGAAATCTCCAGCGGCCAGGAGAATCTGACTGGCGGTCTTAACGCCGACTCCCGGCATGGACGTTAAGACCTGAAGAAGAGGGAGCGAATCAATGAGTTCCTCAACTTGTGCAGCGATGTCAGCCCGTTCGGCTTTGAGCGTTTTGATCGTGGCGGCCAGACGCGGCACGATCTGTTCAGAAGCTTCACTGCCAGGCACGATCACGGTCTGCTGGCTCAGTGCTTCAAAGATCGCATCCACCAGTGCTGAAGGGTCTTTGCGGGTGTGGTTACGCGCCCACCGCTTCACCCCTGGATTCCCCGCGGCCCGCAGCCCTGCTGGACCGTTGTAGCGGATCAGCAAATCCAGCGTGATCTGGCGGGTCAGCACACCACCTTTGAATACACGTTCCAGTGCTGGGTGGATTTGTAACAGCAAGATGAAGCGTCCTGGGTTTAGTTCCTACCTTA
>NZ_KV786087.1:162667-211475 GCF_001806835.1 Brevibacterium sp. HMSC24B04 | reverse complement strand
TCAAGCTTCACGATTTTTGCAACAGAGCCCTCCACCTCGTGAGAGGACCGGCCCGGTCATGTCAGTGGGTGGCCCTATGATGGTGAGCCGCGGGGAAGCCCGCACAGGGGGAGGGACAGATGGCAGACAACACATGGGAACACGCAGACGCCGGTCTGCGCACACCACCGCAGGACCGTGACGCCGAAGCCAGCGTGCTCGGCGGCATGATGCTGTCAAAGGACGCAATTGCGGACGTTGTCGAACTCCTGCGCGGCGACGACTTCTACATCCCGTCGCACGAAACCATCTACAACACCATCCTCGACCTCTACGCCGCCGGCGAACCAGCAGACGCCGTGACCGTGGCCAACGCCCTGTCCAAAGCCGGATCCATCGCCCGGATCGGCGGCCCCGCCTACCTGCACACCCTCATTTCGTCCGTGCCCACAGCGGCCAACGCCGGCTTCTACGCGAACATCGTTCGCGAACAGGCCATGCTGCGCAAACTCGTCGAAGCCGGCACCCGGATCGTGCAGATGGGCTACGACGCAGAGGGCGACACAGAAGACCTCGTCAACCGGGCTCAGGCCGAAATCTATTCCGTCACCGAACGCAACGCATCGGAAGACTACGTGCGGCTGTCAGAAGTTCTGGGGCCCACAGTTGAAGAAATCGAGCGCTCCGGAGCCCACGACGGCGACACCATCGGCGTCCCCACCGGCTTCTACGAATTCGACGAACTCACCAACGGCCTGCACGCCGGGCAGATGATTGTCATCGCCGCCCGCCCCGGTATGGGCAAATCGACACTTGCCCTGGACTTCGCCCGCTCCGCTGCCATCCACAACAGCCAGACCACCGTCATCTTCTCGCTGGAAATGGGCCGGCAGGAACTGACCATGCGCCTGCTGTCAGCCGAATCCGGCATCCCCCTGCAGGCCCTGCGCCACGGCGACCTCGACCAGAGCCGCGACTGGACCACCCTGGCCAACACCATGGGACGCATCAACGACGCCCCGCTGTACATGGACGACTCCCCAAACATGGCGCTCACCGAAATCCGCGCCAAGTGCCGTCGGCTCAAACAGCAGCACGACCTCAAAATGGTCGTCATCGACTACCTGCAGCTCATGACCTCTGGTAAGCGCGTCGAATCACGCCAGCAGGAAGTCTCCGAATTCTCCCGTTCGCTCAAACTGCTGGCCAAAGAACTCGAAGTCCCCGTTATCGCGCTGTCCCAGCTGAACCGTTCATCCGAACAGCGAACCGACAAACGCCCCATGGTGTCTGACCTGCGTGAATCCGGTTCGATCGAACAGGACGCCGACATGGTTCTGCTGATCCACCGCGAAGACGTCTACGATCCCGAATCACCGTCGGCAGGTGAAGCGCAGATCATCGTCGCCAAACACCGAAACGGACCCACCGGCGAAATCACCGTCGCATTCCAGGGCGCGAAGTCGCGCTTTGCAAACATGCCGCGGTAAGCGCGGGCGTTTGGTGCCCAGGACCGGCAGCCCCGGGCACCTGGCAGCGCGAGGCGGGCGACACCTCGGGCCTCGGAACGTTACCGAACCGGCACCTGAGAGCCCACCCAGAAAAGTGTGCATAAACGCTGGACGGGGTAGACTGAGTAAGAATGTCCTAATCCGCTTTAGTGAAGAGGTCACTTATGCAGGTCATCGGTGCCATCATCGCCCTCATTGTCTTCGCCGCCTCGTGGGTTATTCTGCCCGCACTCTGCGTCGCAGTCGGTTGGGTAATCTGCTGGATCTACGAGCTCGGTCGCCGCGCGTTCTTCAACCACGCCGCGCACCAGTCCAAGGTTGATCAGCTGGTAAAGACCACCAACTGAACTAGTTGAGCTGAAAGCCGGTCCGCCCACCGCGGACCGGCTTTTTATGTCTTTTTTCAACCGTTAACCATAAATCCGAAAGGAGCGAGCGATGATTCTGTACGGAGTCGCCGCGCTCGCCGCAAGCGTGCTGGCCGGCACCATCATCGGTGAAATCCTCGGCCAGCTTCTGGGCGTCGATGCCAACGTCGGAGGTGTGGGCTTCGGCATGATCCTGCTGATTGCGCTCACCACCTGGCTGCGCAGCAAAGGCAAACTGCCTGCCCCCACAGAACACGGCGTCCTGTTCTGGAACGCCATGTACATCCCGATCGTCGTCGCCATGGCCGCAATCCAAAACGTGTACGCGGCTGTTGGTGCCGGTCCTGTTGCCCTGGCAGCCGGTGTGGCCGCCACTGTCGTCAGCCTCGCCATGGTGCCGCTGCTGTCGAAAATCGGTGCTCCGTCCGAGCCTCTGCCGGACGTTGAAGAACCAGGTGAGACAGCCGAGCCAACGGAGACAGCTGACCAAGCTGCGACAGCCGAATCAGCTGACTCTGCCGAACGAGCCGAAGCCACGGAAAGCAGGGGTCGCTGATGCTCGACACAGTTCTCTCAGTCCTTGAAGACCTTGACCTTCTGGTGGCGTTCGTTGTCGTCGCAGCCATCATGATCGTCTCCGGCTGGCTGTCGAAAACCCTCACGAAAGGCCGCCTGCAGGCCTCGGCCATCGCAATCGTCTTAGGCCTCGTGCTCGCTTATTTCGGCGGACTGGCAACCGGCGGCAAGAAGGGCATTTCCGACATCGCCATATTCGGCGGTATGGCTCTGCTGGGCGGATCAATGCTGCGCGACTTCGCGATCGTTGCCACCGCCTACGGCATTGACGTGCGCGAACTCAAGCGATCCGGACTGCCCGGCGCTCTGTCGCTCATGATCGGCGTTGTTCTGTCGTTTATTGTCGGCGCCGCTGTAGCCGTGGTCTTCGGCTTCCGCGATGCAGAATCAATTGCCACGATCGGTGCGGGAGCCGCCACCTACATCGTCGGCCCCGTCACCGGAACCGCGGTCGGCGCATCCGAAACCGTGATCGCCCTGTCGGTGGCCGCCGGCCTGGTGAAGTCGGTGCTCGTCATGATCGGCACGCCGTTCGCGGCGAAGCTCATCGGGCTGAACAACCCGAAGTCGGCCATGATCTACGGCGGACTCATGGGCACAACCTCCGGTGTAGCCGCAGGGCTCGCCGCCACCGATGAACGCCTGGTGCCCTACGGCGCGATGACCGCCACCTTCTACACCGGTATGGGCTGCCTGCTTGGCCCCAGCGTGTTGTACTTGGCAACGCGCGTCATCATCGGCTGAGCCGTCACAGGATGATTTTGTAGCCCTCGTGGGTGGCCTCGAAGCCCAGCCGGTCGTAGAACCGGTGGGCGCCGACGCGGGTCTTGTCGGTTGTCAGCTGCACAAGCCCGCACCCGGACTGTCGGGCGCATTCGATCGCCCACCGCATGAGCGCGCTGCCGAGTCCCATGCTCTGGTAGTCCTCCGCCACGCGGACGGCCTCCACCTGCAGGCGCGACATGCCCTTCCGGCTGAGGCCGGGCAGGAACGTCAGCTGGAACGTCCCGGCGAGCGGGATGGGCTCGTCTTCGCCGGGTTCTTCTGACGAGGCGCCGCGCACCTCTCGCACGGTCAGGAGGGCATTGTCTGGGCTCGCCTCGATGAGGTCGAAGGCCCGCTCATAGGCTTCGGCATTCTCCTGCCAGCCCTCACGGCCGACCCCGAGAACGTCGTCGGTCAGAAGTTCGACGATGGGCCGGACATCGTTCTTCGTCGCCTGGGTGATGGAGAAAGTGCGGCCGGCAACGGTGACCTGCGAGGGAAGACAGTAGGAGAACATGCCGAAAGTCTAGGACGGAAGGCGACAGGCACCTCGGCAGCTGTGCAGATTAAGGCGCCTATCGAGGCAAAACGGCGACTTTGCCTCCCTATTCCACCCAGTCAGCAGAAAACAGCTGCGGGGGCGGCTGCGGAAAAGTCCGCAACCGCCCCCACAGCTGTTTCAGTTCACGCAGGAACGTGCACTACACGCGGATCAGAGGAAGGCTTCGCCGGCCTCTGCGCGCTTCTTGAGGTACTCCGAGGGTGCGAAGCGTTCGCCGTACTTCTGTGCGAACTCTTCAGCGCGAGCAACAAAGGCCTTCATGCCGCCGGGGTAGCCGTTGATGTACTGGAGAACACCACCGGTCCAGGCGGGGAAGCCGATGCCGAGGATCGAACCGATGTTGCCATCGGCCACGGTCGTGAGAACGCCCTCTTCCAGGCAGTTGACGGAGTCGATTGCCTCAGCGAACAGCATGCGTTCACCGAGTTCGTGAATGTCGACGCCTTCGTGCTTGGAGTTGTACTTCTCACGCAGGCCAGGCCACAGGCGGGCGCGCTGACCGTCTTCGTATTCGTAGAAGCCCGCACCGTCCTTGCGTCCGGGGCGACCTTCGTCGATCATCCACTCGACAACGTCCAGCCCGAACTCTTCGAAGCGCTTGCCCTCAGCCTGGTTGGCCGCACGGGTTTCGTCCGCAATCTTCTTATTCAGGGTGAGCGTCAGTTCGTCCATCAGCTGCAGCGGACCAGCGGGGTAGCCGGCCTGCAGGGCAGCCTGTTCGATCATCTGCGGTTCGACACCCTCACCGACCATGCCGATGGCTTCCAGGAGGAACGTGCCGATGACGCGCGAGGTGAAGAAGCCGCGCGAATCGGTGACCACGATCGGGGTCTTGCGGATCTGCTGAACGAAGTCGAAGGTCTTCGCAAGCACAGCGTCCGAGGTCTTCTCGCCGCGGATGATCTCCACCAGCGGCATCTTGTCGACCGGGCTGAAGAAGTGGATGCCGATGAAGTCTTCCTTGCGCTCGACACCTTCTGCCAGCGTGGTGATCGGCAGGGTCGAGGTGTTGGAACCGAGAACAGCGTCGGGTTCGACAACATCCTGGATTTCCTGGAACACCTGCTGCTTGACGTCGACGTTCTCGAAAACAGCTTCGATGACGAAGTCAACGCCCTTGAAGTCCTCTGCGTCACCGGTGGTGGTGATGCGGTCAAGCAGATCCTGTGACTTGTCTTCGGTTGTGCGGCCGCGCTCAAGCGCCTTGGCTTCGAGCTTCCGGGCGTAGTCCTTGCCCTTTTCGGCTGCTTCCTTCGACACGTCCTTGAGCACAACGTCGATGCCGGCCTTCGCACTGACGTAGGCGATTGCGGCACCCATCATGCCGGCACCGAGAACACCGACCTTGGTGGCCTGGAACTTCTCGTAGCCCTCGGGGCGGGACTTGCCGGCCTTGATGGCCTGCATGTTGAAGAAGAACGCCGTGATCATGTTGGTCGACGTGGGGTGCGCCAGCAGGCTGATCAGGTAGCGCGACTCAATTGTCGAGGCGGTGTCGAAGTCCACGCGGGCACCTTCGACTGCCGCTGACATTGCGGCAAGCGGGGCCGGCATGGGCGCACCCTTGAGCTGCTTGCGCAGCTGGGCGGGCAGAGCCGCAACAAGACCCTGGTTGTCCTTCGGAGCACCGCCGGGGATCTTGAAGCCTCGTTCATCCCACGGCTTGACGGGTGCCGGGTTTTCCTTGATCCAAGCGCGAGCGGCTTCGTCCATCTGGTCCAGCGGAACGACGTCGTCGATCAGCCCGGCGGCCAGGGCCTTTTCCTGGTCGAACGGCTTAGCCGGCAGGATGACGTTCTGGAGTGCCTTCTGCAGGCCGAGCATGCGGGTGACACGGGTGACACCGCCGCCGCCGGGCAGCAGGCCCAGGCTGACTTCAGGCAGACCCAGCTGGATGCGGCCGTTGTCAGACGCGGCGATCCTGTGGTGGCAGGCCAGTGCAAGTTCGAAGCCGCCGCCGAGTGCCGCACCGTTGATGGCTGCGACAACCGGCTTGCCCAGCTGCTCCAGACGGCGCATGAGGGCTTTGGTGTATTCAAGCTTTTCGAATTCGGCTTCCAGAGCGTTTTGAGGCATGTTGAGGAAGCCGGTCAGGTCGGCACCTGCGAACCAGATCTTCTTTTTGGCGCTCTTGATGATGACGCCGGTGATCGAGTCGACTTCCGCTTCCAGACGCTCGACGGTTGCTTCGAGCGAGGTGAGGAAGTGCTGGTTCATGATGTTGGCGCCGCTGTTCGGATCGTCCATTGTGATGGTGACGATTCCGTCGGGGCTCTGCGACCAGTCGTATCCGGTGTATTCAGTCATGGTTTTTCCCCTCAGACTCGCTCGATGATGGTTGCGATGCCCATGCCGCCGCCGATGCACAGGGTGGCGAGGCCGCGCTTGAGGTCACGGCGCTCGAGTTCGTCCAGCAGCGTGCCCAGGATCATGGCGCCGGTGGCACCCAGCGGGTGGCCCATGGCGATGGCGCCGCCGTTGACGTTGACCTTGTCGTGCGGGATGTTGAGGTCCTTCATCCACTTGAGCACAACGGCCGCGAACGCTTCGTTGAGTTCGAACAGGTCGATGTCCTCAACCTTCAGGCCCGCGGTCTTGAGCACCTTTTCCGTGGCCGGGGTAGGGCCGGTGAGCATGATCGTCGGGTCCGATCCGGTGACGGCGGTGGCGACGATGCGGGCGCGCGGCTTCATGCCGAGCTTTTCGCCGATGGCCTTGTTGCCGACCAGGGTCAGTGCGGCACCGTCGACGATGCCGGAGGAGTTTCCGCCGTGGTGAACGTGGTCGATCTTTTCGATGTGCGCGTACTTCTGCAGTGCAACAGCGTCGAAGCCGACTTCTTCGCCCAGCTTGGTGAAGGAGGGCTTGAGCTTTGCGAGGTCGTCCACGGTGGTGCCGGGGCGGCGGTGTTCGTCTTCTGCCAGAACAGTGAAGCCGTTCATGTCCTTCACGGGGACGATCGACTTGTCGAAGTAGCCGTTCTGCCAGGCGTTTTCGGCGCGCTTCTGCGATTCGACGGCGTATGCGTCGCAGTCTTCGCGGCTGAAGCCCTCGGTGGTGGCGATGAGGTCAGCGCCGATGCCCTGCGGGGCGAAGTAGGAATGGTAGGCCGTCTGCGGGTCTTCTGACCATGCGCCGCCGTCGGATCCCATGGGGACGCGGGACATGGATTCGACACCGCCGGCGAGCACCAGCTGGTCCCAGCCGGCCGAGGTCTTCTGGGCGGCCGTGTTGACGGCTTCCAGGCCCGAGGCGCAGAACCGGTTGAGCTGGACACCTGCCACGGTGTCGGGCAGGCCGGCCGCGATCGCTGCCGTGCGGGCGATGACAGCGCCCTGTTCGTCGACGGGGGTGACCACGCCGAGCACGATGTCGTCGATTTCCTTGGGGTCAGCCTCGGGGTTGCGCTCGAGAATGGCGTCGATGAGGCCGGTCACGAGGTCAATGGGCTTGGTTCCGTGCAGTGCGCCGCCGCGGTTCTTACCGCGCGGGGTGCGCACCGCGTCATAGATGTACGCGTCTGACATCGGTGTCCTCCGATCTGGGGAGCAGTTTGTGTCTAAGCTAACACAAACCAAACGATCGTTCAGTAGGATCTCGCGCATTGCACACACTCCGCGCTCGTAGCCTAGAAGCATGGAGACGCTCACCCCCCTGCCGGACGATCCGAACCGCTATCGCGCCAAGCCGACGGTGATGGAAGCGCTGCGCTCGCCGAAGATTCTGTCGCGCGAGGTGCTGGCCGGTCTGGTGGTGGCTCTGGCCCTCATCCCTGAGGCGATTGCGTTCTCCGTCATCGCGGGTGTTGACCCCAAAGTGGGTCTGTTCGCCAGCTTCATCATGGCGGTCGTAACGGCGATCGTCGGCGGTCGGCCCGCAATGATTTCCGCGGCAACGGGAGCGGTTGCGCTCGTCATCGCTCCGGTTTCGCGCCTGTACGGCTTCGACTACTTCATCGCCACCGTCATCCTCGCCGGAATCTTCCAGGTGACATTGGCGCTGTTGGGCGCGCCGAAGCTCATGCGGTTCATACCGCGCAGCGTGATGGTCGGCTTCGTCAACGCGCTGGCGATCCTCGTGTTCATGTCCCAGCTGCCGCACCTTTTCAATGTGCCCAGCGCGGTCTACTGGCTGGTGGCAGCGGGACTCGTGCTGCTGATCGTGATTCCCAGGTTCCTGCCGAGCGTGTGGGCTCCCCTCATCACCATCGTGCTCATGACGATTGCGGTGGTGTCCTTCGGCATCACCGTGCCGACCGTGGGTGATCAGGGCGAACTGCCCAGCAGTCTGCCCGGCTTCTTCCCGCCCAATGTGCCGCTGACCCTGGAAACCTTCACAACGATTGCGCCCTACTCTTTGGCGATGGCCGTCGTCGGTCTGCTGGAGTCGCTGCTGACAGCGAAACTCGTTGACGAGATCACGGACACGCATTCCCGGAAGGTCCGCGAAAGCATGGGCCAGGGAATCGCGAACATGGTCTCCGGGTTCTTCGGTGCGATGGGCGGCTGCGCTGTTATCGGCCAGACGATGATCAACGTCAAGATCTCCGGTGCCCGCACGCGGATCTCCACATTCCTGTCCGGCGTCTTCCTGCTGGTCCTCGTGGTCACACTCGGCGACACTGTTGGCCAGGTGCCCATGGCAGCGCTCGTAGCGGTCATGATGATCGTCGTCTACCAGACCTTCGACTGGCGCTCGATCGCCCCGAAGACGCTCAAGCGCATGCCGAAGTCCGAAACTGCGGTCATGCTCATCACCGTCGTGTTCGTCGTCATCAGCGGCAACCTGGCGGTGGGTGTTGGCGCCGGCGTCATCGCAGCCGCGATCCTCTTTGTGCGCAAGGTGGCGCACTTTGCGGAAGTTGAGCGGCACCTCGACCGTGATCCCGACAGCGGTCGCGAACGCGCCCGCTACACGGTCACCGGCGAGCTGTTCTTCGCCTCGAGCAACGACCTGACAACGCAGTTCGGCTATTCAGAAGACCCCGACCTCGTGGTGATCGACATGACGAAGACGCGGGTGTGGGACGCCTCGACCGTCACAGCGCTGGATGCGATCGTTACGAAGTACGCCGAGCTGGGCACAGAAGTTCACTTCAGGGGCATGGACGATGTCACCCGACAGCTGTACGGACGGCTGAGCGAAGACACTCACTCCTCACGGTGAGCAGGGCTGCCAACCAGCGAGTGCTCAGCTGACTTCGCGTTCGATCCGGTTGATGAGCGTGTCGAGGGCGACGATGTTGCGGCCGCCTTCGGGGATGATGAGGTCCGCGCTGCGCTTTGACGGGTCCACGTAGAGTTCGTGCATCGGCTTGACCGTTTTGAGGTACTGCTCTTCGACCGAAGCCAGTGACCGGCCGCGTTCAACCACGTCGCGCTGAATACGGCGCAGAATCCGCACGTCGGCGTCGGTGTCGACGAACAGCTTGAGGTCCAGCTGCTCGGTCAGCTCCGGCAGTGCGAACAGCAGAATCCCTTCGACCACCAGAACGGGGGAGGGCTCCACCCGGACGGTCTCGGCGGCGCGGTTGTGCTCTGCGAAGTTGTACACCGGGCAGTCAATCGCCTGTCCGGCACGCAGCTGCCGTAGGTGTTCGGCCATGAGCTCGACATCGAAGGCTTCGGGGGCGTCGTAGTTCGTCACCACCCGTTCGTCCCACGTCAGGTGTGACTGGTCCTTGTAGTAGTTGTCCATGAAGACAACCGAGGACTGCCCGGAAAAGCGGTCAAGCAGCGCTCGCGTCAGCGTCGTTTTGCCGCTGCCGGTGCCGCCGGCAACACCGACCGTGAAACAGGACATCGGGCCTCCTCGAAATAGTTCCCGTACAGAATAGTCGAGCAGCCCCCGCCGAGGTGCCGCTCGGCTTATGCGTGCATGCTCTTCTGGTCGTAGCCGGACAGGAACTCTTCAAGCCGGTTGAGGGCTTCTGCGAGGTCGGTGACGCTGGGCAGGGTGACCAGGCGGAAGTGGTCGGTGTCCTCCCAGTTGAAGGCGGTGCCGTGGCTGACGAGGATCTTCTGTTCGCGGAGCAGGTCCAGTGCGAACTGTTCGTCGTCGACAATGCCGAAGCGGTCCTTGTCCAAACGGGGGAACAGGTAGAGGGCACCCTGGGCGGGCACGCAGTCCACGCCGTCGATTTCGTTGAGCCTGCGCGTGGCCAATTCCATCTGCGCACCCAGACGGCCCTGCGGCAGCACGAGGTCGTCAATCGACTGACGTCCCCCAAGGGAAGCCTGAATCGCGTACTGGGCGGGCACATTGGCGCACATGCGCATATCGGCCAGCAGTTTGATCCCGGCAATGTAGTCCTGGGCTTTCCAGTCCGGCCCGGTGATCGCCAGCCAGCCGGAACGGTAGCCGGCAACCCGGTAGGCCTTCGACAGTCCGGAGAACGTCAGACACAGCACATCCTCCCCGGTCAGGGAGGCCATGTTGATCATTTCGGCATCGCCGTAGGTGATCTTTTCGTAGATCTCATCGGCAAAGATCAGCAGCCCGTTCTTTTCGGCCAGCTCCACAATCTTCGTAAGCGTTTCACGCGAATACACGGCACCGGTGGGGTTGTTCGGGTTGATGACCACAATGCCCTTGGTGCGTGGGGTGATCTTCGCTTCGAGATCCTCAAGGTCAGGGTTCCAGCCGTCTTCTTCAAGGCACCGGTAGTGCACCGGGGTGCCGCCGGACAGGGCGACCGAGGCGGTCCACAGCGGATAGTCGGGGCTGGGCACCAGGATTTCGTCACCGGGATTGCACAGCGCCTGCAGCGACAGCGTGATGAGCTCAGAAACACCGTTGCCCAAGAACACCTCGTCAGAATCAAGGTTCTCGATCCCGCGGGTTTCGTAGTACTGCACAACCGCGCGGCGAGCAGACGGCAGACCCCTGGAATCTGAATAGCCCTGCGCTTCCGGCAGGTGCTTGATCATGTCGACCAGCACCGCATCGGGTGCTTCAAAGCCGAACGGAGCCGGATTGCCGATGTTGAGCTTGAGGATCTTGTGCCCCGCCGCCTCCATCTTCTGGGCTTCCGACAGGACGGGACCGCGCAGGTCATAGAGCACGTCTTTGAGCTTGTCCGACTGCTTGAACATGGTCGCTTTCTGCCGCCTTTCTGCTGTGTGCGTCACACCACACACTAGGCCACCGGGTGCCGCTGACGGCACAGCCGTCGAGGTGCCGCCCGCCTCCCGCCTGATCTTCAAGGACGAGACAGGCGGCACCGAAAGGGCGAGCGAGCAATAATAGAGGCGCTATGCCGTCGACAGACATGTACATCTACATCCTCGACCTAGTGGGCGTCCTCGCGTTCGCCCTGTCGGGGAACCTTCTGGCGTCGCGAAAGAACATCGACCTGACCGGCGGAATCGTGCTGGGCATGCTGACCGCAACCGGCGGGGGAATCGCCCGCGACCTCATCCTGGCCACCAGGCCGGCGGCCTTCAAAGATCCCGTCTACCTGCTCATCCCGATTGCCGCCGGCATCATCGTCTACCTGATCGGTCCGCGCGTTGTGCAGGCTGAGCGCGGAATCGTGTTCTTCGACGCAATCGGCCTGGGCGTGTTCGTCGTCATCGGCACCACAAAAGCCCTGCACTACGGCATGCCGGTGCTGTCGGCCGTTCTGCTGGGACTCATGACCGGTGTGGGCGGCGGAATGCTGCGCGATGTCTTCGCCAACCGCGTCCCCGTCGTGTTCCAAAGCTCCGACCTCTACGTCATCCCCGCCGTCGTCGGTGCGGCAGTCACCGCCGGGCTCCACCAGGCTGATCTCATCACCTGGTGGTCCGAGGTCGGCGTCATCGCAATGGTGACCATCTTTCGCCTGCTTGCGCTGCGCTTCGGCTGGCGAGCACCCTCATCCATGCGCAGCTGGTCCATCCGGCCCATCACCCGCCGCACCCTGAGCAGCGAACGCACCCTGAACAGAGAAGAGGAACAGGAATGACGCCTCCCGTTGGCTGGTGGTCGCAGACCGCGGCGAACCTCGGGATCGAACTGTGGCGAATCCCGTTCATCATCGGTGCGGCAATCGGCATCTACTTCATCCTGGCGCTGCTCGTGCGGCTCTACGGGGCGCGCTCGCTGTCATCGCTGTACATGACCGACACGATCGCAGTCATCATGCTCGGCTCGGTTGCCGGCCGCGTCATCCTCGGCAATAAGCCCACACTGGCCACCGGTGTCATCGCGCTGGTGTGCATCCTCACTCTCGCCTCGTTCATGCGGTTCATCAACCGCAGATTCGGAGCGCAGTCGCGCACCGCCCCGCACCCCATCGTCGTCATGGCCAATGGCGAAGTTCTGGAAGACCAGCTCAAAAGAGCCCACCTGGCCCGCGTTGACCTCTATGCCGCGCTGCGCCAAAACGGAGTCTTTCAGCCGGAAAAGGTGCGCGGCGTCATCTTCGAACAGACCGGCCAGTTCACCGTCATCAAAACGGATGAACCGGTTGACCCGGAGCTGCTCCGAGGTGTGTCTGGGGCCGAGGAGATCCTGGGGCACAAACCGGGGGATCTCACCGAATAGCATCGGCGGGGTCTCTCAGGTTTCGTGAACCCGGCTGTGCGAAGCTGGGCATAACACACTTCGAGGGAAGGAACATCTATGTCCACCATGAGCAGGCGCGATGTCTTCAAGAGCGCCGGTGTCATCGGAACTGTCGCAGCCACGGGAACCGTTCTGGCGGCCTGCTCCAGCCAGGACCTCGGTGAAATCGAAGTCAACGTTGCTGACGTTCCGGAAGGCTCCGGCATCATCAAGGACAACTTCGTCGTTGTGCAGCCTGAGAAGGGGCAGTTCAAAGCGTTCTCCGCCGTGTGCCCCCACCAGGGCTGCCTGGTCAACCAGGTGGACGAAGAAAAGATCGTGTGTCCCTGCCACACATCGCACTTCTCTTCCAAGGACGGCTCGTTCATTTCCGGTGCCGCCCAGAAACCGCTTGACGAAGCTCAGCTGACCCAGGACGGCGACACGCTGCATGTCTCCGGAAAGTGACGCTTCGAGCCCGGAAGAAACCCGCGGCTCACAGAAAGTTCGCGCATCCGCGGCGAAAGAAAACGAGTTCACCCACTACGGGCGCGTAGCCACGTGGATGATCGCCCGGGGACTGTGGTCGGTCATCTTCGGAATCGTCGTGGTGTTCTGGCCGCGCGTGCAGATCGACAGCCCCTTCAACACTGCCGTCGGAGTGCGCACAGCAGCGCTGCTCATCTTGGCCTACATCGTCGTGCAGGCCCTCATGCTGCTGGGCCAGGCGGCGAAAACCCCAGCCCTGCGCACCCAGCTTCTGGGCCAAGCAGTTGTTGTTCTGCCGGCAGCCGGCTTCCTGCTGTTTGCGTCTGAAGCCGGCGCAGTGCGAGCGGCGATCATGGTGTGGGCGCTGCTGCACGGACTGCTCGAAGCGTGGATCTACCTGCGCGTGAAACACCAGCGGATGTCCACCGACTTCGCAATCGCCGCCGCCGTCCACCTGCTTCTGGCCATCGCCATGATCGCCGGATCGAACATGAAGGCACTGTCGGAAATGGGCCTTACCGGAGCGGCTGCAACGATTATCGGCGTGGTCTATGCGGTCGGCGGCTTTACGCGCAACAATAGGAAAAACACCGGCGCAATCAGCGAGGATGGGGAATGAGCAACCACGCGCACATCGGTACCAGCTCAGCCGACGCCCACGGCATCGGCGTACAGACCGCTCTGCGGAAACTCGACCCGGAGCTCTTCCGGATCATCCAGCAGCTGGCCCGCGCGGAACAGCTCCTCGTCGCAACTGACTACGACGGCACCATCGCCCCCATCGTCGATTCACCCGCCCACGCCTACCCGAAAGAAGAATCGGTACAGGCCATGCGGGTCCTTGCAGAACTCGACAACACCACCTCGGCAGTGATTTCCGGGCGGTCCCTGCGGGACCTCGCCGCCATGTCGCGGCTTCCACGCGAAGTCCACCTGGTCGGCTCTCACGGCGGGGAAACCGACACGGACTTCGAAGAATCGCTCAGCCGGTCAGAACAGCACGCGCTGTCCACCCTGCGCCACGGTCTGGCCTCGGTCCAGGCGGCCATGCCTGCGCTCAACATCGAACCCAAACCCTCCGGTGCGGCCATCCACCTGCGCGGCCTCGAAGGAGCCCAGCGCCGCCAGGCAGAAGACGCCGTGGCACGCCTCGAAGCGCTGTCGGGCGTGCGTTCGGTGCGCGGCAAAGAAGTCGTTGACCTCACAGTGGTCGACTCCACCAAGGGCGACGCCCTGAACAAACTGCGCCGCCGCCTGGATCAGCCGACCGTGCTGTACATCGGCGACGACGCATCAGACGAACCGGCTTTCGCTTCACTCGGCGAAGACGACCTGGGGCTGAAAGTCACAGAGGCCGCAGCCGAAAACCGACACGGCGAAAACGGGAACGGTGTGGAAACCGCCGCTCGGTTCCTGCTGAGCGGACCTGACGAGGTGGCACTCGTCTTGTCCTCGGTTGTTGCGCTGCGCCGCGCGTGGCTGTTCGGCAAAGAAGCCGTGCCGATTGAGCGCTACACCCTGCTGTCCAACGGGACAACCACCGCGCTGGTCGACCCGACCGCACAGATTTCCTGGCTGCCGCACCCTCTGCCGCACTCAGATTCCCTGTTCTCGGAAATCCTCGGCAGCGACGACGCCGGCTACTTCTCCGTGGTGCCGGCCCGCGAACCCAACGCACTGCCCATTTCCCAGCGCTACCGCGACGCCACGCACATCCTCGAAACCCGCTGGCAGCAGGTTTCCGTCACCGACTACCTGGCACCCGTGGCCGACGGCGACCCAGCCGGCTCCGCCGTTCTGGTGCGCGCCCTCAAAGGTGAAGGGGAAGCGCTCATCCGCTTTGCACCTCGGCCCGATTACGGCGCCTACCCCGTACGTCTGAAGCTCACCGACCGCGGTGTGCGGGTGCGCGGTGTGGCAGAAGCCGTTGAGCTGGTTGCACCGGGCGTGCAGTTCAAAGTCATCCAGGACGGCGAATCCGAAACCGCGATTGCCCGCGTCAAACTGAAAGAGGACGCACGGGTTGTGCTCGCGCTCATCCTCGGCGGAGCTGAAAACACTGCGGCTGCGGTCCTTGAAGACGAATCCGCCGTTCGCGCATCAGTGAAAGAAGAATCGCGCGAATGGGTCGAAGCGCTTAGCCTGCCCACCAAGGCGCGCGATCGGGTTGGGCGCTCCGCCCTGACTTTGCGCGGGCTGTGCCACGCACCCACCGGGGGCATCCTGGCAGCTGCGACCACCTCGCTGCCCGAAGGCATCGGCGGTGTGCGCAACTGGGACTACCGCTACACGTGGCTGCGCGATGGTGCGCTCACCGCTTCGGCGCTTGTTGATCTTGGCTCTGCGGCTGAGGCCCGCGGTTTCCTGCAGTGGCTTGACGCCATCATCGCCCAGGCCGCCGAACAGGACATGACAGTTGAAGAACTCCGCCCGCTGTACGCGGTCGACGGTTCGCAGCTGGTCACAGAAGCCGTTCTCGAACACCTGCCCGGCTACGCCGGTTCCAGGCCCGTGCGCGTGGGCAACGCCGCTGAACACCAGGTCCAGCTGGATGTGTTCGGTCCGGTTGCTGACCTCATCGTGAGCCTCGCCCGCTTTGACGGGACACTGTCGGATTCGCATTGGAAGCTGCTGGAAGACCTCGTGCAGGCGGTCGCCAACCGCTGGCACCAGGCCGACCACGGCATTTGGGAAGCCCGCCGGGCACCGAAGCACAACGTGTACACGAAGGTCATGTGCTGGCAGACGGTCGACAGGGCGCTCAAGGCGGCCGAAGAGTTCGGCCGTCCCGCGGAGGCTGACTGGGAACAGCTGCGCGAGGACATCAAGAACGACGTCTGCTCCAAGGGCTTCAACTCCAAGGTCGGCGCGTTCACGGTTGCCTACGGCGAAGACGATCTCGACGCCGCGTGCCTGTTCGTCGGACTGTCCGGCATGCTGCCGGCTGATGATGAGCGCTTCCGCGCAACCGTCGACGCCGTTGAGCGCAGCCTGCGCGAAGGACCCACCGTGTTCCGCTACCGCTACGACGACGGCCTGCCGGGCCTTGAGGGTGGTTTCCACATCTGCACGTCGTGGCTGATCGAATCGCTGCAGATGGTCGGCCGGACCGCTGATGCGCGCAACCTGTTCAACCGCATGGAAGCACTAATCGGCCCCACCGGCATGTTGCCGGAGGAATACGACCCCGTTGCCGAACGGCACCTGGGCAACACACCGCAGGCCTACAGCCACATCGGACACATCAAGGCGGCAATCGCCCTGAGCGAGTGAGACTGGAGCCCGCACGCGCTCAGTGCAGGCGTGCCCCGCGGGGCGCCCGCGTCAGCCGGCTAGCGCGTCTTTGCCCCATTTGAGGTCGGTCTTTGCGCCGCCTGCCTGTCCGGTGCCGAACCCCAGGTCCATGCCCAGCAGCTTCGCCTGTCCCTGAGCGATCACGAGGCCCAGTCCCATGCCGCCGCCCCCGCCGCTGGAGAAGCGCGTGGGGCCGATGGTCAGGATGTCGGTGGGGTAGCCGGGACCGTGGTCTTCTACGCGCACGGCCGTGTCTGTTGCGGTGACCGTGATCGGATCGGCGCCGTGCCTGATGGAGTTGATGACCAGGTTGGTGACGATCCGCTCAAAGCGCCGCTGATCAGTGTTGATGGTCACGTCTGCCAGTGCGAAGTCGGAGTTGATGACGTGGTCGCCCACCGCGCCGGATGACCGCAGATTGCTGATGAGCGCGTGCAGTGTGGTTGCAACGTGCATGGGCTGGACGATGACGCGTGCGGCTCCGCCCTCCAGCCGGGAGACCTCCAGGAGGTCCTCGACGAGCTCTTGCATTCGGCGGGCTCGCTCCTTGACCAGTTCCGCTGCTCGGGAGTCTTCTTCCAGCAGGCCGGCGGCGGTGATGAGGCCGGTGAGCGGCGTGCGCAGTTCGTGCGCCAAGTCAGCTGTGAACCGCTGTTCGGTGTCGATGCGCTCTGACAGCCGGGCCACAGCGGAATCGACGGCATCGGCGAAGTCGGCGACTTCGTCGTGGCCGCTGGTGATGACATCGCCGATCTTCACCGAGGTGTCGCCGGCGGCAATCTGCCTGGCCACTTCGGCCCCGCGTGTCAGTCGGCCGGAAATCGTCCCGATTGTGAGCGCTCCGAAGCCGCCGACGAGCAGCGCTCCGATGACTGACGCGATGATGATGGTCGTGTTGGACTTCTTGCGCATCTGTTCGTATTCGACCGCCGAATGGTAGGTCGACAGCACCTCGGTTTCCCCACCGACGGTGATCGGCATGGCCGCCCACATGACGGGTTCACCGGTTTCGGGCAGCGTCCCCTTCACGGTGGCGGTCCGTCCCTGTTGGGCGGATTCGCGTGCGGCTTCGGGGGCTTCCGGGCTGTTGATGCGGGCGTCCAGCAGCAGTTGGCCCGTTTCGCGGTAGACGCTGTGTGCCTGTTCGAGCTTCCATTGGGCTTGCCTGCGCAACAGAGCATCGTCAGTGTTGCTCGACGTATTGCGCACAACCGCCCCGAGCATGAGCGCTGTGAGCACCACGCCCGCGAACAGAACGAGGACGAGTTTCAGCCGCAGTGACACGGCTCAGCCTGCAAAGCGGTAGCCGAAACCGCGGACGGTTTCGATCATGCGGGCACCGATCTTCTTGCGCAGCCGCTGAATGTGGACATCGACAACACGCGAATCGCCAGCCCATTCGCCGCCCCACACGGTCATCGCGATCTTTTCGCGTGAGTAGACGTGTTTCGGGTCTTCTGTCAGCAGCAGAAGAATTCGCAGCTCGGTGGGGGTCAGGTGAACTTCTTTTCCGTCGACCGTGACCGTCAGGCGGCTGTTGTCGAGTTCGAGGGAACCCAGCTTGGTCGTCGTGGAGCGCGCATCGGGGCCTACAGTTGGGCTCGAGGCACCTCCCGAGGTGGTGCTCGACGGATCTTGCAGTCCCGGGGTGGGGCCCAGGACTTCCGGGATCGCGCTGGCGCCCAGGATGGGCGCTGTGTCGTTGCGGCCGCCCTCCCACTGCTGGGCGGTCGCTGTGTTTGTGCCGCCAGTGGGAGCTGTGTGCGGGCTGGGGGATCCAACGGGGTCCTGTCCGACGGGGGCGGAGCCGAAGCCCATCGCCCCGGTGCCCGCGGTGACGAAACGGCGCACGATAGTGCGGATGCGGGCGTTGAGAACCTGCATGTCGAACGGTTTCGTCAGGTAGTCATCCGCCCCGGCTTCGAGCGCCTGGACGATGTCGATTGGGTCAGACCGCGCAGAGATCACAATGATCGGCACGGTCGACTTTTCGCGGATGGCACGAGTGATGGACGCGCCGTTCATGGTGGGCAGCATGAGGTCGAGCAGAACGGCGTCAGCGCCGTGTTCGGCCACGTATTCGTAGCCGTCGCGGCCGTCGGCGAATGTCGTGACCGTGTAGCCGAAGCGCTCCAGAGCCAACTGTGTGGTTTCGCGGATCACTTCGTCGTCTTCGACCAAGACAATATGCATGCCCACCCCTTTCCGATGGGTATTCTACTGAGTTCTAGTCGACAGACCACCCTCGGACCACTGTGTCGATCGGCTGAGCTTCTTTGCTGACCGGGCGGGGGTCCAGACGGCCGTGGGCAGAAAAACGAGGTGCCGGTCGCGGTTGGGTGACGCCGTCGACTTCCGTGTAAGTGCCCCGGGCTTTCAGCTGGGGGTCGTCCAGTGCCTGTTCCATGGACCACACGGGGGCAACGCAGGCGTCGGTGGGGTCGAAGATCTCAGTCCAGTGCGCCAGCGGGTGCTGCGCGATGGCATTGGCGATCAGCTGGTGGACTTCGTCGAATTTCCGCGGGTCGAAGCGGCCCTTTTGGGTCCATTCGGGCAGCCCCAGGTGTTCGCGCAGCTCTTCGAAGAACTGCGGTTCCAGCGGTGCCACGGCAAGGTATTCGCCGTCGGAGGTTCGGTAGCAGGAGTACGAGGGCTGCGATCCGTCGAGGAAGTTCCGGCCGCGAGCGTCCTGCCACATGCCCGTGTCTTTCAGGGCCCACAGCATGGTGGCCAGTGTTGCTGTGCCGTCGACGATAGCGGCATCGATCACTTGGCCGCGGCCAGTGGAGCTGCGCTCAAACAGGGCGGCGAGGATGCCGGTGACCAGGAACATGGACCCACCCCCGAAGTCGCCAACAAGGTTCAGCGGCGGGACGGGGCCGCTGTCAGCGCTGCCGATGAGCGAGGCCATGCCGGTGCGCGCAATGTAGCCCATGTCGTGACCCGCACGGTCTGCCAGCGGGCCGTCCTGCCCCCAGCCGGTCATACGGCCGTACACCAGGCCGGGATTGCGTTCGAGAAGCACATCCGGCCCCAGGCCAAGGCGCTCCATGACACCGGGGCGGAAGCCCTCAATGAGCACATCGGCCCGATCGAGCAGTTCGAGCACACCTTCGACAGCCGCAGGGTCTTTCAGATCAGCTTCGACAATTCGGCGGCCGCGCGCCGTGACGTCAGATTTCTTAGCGTTGCCCGGCCTGTCGATTCGCACAACATCAGCGCCGAGGTCAGCCAGGATCATCGCGGCGTGCGGACCCGGGCCCAGTCCTGTGAACTCAACGACCTTCAGTCCGGCCAGCGGCCCGGCTGTGCTTGTGTGCTGGCTTGTTTCCGTGTTGCCGCCGGCTGTGCTGTGCTGAGTCATGGTGTCCCTTCTGTGACTGCTTTGTCATCTGGGTCACATATTAGACAGGGGCACTGACACGGCCGAACGGTGCTTGCCATTCGGACGCGCGTACACTGGACGGCATGGCAAAAGACACGTCGGTTTCGCAGAATTCGGGTTCGTCCAAGGCTGTGTCTTATAAGGACACGTACACCTTCGGCATCATCACGGGCCTTATTGTGTTCGTGCTGACAATGATCTTCACCCGCGGCTGGCAGTCGTTTGAGCGCTTCGGCCTGGTGTTTCTCTACACCGTGATCACGGCGATCGTGGTCACCGGACTGGCGGCACTCATGAACTACATCGTGTCGAAGGACAAGACCGTTCACGACCCCGATTCGCCCGTGATGGACTGATTTGAATAAGAAAAAGAACGAGGCGCCTGCCCCGTTCTTTTTCTTCCCCGGGTTTCGCTTCACTCACCTGGGGTGAGTGAAGCGAAACCGGGCAGTGCGGATTAATCCTTGGTGCAATCAGCTATTTGAACCGAAGCAACCGCAGGCTGTTGAGCACAACAAACACTGAACTGAACGCCATGGCGGCCCCTGCGATCATGGGGTCGAGTTTGCCCGATACCGCGATGGGCACAGCCAGCACGTTGTAGATGAATGCCCAAAACAGGTTCTGCTTAATGCTGCGAACAGTGCGGTGGGATAGGCGAATAGCCTGCGGAATCTGCTGTGGGTCCGAACGCATGAGTGTAATGTCCGAAGCCGCAATCGCAACATCGGTTCCCGTGCCCATCGCTACGCCCAGATCCGCTCCGGCCAGGGCAGCGGCGTCATTGACTCCGTCGCCGACCATCGCAACACTGCGGCCTTCAGCCTGGAGGGCCTGAACGTGCGCGTACTTGTCCTCCGGCTTCACACCCGCGTGGACTTCGTCAATGCCGATGGCGTCAGCCACCGCCTGCGCGGACACCGGGTTGTCGCCGGTCAACAGAACAGCGCGCAGACCGAGTTCGTGCAGTTCGTCAATGGCAGGCTTGGCGGAGTCCTTAATCGTGTCGGCCACCCAGGCCCGGCCCCGGAATTCCCCATCAACCGCAACAGCAACCTCAGTCGCAGCCGGGTGGTCAGCAACCTCCGGGACAGCAACACCTTGGTCAGCCAGAAGCGCCGAGCTTCCAACGAGAACCTTGTACCCATCAACTGTGGCAGTGATCCCGCCACCTGAGATGTTTGCAAAATCGGTGACTTCACGACTAACGGAAACAGGCGAATCTGAGCCAGCCTCCGCCTCGTCAATGTGGGAAGCGGCCTGAACAACAGCGCGAGAGATCGGGTGCTCGCTGGCACCCTCGGCAGCGGCGGCCAGCGTCAGATCGTCAGGTGCCAGATCGTGCGAAACCACCCGCATGCGGCCCTCGGTGACGGTGCCGGTCTTGTCCAGCACGACGGTGTCGAGCGTGCGGGCTGCCTCCATGGCCTCGGGCCCGGAGACCAGAATGCCCAGCTGCGAACCGCGGCCGGACGACACCGCGAGCGCGGTCGGTGTGGCCAGCCCCAGCGCGCACGGGCAGGCGATGACGACGACCGTGATCGCGGCGTGCAGACCGTAAATCCAGTCGCCGCCGAAAATGCCCCATCCCAGCAGAGTGAGCACGGCGATGCCCAAAATCGTGGGCACGAAAACTGCGGAAATCGAATCGGCAATGCGCTGCGCGGCAGGTTTGCCGGTTTGGGCGCGGGCGACTAGGCGGGACATTTCGGCAAGAGTTGTGTCCGAACCGACGCGATCGGCCCGCACCGTCAAAGTGCCCGAGGTGTTCATGGTTGCGCCCGTGACCTTCGAACCCTCGGTGACCTCGACGGGTGCGGATTCGCCTGTCAGCATGGATTCATCAACGGCTGAAGTACCGCCGACAACTGTGCCGTCAGCGGCAATAGTTTCGCCGGGGCGGACGCGGAAAACATCGCCCACACGCAGCTGATCAGCGGGGATAGTGCGCTCAGTGACCGGGCCGTCAGCGTCGGTTTCAACCAGCAGCGCCTCTTTTGAGCCCAGGTTGATTAGTTCACGCAGCGCCTTTGTGGCATTCGACTTGGCGCGGTGCTCCAGCACGCGCCCGGCCAGCAGGAACACCGTGACGGCGACGGCGGCCTCGAACCACACGTGCGCATTGTGCGGCAGAACCCAATTTCCGGCCGCCGCCTGCGCGAAAACAGTCCACAGCGAATACAGGGTCGCGGTGATGACGCCCACTGAAATCAGGGTGTCCATTGTGGAGGAAAAACCGCGTGCGGCCTTGAACGCCGCCTCGTGGAACGGCCACGCACCCCACGTCACAACCGGCAGCGACAGCGCAAGAATCAGCCAGTGCCATCCCGGGAAATGCCACGACATGACCATCGAAATGGCGATGACCGGCGCCCCGAGGATTGCGCTGACAATCAGGCGGGTACGGAAGCGAGAGGCGAGATCCGGTTCGTCTGCTGGGTCCTCAAAGGACTGCACCGACGCCCCGTAGCCGGTCTTTTCGACCACTGCGATGAGGTCCTCGTCGGTGACATCTGAGCTGACCTCGACGTGAGCCGAGTTCAGAGGCAGGTTGACCACCGCCTCGACCCCGTCAAGCCGGTTGAGTTTTTTCTGCACCCGTGACGAGCATGACGCGCACGTCATGCCGGTAATGGCAAGGTCGACTTCCCGGACTTGTGTTGCCGAGGTGGAGCTTCCGATCGGGTCTGGGTGTTCGGCTGGAGTGGGGGTCATTTGACGATGGTGTAGCCGGCTTCGTCGATTGCGTCGTTGAGGTCGGCTTCGGCCAGCGGTGTGGCCGATTCGATGGTGACCGGGGAGATTCCGCCTTCGACGAGTTCGACGTTGACGGACTGCACGCCGTCGATTGCGCCGACTTCGTCCTTGACTGCATTGACGCAGTGGTTGCAGGTGAGGCCGGAAACGTTGATGGTCGTCGTAGCCATGAGCCCTCCTAAAGTTCAGGCGATGCCGTGCGGGGCTTCGCCGTGGCATTGAGTTTCGGGTGCCCACCGAGTTGGCGTGTGTCGCCGGTTTGGCGGGCCTACCGGGGCAACGACGACACCCGCCAGAATATTCCATGGGGTGGGTGTGTGGGCTGTGGGCGTTGTGTGCGGGCGGTAAGTTCGGTAAAATACGGCTTATCAAGACCGGTTCCGCTGCTCTTTGGAGCAGTCCAGGGCCGGTCCTCATTTTTCTTCGGACCTCCGAGGGGCTTAACGTGTCGCAGCCGGCGAAAAACTTCAAGTCTCATGGCCAACAGATTGGAATAAGCTGCTCCTCTGGAAACACTGACCCAGGCCAAATGCTGGTAGGTTTTTGTTCAGCACCGCCCTAAGCATCCGCTGGAGGTCACCGTCTATGAATCTGGACCCGACTGCTCTGCTGCTTGGCATTGGCATGCTTCTCGGTGGGGGTCTCGGCTGGACCTTCTACATGAAGGCGATACGAAAAAAGCCTGAAACCGAAGAGTGGTACGACTCGGCTGATGGTTGGGAGAGCGGCGTCACGGACCGCGATGCCTCCCTGTATTTGGTTCCCTTCGGTTCACTGTTCTTCTTTCTTTTCGGGTTCCTAATGCTGCTGTCCTGCTTCACTATCCCAGACTCGGTCAAACCGGTGCTTTTCTGTGTGTACGCAGTGGCTGCCGCCCTTCCGGTTATCGGCATGATCGGAATTATGGGAGTCCCGCTGCCGTGGCCTATTGTGCCGCGCTGGGTTGTTGACATCCGCAAGAAGAAACGCGCCCGTGCCCGGCAGCGCCGAGCAGCCAAGAGGGCGGCGAAGAGGGCAGAAAAGAACAAGTAGGGCGGCCGAGGTGGAACCGACTTGGCCGGGGCATCCTCCTCAGAGGACATCCCGGCCAAGCCAGCTCCAAATCTGTCAGCTCCAGTGAGTCTGTGAGCGTTTGCGCATGAGTGCCCGGTATTCCTCTGTTGTCTTCGGGTAGAGCTCACCGGTGCCCCAGTCGAGCACAACTCCGTAGCGGCGGATGACATCGTGGACGCTCAGATCGCCCTTGCTGTAGCGCTCTGCCACAGACGAAGCGTCTTCTTCCAACCAGCCATCGCGCTGCGAGCGGATTTCTTCGCGCTTAGCTTCGGTTGCATCGAAGTCGATTTCATACTTGTCGAGTTCAGGGTCGATCGGCGTGATGACAACGCCGTAGTCGAGTTCGGCTCGCTCAAGTGAAACATATTCGTCGATAACATCCTCGAGCACGTCCTCCGGCTTGCGCTTCAGCGGGTCACCAAAGCCGCCGCCGCCAGCAGACGGACGGGTGAACGTGTCGCCGGGACCAACCGGAACATTCGAGAACGTGGCACCCAGGTAGCGGCTGTCCTCAGTGTCAGGGTTGAGCCACACGCCGTGCGGAATCGACGGCAGGCCACCGTTGATTCCCCACGTGACAGACCGTCCGCGGTCACAGCAGTAGCTCATAACAGTGCGTGCAGCATCGGTGAGCATACCGCCCTTCGAAATACCGCATCCGCCGCGGAACTGCCCCGGCCCACCGGAGTCTGTGGCGATTGCGTGCTCGGTGGTGAGCACCGGGCTCAAACGCTCCTGGCCTTCGATCGGCTGCACGGCAAGACCCGTGCCGAAAACCGGTGCGGTGGCAGATGATCCGTCCTTTGTGGAGCGCCCACCCCAGCCGCCGGCCATCCAGTCGTACCACATGAAGTACTGGTCATCGTCGGTTCGCGCATCATGGCCGCCGACCAGCAGATACTCCAGGTTGAACGCGCATGCCATTGCACGTTCCGGCATGACCTGAGACCACAGTTCGAAGCAGGCGTTCATGACCTTTTCATACGGACCGGAGCAGAAGCCGGTCACAGCGTGCGGCCAGCCGGCATTGATCACAGTGCCCTCTTCGCCGATATCCGCGGTCACCGCCTCATAGAAGCCGGAGTTGAGCGGCACCTCGGGGAAGAAGGACTTGGTTCCCGCATAGATGGCCGAGAACGTCGTGCCGTAGCCGGAATTGAGGAACGTCGACACAGCCGGTGCGCCCGACACGTCATAGTGAATGCCGTCGTCATCAAGCGTGAGTTTCACCGTGATAGGCACCATGCCCTCGCCGTGGGCCGGGTCGAAGTCAAGGTAGTCAGTCGTCTCCCACGTGCCCTGCGGCAGCTGCTTGAGGTTCTCCAGAACTGTGCGGCACACGTAGTCCTGGGTTTCCTGCATGGCAGCCTTCACCGTGTCGAAGCCGTACTTGTCGACCAGGCGAATGACTTCGTGGGCACACACGTCTGTGGCTTTCGACTGGGCACGCAGGTCGCCGAGTGCGCTTTCGGGATCACGGGTGTTCGACACCAGAAGCTGAGCAACATCGTGAAGGAACTCGCCCTTGCGCCATACGCGCACAGGCGTGATGCGCAGGCCTTCACTGAAGTGCTCGGTTGCATTGACGTCGAACGAACCGGGCACATTGCCGCCGATGTCCGCCCAGTGGCCCTTGTTCTGGGCGTAGCCGATGATCTTCCCCTCGGCAAAGATCGGGCGGATGAAGCTCACGTCATTGAAGTGCGTGCCGCCCCGGTAGGGGTCGTTGACTGCAAAGACGTCACCTTCGTTGATGTCATCGCCGAACTGTTCTAGCACCGCCTTGCACTGGAAGTGCAGCGTGCCGACGTGCACGGCGATATCGCCGCTTCCCTGCATGACCGTGTTGCCTTCGGCATCGCACAGAGCAGAGCTGAAGTCGCGCGAATAGATGACGAAGGAATAGCAGGTCCGAAGAATCTGCTCGCTCATGAGGTCAACGCTCGTTGCAAAAGCGTTCTTCAGAACCTCAAAGGTGACTGGATCGAGTTCGTGCTGTGCGGTGGTCACTTTTCAACTCCATTGTCCAAAGTGATGCGGATGTTGTGCCATTCGTCGATTTCAGCCGTGCAGTACGGCGGAACGACCGTGGTGCTGTCCAGCTGATCGATGATGGCTGGACCTTCGATCACCATGCCCCAACCGAGTTCATCGCGGTTGTAGATGGGAGTGTCGGTCCATTCGCCGTTCCAGCGCACCTGACGGGTGGAAACCGGTTCGGCAGTCGAGGTGGTCTTCTCCTTTTCGGGAACAAAGCTCGGCTTGGGTGTGCGTCCAATGGCCTTGACGTGGATCTGGTAGATCTCAACCGGTTTGTCGTCCTGACGGAACGAATAGCGGCGCTCGTGTTCTTCGTGGAAGGTTTGGATGGCCTCAGCCAGGCCGCCTTCCTGCGTGATCGGCACCTGCAGCGAACGCCACTGGCCGTGATAGCGCATCGAAATGCCGCGCTGGATTGTCGAGTCTTCGGCAGCGACACCCTCAGCGCGCAGTCGCTCCCACGCCTCGTCTTCCAAACGACCGTAGGCGGCGGACAGTTCGTCGGTGTCTGCGTTCTTGGCGTCAGCGTCGAACATCTCCGACAGGTCGTGCTGGATGTCGACCAGCAGGCAGCCCATAGCCGAGTGCACGCCCGGGTTCGGGGGAACAATGACGGCGGGGATGCCGAGTTCACGAGCAACATCAGCACCGTGGAGTGCACCCGCACCGCCGAAGGCGACAAGCGCGAATTCACGCGGATCGAGCCCGCGGCGGATGGACACCAGGCGCACAGCATCAGCCATGTTGGCGTTGGCAACCTGGAGGATCGCCTCGGCGGCATCGTCCGTGTCCATGTTCAGCGGCTTCGCGATGTCACGCTCGATGACGGTCTTCGAGCGGCTCTTGTCGAGTGACATAGCGCCGTCGGCAAGGTCTGCGCCCAACCGTCCCAGCAACAGGTTGGCGTCCGTGTTCGTCGGGGCATCACCGCCGAGGCTGTAGCAGGCCGGACCGGGGTCAGCACCGGCCGACTGGGGTCCGTTGCGCAGGGAGCCGGCGATGTCGATGTGAGCCAGGGATCCACCTCCGGCGCCGATGGTGAGCACCTCGATGCTGGGAAACACGATGGGGTGGCCGAACTCGACTTCCCACCTGTGGGTGGTGCGCAGGTTCCCGCGATCGACCAGAGAAATATCGGTCGAGGTGCCGCCCATGTCGAGTCCGACCGCGTTTTCGTAACCGCACTGCAGGGCGACGTGCTGGGCTGCGATGGCGCCCGCAGCAATGCCAGATGCGGCAAGGCGCACCGGCAGCTTCTTCACCAGCGGGGGAGTCATGGATCCGCCGCCGGAGTGCAGCAGCAGGAGGTCACCGTCGTAGCCGCCGTCAGTGAGCTTTTCGTCAAGCTGTTCGACGTAGTCCGACACGAGCGGACCCAGCAGCGCATTGGCCGTGGCGGTGGTGAAGCGGTCGTGCTCGAAGATTTCCGGCAGCACTTCCGCCGAGTTCGTCACCGCGACGTCGGGCAGTTCACGGCGGAGGATTTCGACCATCCGGTTTTCGTTTTCCGCATTCGCGTAGGAGTTGATGAAGCACACCGCAACGGTCTTCACACCGCGACGACGCAGCAGGCCGGCGAGTTCGACCGCTTCGTCTTCATCCAGGGGTGTGACAACACGGCCCGAGTAATCGATCCGCTCGGTGACTTCGAAGCGGTCGCGGCGGCGAATGTACGGCGGGGACACGTCCTTGTAGGCGTCCCACAGGTCGTCCTTTGTGCCGTCGCGGATCTCAATGACATCCCGGAAGCCCTTCGTGGTGACAAGCGCGGCCTCGGGGAACCGCCGGGTGATGAGCGCGTTGGTTGCCACGGTCGTGCCGTGGGAGAAAAGCTCAACGTCTTCGAGGTTGATCTCACCGCGCTTCACGCCGTTGAGAATGGCCTCCATGGGGTTTGAGGGGGTCGACGGGACTTTTGTCACGCGCATCGACTTGGTTTTTTCGTCAAAAATACAGACGTCGGTAAAGGTTCCTCCGACATCGACAGCGACACGAAGTGGTTTCACGAATACTCCTTTGTTTCATGATGTGCCTACCAGTGTGGTTCGGAGCACACCGTGATTCAATGGTGAAAACGAAGTCTTCCCCAGCCGTTTTTGTAGATTCTCCAAAGGTGTGGAAAGGGGCGGAGCCGTGGACGCTGAAGAAAGGCTCGCCGCTGTTGAGGCCCTGCTGCGGGCCATGGGTTCGCCCGATCCTCTGGGCGCTGTAGTTCGCCAGCTCAATGCCTATGTGGACGGTGGGGCGATTATCTTCGACCACTCGGCCAATCCTGTTCGCGCTGCCGGGAGGGCGCCCGTGCATCTGCTTGCGGCTTCTCTGGATAACGGCATTGCCGAGGGGCAGCTGCAGTTGGGGCGGTGGCGTGCTCTGGTGCGCGCTGTGACGATTCGCGGCAGCCGCTACTGTGCGGTTCTCGTTGGGTCGGACAAAGGCTTTATGCAGGATGACGGCCTGTGGCTGCTTGAGCGCCTTGAAGCAGTGTTGGCAAGTCTTGACGGTGTAGCAGCATTTGCTGCCTATGAGCGTGTGCGCTGGTCCGAGCAGATTCTCCGCCAGCTGGAATCGGGTGTTCTGACAGCGCGCGTGCCGTATTACTGGGACAGTCTGGAGCGGTTGGGGTTCACGGTCTACTCTCCCGTGGTCTACGTGCGCGGCACGGTGAATGTCGAACCAGCCTCGCTTGTCGAAGAAACCGAGAAGCTGGCCGCCGACGGGGGAATCGCGCTGATCCATCAGTCAATCAGCGGGGACGAACGCTCCACCTTCCGCATGCTCATCAGCGCTGACCTGAACATTGTGGACGCTCTCCGTGAGATCGATGGTGTGGAATCGGCAGGGGTTTCCGAGGTGTTCGACGACCTGGGCACGGTTCCGGATCATGCGGCCGCGGCAATCCGCGCTGAGCGGATGGCGATCAACCGGGGGCGAAAAGTGCAGACCGTTGTTGAGCTTCGACCTCTGGAGTGGCTGTTAGCACAGCGTCCTTCGCGCTTGGACTATTCGCAGTTCGACCGGTTTGCGGCCGTCATCGCCGACAAACAGGACCTGGTCTCCACCGTGTGCGCCTATATTCAGCATGACCAGAGCGTTGATAAGTGCGCAGAAGCGCTGTCCATTCACCCGAACACCGTGCGGTATCGCCTAAGCCAGATCGAGCAGGCCCACGGTGAGTCGATGAAGAACGTCGACTTTCTGGCGAGCCTCTCCATTGCGCACCTGTGGCGGGAAAATTCGTGACGGCGATTCGGCTGTCTAGGTGGAATACGGAGGCAAAATCGCAGTTTTCGCCTGTATATTCCACCTAGACGGCAGAGTAACCCCGATCGAACGCTGGTAGGTTTTTGTTCAGCACCACCCCAAGCATCCGCCGGAGGTCACCGTTTAATGAGTCTGGATACCACCGAGCTGCTTCTAGCTCTCGGCTTGATTCTCGGCGGGGGTCTCGGCTGGACCTACTACATGCAGGCCATACGAAAACAGCCTGAAACCGAAAAGTGGTACGACTCGGCTAATGGGTCGGAGAGCGGCGTCACGGACCGCGACGCCTCCCTGTATTTGGTTCCCTACGGTTCCCTGTTCTTCGGTGTTCTCGGGGTGGCGCTGTTGCTGGGTGGCATGAGCTTCCCTGAGCCCCTCGAAACGATCATTGCTCTTCCGTTCATGGCGGTTTTCGTCATCGCGGTCATCGGCATGACGGGCATTCTGGGAATCCCGCTGCCGTGGCCTTTTGTGCCGCGCTGGGTTGTTGACATCCGCAAGAAGAAACGTGCCCGAGCCCGGCAGCGCCGAGAAGCCAAAAGGGCAAAAAAGAACAGGTAACCCGGGCAGCCCCGTCCCTACATAACTGCCCGCCCCACCTCGTCAGCCAGACGAATGAGCTTTTCCGGCAGTTCCAGGTGCCCCGACCCGTCGCTGTTCTCCACAACGAACGGCCGCACCTCGAGCACGTCACGATTGCCCGCAAGCACCTCGCGAACACCAGCGTGCCCGTACAGTTCGACAAAAGTGCACAGCTGAGGGGGCATCAGCTGCAGCTCACCGGCGGCACTCTTGCGCACAGCGTCTTCAGGCGTGATCCACCCGTCGACAGTCGACTCAGCCGACACCCCAAGAACCTCCTGCCCAACAGGACAGGCGGCCAAGAAGAACCATGTGTGGAAGCGGCGCGGCTCAACCTCGGGTGTCACCCACACACTCCACGGGGTGAGCCAATCAGTGCGCAGAACCAAGCCGTGCTTGCGCAGCAGATCAGCAAAGGACATTTCTCGGGCATCAACCGCCTCCCGGTCAGCCCGCCACTCATCAGTGTTCAGCGTCGTTAGATCGCTGCCATCAGCCGCCGTGGCCAGCAGATAGCCAGACTCCTCAAAAGTCTCCCGCGCCGCCGCAACCAACAGGCCCCGCGCGTCATCCGCACTGACACCCAGCCGCTGCGCCCATTCCTCAGGCGAGGGCCCATGCCACGCATCAATTTCTGCACTGTCAGCAGCGTCGACCTTCCCACCAGGGAAAACGGGCCGGCCTCCGAACACCATCGACGACTGGCGCTTCTGCAGGTACGCCTCCGGTCCGCGCTCGCCATCACGCAACAAGATCACGGTGGCCGACGGCCGGGGAGTGTCCGGCTCAACGCCGCTCATACGCTCTTTGATCTTCGCCAGCGACTCTGCTGAGAAGTGAATTCTGGGATCCATGCCCTCACTGTATGGCCCCGCCACCAGGCGCGCCACCAGCAGGCCCGCACCCGGCCGCGAAAGAAGACCGAGCCATCTGGCGCCTCGTGGTTTTCTACCGCACATCACGAGGCGCCTGCCCGGTCCGCCTATAAACTCCAGGTGAGGGTCCCTCACCAGGGCCCGCAGCAGGTTCGGCGCGCGGGCACAGCGCAGACACCGGGCACAGCGCAGACACAAGGAGCAGATTCATGGGACAGCGGGCAGAAGCAGCGGCACTGCGAGTGGCTCGTCTGTCGCCACGCCTGTCTGACTACGCTGAGCTGCGCTCCAGCTGGCTGCGCGACATCATGGCCGGCATCACCGTCGGCATTGTTGCGATCCCCTTGGCACTGGCCTTCGCAATTGCCAGTGGAGCACCCGCCGAAATGGGGCTCATCACCGGGGTCGTGGCAGGTTTTGTCGCCGCAATCTTCGGCGGTTCCCACGTGCAGGTGTCCGGTCCGACCGGCGCCATGGTCGTCATCCTCCTGCCAATCGCCACCGAATTCGGCTATCAGGCACTGCCGATTGTGGCCATCATGGGCGGAATCCTGGTGATCGCCGCCGCCGTGCTCAAACTAGGGCGCGTGGTTGCCTTCATCCCGTGGCCCGTCATCGAGGGCTTCACGCTGGGCATCGCGATCATCATCTTCATGCAGCAAGTGCCCGCGGCCCTGGGGTCAGAGCCGGGAGAGTCGACAAACGCCATCATCGCGGCCGTCCAATCCTTCGCCCACATCAACACCACCCAAATGCTGTGGTCACTGGCCATGGTCGCCGTTGTGGCCATCATCATGGTTGGGTCAACCCGCCTGCACGAACGCCTGCCCGGTTCGATCCTCGCGATCATCGCGGTCGCGGTCATTGCTCAGGTCGCCGAGGCGCCTCTCGCCGTGATCGGGGAACTGCCCACATCACTTCCCGCACCGAGTGCGCCGGACGCCGATCTTGCGCTGCTGCAAGCACTCATCGGCCCCGCATTCGCGGTTGCAGCACTCACCGCCATCGAATCCCTGCTGTCAGCCCGCGTGGCCTCCGGCATGACATCGGCCGGAGCCTATGACGGTGACCGTGAACTGCTCGGCCAGGGCTTGGCCGGGGTCGCTTCCGGCTTCTTCGGCGGCATGCCCGCAACCGGTGCCATCGCCCGCACAGCAGTCAACGTCCGCGCGGGCGCCCGAACCCGCCTGGCCGCCATCGTCCACGCGCTGTTCCTTGCCGGTGTCGTCTACCTGGCATCAGGGCTGGTCAGCCAGATCCCGATGGTCGCGCTCGCCGGCGTTCTGCTGGTGACAGCCGTCAACATGGTCGACTACCACAACGCCGGCAAGATCATCCGAAGCAGCCGGCAGGACGCGTTCATCTTCGCCCTCACAGCACTCATTACGGTGTCCTTCGACCTGATCTTCGCGGTGCTCATCGGCATTGCGGTCACCGCAGTGTTCGCACTGCGCGCCCTGTCGAAAACCGCTGCTGTCGAACACGAAGAGATCCCGGAACCCCACCAGCCGGAAGACAAGCACATTGCGATCGTCCGCTTCGACGGGGCGCTGTACTTCGGCATCGGCGACCGCATTCTCACCGCCGTCGAAGCAATCGAGGGCATCAACGACGTTGACGTCGTCATCCTCAAGCTGTCCCAGCTGCGGTTCATGGACTCTTCCGGCGCTCGTGTGCTCGCCGAACTCATCAAAGTGTTCGGCAGGCGCAAGATCACCGTGATCGTCAAAGGTCTGCAAGAACGGCACAAACACCTGGCGACCTCGACCGGTGTCCTGTCATCACTGCGCGAAGACGACTACATCATTGCCTCACTGCCGGACGCTGTAGCCCAGGCCCGCGAAATCGTCGCCGCAAAACGCGGCTGACTCGCCGCTTGCAGGTTAAGCTGAGCGAATCTGACTTCGGCAGCGCAGGAGCGCCGAGGCCGCTGAGAAACGCCGCTGAGAAGCGCAGCTTGAGTGCAGGGAAGCACCGAACCAGAGCTGCGCGTCCTGGTCTGGAAAGGGAAATCAATGCGTGATTCGAGTAGAAAGCCCGGTGGCTCACTGTGGCTTGTTTCCGGGGCTCTGTTTGTCATTGCGGCAAGCATCAACGGCTTCAGTGATGGGCTCCTCGACGTTGTTTCCTACCGATTCGCCCTTATCGGAACTGCCGTTTTCGCAGTGGCGGGTCTCGCAATGGTCCTCGCCGCACCGGGGCAGCAGCACGGCCAATCCTCGCGACGCAAGGGCGCGCTCATCGGCTTAGGACTGTCCGCGGTTATCGGCAGTGTCCTTGTGCTGCTTGATACCAGCGCAGAGAAGGCGCTGTTCGGCGAATTTCCCGGCTTCCTCATGCTGGTGGCCCTGCCGGCACTCATCATTGCAGCAGCAATCTGCCTGGCCGCAGCCTTTCCCGCAACCTTGTCTGCCGAAGCTTCCGCTGGCAGCGCGCCGACGGCCAGCAGCGTTCCTACCGCCAGCAGCGGCTCAGGTGACACCGCCGAACGCGGTCCCCGGGCAGCAGGAGCATCGACCTGGCTTCTGTGCGCGATTCTCTATGCTGCAGTGCTTGCCGTGACTGTGTTCGGGGTCTTCCTCGAAGGCATCCTCAACAACAATGTGGCCTTCCCTGCTTCTCAGATCCTGGCGCTGCTGCTTATGACCGCAGCGCTCACGTGCGCCCTGCGCGCCCGTGAACTGAGCGGCTGCGCGCAGCCGTGGAAGCTGTTCACCCTGTTTGCAGTGCTGTCACTGCCGACGCTCATGTCGATCTTCTCTCTGCCCATCACAGCCTATGGCGGCCCTGGGCAGTTCTACGACTTCACTTACCTCGACGTGATCCTTTGGTTCATCGGCGCGCTTGCATTGTTCGCATTGATTGCCGTGTCCGTCGGCGCGTGGCGCTCGAGGAAGGCGTAGACCTCGGTGCGGTCAACACCGGGGAACGCTCCCGGTGGGACCGCGGCAAGGAGGGATGCGTGGGTTCGGGCTGCCGGCCACGAGGCGTCTTCCCACTTGGCACTGAGCTGTTCAGGGGGCTGCGAACAGCAGCTGGGGTCCGGGCACTTCGATACCGACCGGTGGGGTGTTTCCTGTCCCATGAACCACTTGACGTGGGCAAACGGCACGCCGACGCTGATCGAGTACTCACCTCCGGGCAGCACTCGAGCGGTGCACCAGAAGGTTCCCTCCGGGGTGTCCGTGTACTGGAAGTACGGGCTGAAGCGGTCTTCCACCCGGTAGACGGCACGCGATGTGAAGCGTTTGCACGCAAACTGCCCTTCGACAGAGCCCAGGGGGTCCTGGGGGAAGGGAAGCCCATCATTTGAGTAAGCCTTATGAATGGTTCCCGTCTTGGCGACCTTCATGAAGTGCACCGGAAGATCCAGGTGGCGCGTAGCCAAGTTCGTGAACCTGTGCGCGGCTGTTTCGTAGGACACCGAAAAACGGTCGCGCAGCTCCTCAATAGAAATACTCCGGTTTTTCTTGTCGTTCTGCAGCTGTTCAACGGCTGATTTTTCTGGCACGAGCAGCGCTGCGGCCAGGTAATTCACTTCGACGCGCTGACGGAGGAAATCCTGGAAGTTTTTCGGCGGTGTGTGGCCGAGCACGTGTGAAGCCAAAGCGGTGAGCACATGGGAGCGCGGATCGCCCAGTGCCTGTGAATCGTTCGACAGGTACAGCCTCTTATTGCGCGTGTCCGACACCGACCGCGTGGACTCCGGGAGGTCTGGCACGTAGTGCAGGGAAAAGCCCAAGTGGTTGGCGATTGCGGCGGTTTGTGCCTGTGACAGGGGACCGTCGCCCGACCCAATGGCGCCCAGCAGCTGTGCTGCGGCGGCTTCGATGTCCGGGAAATAGTTGTCTTGGGCGCGCATTTCTTCGCGCAGCACTCGGTTGGCTCGGCGTGCTTCCTCCGGTGTTGCGGCCCGCTGTTCCAAGACTGTTGCCAGGGCTCGCTGTAGTGAGGCAATCGCCTGGAGTTCGTCATTGCCCAGTGATTTGGCCCGCACCGTCGGCAGGCCCAGGACGGAGTACAGCGAAGAATTCTGACGGCGCTCAACTTCGAGTTCCAGCGCTGCGCGAGGATCAGCCGGGGTGGGGTTGAGGAGGTCGTCAACCGAAACATCCAGCGCGCTGGCCAGAGAGCCGAGCATGTCGAGGCTGGGTGCGCGTTTGCCGGTTTCAAAAGCAGAGATCTGCGATGCCGCCCGTCCCACGAGGCCGCCGAGTTCCGCCATCGTCATCCCGGCCTGCCCGCGGTAGTGCCGCAGGTTGAGGCCAATGGACAGGGCGTCAGCTTCCGCATGGTCGGACTGGCTGGACCCGGTGGGCAGAAAACTGTTCTCAGGTGAGCTCGACATAGACCCAGTATCGCACCGAATACAAAATAAGCCATCAATTTCTATACGGCAGAAAAACAGTCGAAATTCTCTTGAAAAAGTCTTTCGGAGACCTGAATCACAGAGAAAGATTGAATCCAACACCGGAACCCGGCAGCACCCGCCCAAGGCAAAGCCCCAGAGGCCCAAGCCCCACGGCACAGACCGAGAGGCACCAGCTTCAGCAGAGGCAACCGCTTCCCCGGTGCAACGGCTCAAACGGCTCACAAAGGAGAAACCATGACTGACCTGCACAACGCATCGGCAATCCAGAAGGACTGGGACGAAAACCCCCGCTGGAAGGGCATCGAACGCGACTATACGGCTGAAGACGTCGTCAAACTGCGCGGCTCGCTCATCGAAGAGCACACCATCGCCCGCCACGGTGCTGAACGCCTGTGGGAACTGGTCAACACGGAAGACTTCGTCAACGCACTCGGCGCGCTTACCGGAAACCAGGCCGTCCAGCAGGTCAAGGCCGGACTGAAGGCCATCTACCTGTCCGGTTGGCAGGTTGCCGCAGACGCAAACCTCGCAGGCCAGACCTACCCCGACCAGTCGGTGTACCCGGCCAACTCGGTTCCCGCCGTTGTGCGCCGCATCAACAACGCCCTCATGCGCGCTGACCAGGTCGAAACGGCCGACGGAAAGAAGACTGTCGAAGACTGGTTTGCTCCGATCGTCGCTGACGCTGAAGCAGGCTTCGGCGGCACGCTGAACGTGTACGAACTCATGCGCGGCATGATCAACGCCGGCGCTGCAGGTGTCCACTGGGAAGACCAGCTGGGCTCGGAAAAGAAGTGCGGCCACCTGGGCGGCAAGGTGCTCATCCCGACCGCACAGCACATCCGCACCCTCAACACGGCCCGCCTTGCAGCCGACGTCGAGAACGTGCCCTCGCTCATCATCGCCCGCACCGACGCAGAGGCAGCGACCCTCATCACCTCGGACGTTGACGAGCGCGACCAGCCCTACATCACGGGTGAGCGCACCGCGGAAGGCTTCTACCGCGTCAAGAACGGCATCGAGCCCTGCATTGCCCGCGCCAAGGCATTCGCTCCGTACTCCGACATGATCTGGATGGAGACCTCGACGCCTGACCTCGAAGTCGCCAAGCAGTTCGCAGAAGCGGTCAAGGCCGAATACCCGGACCAGATGTTGTCCTACAACTGCTCGCCTTCATTCAACTGGAAGAAGCACCTGGACGACTCCACGATCGCCAAGTTCCAGCGCGAACTCGGTGCGATGGGCTACAAGTTCCAGTTCATCACCCTGGCCGGCTTCCACGCGCTCAATTACTCGATGTTCGACCTGGCTCACGGCTACGCCCGCGAACAGATGAAGGCCTACGTCGAACTGCAGGAACGCGAATTCGGCTCCGAAGACCGCGGCTACACCGCAACCCGCCATCAGCGCGAGGTCGGTGTGGACTACTTCGACCAGGTTGCCAACATCATCAACCCGCAGTCCTCGACCACCGCAATGAAGGGCTCCACCGAGTCCGCTCAGTTCTGACCCACGTCAGAAGAACCCCTAGAACGTCGGCTCTGGCGGCCACGGCGGCAGCCAAGCCACTCCACGGCGGCAGCCAAGTCACACCACGGCGGCAGCCACGCGCTGACCAGGGCCGACGTCAACCCAGAAAAGGAACACACCGTGTCTCGCATGATTGTCCGCGGAACCCAGACTTCCGAGTTCGGCCGAGTGCTCTCCACTCCGGCTCTCGAGTTCGCTGCGGCTCTGCACAGTGAGTTCGAGACCGAACTGCGCACAGTGCTGCACGGTCGGCAGGTGTCCCGGTCTCGTTCAGACGTGGGTCGCCTCCCCGCCTCGGGGCAGCCGGTCTCGGTCCAGTCCGCCTCGGGAGAGTCCAACGAAGATCCTCGCACGATGCCGGGCTTCCGCGTTGTCGGTGCCGGTCAGGATGTCTGTTCCTCCCCAGACACCCCGGCTGGCACTGCCGACGCCGACGTCCCGCGCACCGCCGGGATCTCGGGCGAGACCTCCCGCAGCACCGACACCAGCACCGGCTTTGTCGAGGTGGTTGCTCCTGCTCTGGGTCAGCAGATTTCCGACGCGCTGCGTTCGGGAGCACAGCTGTGGGTGGCTGACTTCCACACCGGTTTGAGCCACCGGTGGAAGAACGTCGTCACCGCTCAGCAGAACCTGAGGGCCGTTGTGCGGGGAGAGGCTTTCGCCGTCGATCCGCACAACGGTCACCGGGTAAGCATCCGCACTCGGCAGATGCCGAAGGTGAGCATCCGCCCGCGTGACCTCCACGCCCGCGAAGCCCACCTGGTGTGGGAGTCCGACTCCGGTCGGCGCGTCCGCTCAGTTGCCGGTCTGGTTGACTTCGGCCTGTTCTTCTTCCACAACGCAGCCGGCCTGTACATGCGCGGTGAACACCTGCGGGTGCACCTGCCGGGCATCGAAACCGCAGCGGAAGCCGCCCTGTGGAACAGCGTCTTCGCCTACGCGGAAGACCGCATGGGCTTTGAGCGCGGCTTCATCCGCGCCACCGTCCAGGTGGACACCTTCGGCGGTGCGTCCTTCCTTGAGGACATTCTCTTTGCCCTGCGCGAGCACTGCGAAACCGTCACAACCGGTGTGCGCGCCTACATGTCCTCGCTCATTTCCGCAGCCCGCGACTTCGCAGACATTTCGTTCGACGACTGGACGACGCTTAACTACGATGAACCGTCCGTCACCGCTCTGCTGGACCGCGCGGCAGCTCTCAGCGCAGCACACGGCGCCTTGTTCAGCGCTGAATACGACTCCACGCGGCCTGAGATGACTCGCATCCGCGTGGGCGACCCCGCCCTCGTCGAAGAAGCCCGCGAACTCCTGAACACCACCCGCGCCCACGTGGCCGCCGGCGAAACCCAGCCGACCACAGATCCTGGCCGCACCGCCCTCATCGTGGGTGCCCGCACCCCGAACATCAGCATCGACGATGTTCACGCCAACATCCGTCGTGTACTCGGCTACACCGACACCTACCTGTCGGGTCTGGGCGAGTACCGCGAAGACGGCCGCATCATCGGCACCGCCGCGGCGGAACTATCCCACAGCCAGCTGTGGCAGTGGCTGCGCAACAGCGTCGAACTCACTGACGGCCGGACCTTCGACACGACGGTCTTCACGCGTGCTGTCGCGGAAGAACTCGCGGTGGTGCCGCTGCACGCCGCCGACTACTTCCACGAAATCGCGGACATGCTGCGCGAAACCGTCGACCACCCAGATTTCACGGAGTCTTTCGTGCGGCTGGCCTATGACCGCTTCCTCGTGGAGCGGGCCGCACGCCGGGCCTCGTGATCCGGTTCTCGCACACGGAACCGAAACACACACAGAACCGCACACACAGAAAAACTGACGAGGTGCCGCTCCAGGTGAGCGGCACCTCGTCAGTTTTTGTTGGGGTCAGCTGACAGTGGGCAGCACGGTCAGCCGTTCTTCAGCGCGCTCCAGCGTTCGGCGTGATCGGCGGCAAGCTGGCGGGCCTGACCGATGTAGGTCTGCGGGCGCAGTTCCTTCAGACGCTCGGCGTCGTCTTCCGGCAGACCCAGGCCCGCAGTGAATTCCTGCAGGTCAGCCTGGCCGATCCGGTGGCCCCGCGTGAGCTCCTTGAGCTTTTCGTAGGGGTTTTCCATGCCGGGAACACCGCGCAGGTAGGCCGCGCGCATGACCGACTGGACGGCTTCGCCGAGCACTTCCCAGTTGCCTTCGAGGTCGGCGTTGAGCTCTTCCTGGTTGATGTCGAGCATCTTCAGGCCCTTGACCAGGTTGTTCATCGCCAGGATCGAGTGGCCGAACGCCACACCGATGTTGCGCTGCATGGTGGAGTCCGTCAGGTCGCGCTGCAGGCGGCTGGTGACAAGCGTGTCGGCCAGGGTGTTCAGCAGAGCGCAGGACACTTCGAGGTTCGCTTCTGCGTTCTCAAAGCGGATGGGGTTGACCTTGTGCGGCATCGTTGACGAACCGGTCGCACCCTCAACGGGGATCTGCTTGAAGTAGTTCATCGAAATGTAGGTCCAGAAGTCTGTCGCCAGGTTGTGGGCGATCCGGTTGAACCTGTCGATGTCGGAGTACAGCTCCGCCTGGAAGTCATGCGATTCGATCTGTGTGGTCAGCGGGTTGAACGTAAGCCCCAGGCGGTCTTCCACGAAGCTGCGGGCGATCTCCGGCCAGTCAGCGCCGGGAACCGCGACCGAGTGGGCTGCGTAGGTGCCGGTCGCACCGTTGATCTTGCCCAGGTAGACAGTGTCCTTGATCCGCTTGAACTGGCGGGCCAGGCGGTGTGCGGTCACCGCGATTTCCTTGCCCATGGTGGTCGGCGTGGCCGGCTGACCGTGCGTGTGGGCGAGCATCGGAACGTCCGCGAGTTCCTGCGCCATGTCCGTCAGCTGATCAATGAGAGCTTCGGCCCGCGGCAGCCACTGGTTCTCCACCGCGCCCTTGAGCCCCAGGGCGTAGGACAGGTTGTTGATGTCTTCGGAGGTGCAGCAGAAGTGCACGAACTCGCGCAGGTCATCCCCGCCCAGCTCAGCCAGGCGGTCCTTGATGACGTACTCGACTGCCTTGACGTCATGCACCGTGACCTTCTCAATGTCCTTGAGCTTGGCAATCGTGTCAGCGTCAAAGTTCTCGACCAGACCGCGCAGGCCGGCCTTCTCTTCGTCCGTCACAGCGCGCACACCGTCGATCACACCGTTTTCCGACAGGTGGATCAGCCATTCCACTTCCACGTGGATGCGGTCGCGGTTGAGTGCGGCCTCAGACAGGTAGTCGACGAGGCCCGCCGCATCGGCACGATAGCGGCCATCAAGCGGGCTCAGGGCAATAGCGGGGTCAAGATCAGCCAAAGTCACGCGAGTCATAGCCCCATCATCCCACGTCCGCTCCGGTGACGATTTCCACGACCTCGGTTCCATACGCCTCGAGCTTTTTGTCGCCGACCCCGCTGACCTTCCGCAGAGCAGCCAGCGACTGCGGCTGGGCAATCGCAATGTGCATGAGTGCCGCATCCGGGAACACCACGTAGGCGGGGACACCGGCGGTTGCCGCAGTGGTCTTCCGCCAGGCGCGCAGCCGGTTGAAGATCTCCTCCTGGTCTTCTGTCAGGTGGTACTTCCGCACACTCCCTGACGAGGCGGAGCTCGCCCTGGTCTGCCTCTTCGGCTTGGCCAGTTCGACCCTGACCTCACCGCGCAGCACCGGGTCGGCAGAAGCATCGACCATGAACACGCCGTACTCGCTGACCGGCACGGTCCAGCCGCGGGCCGTGGTCTGCCTGAACACCGAACGCCACTGGGCTTCGCTCAGATCAGCGCCGATGCCCCACACCGACAGGCTCTTGTGGTCAGATTCGTCCGAGCGCGGATTGTTCTTGCCGCGCAGCACATCGATGATCTGCCCCGTGCCGAACCGCTGACCGCGCTCGCGCTCCAAGCGGATGATGGTCGACAGCAGCATCTGCACCGCCACCGTCGCATCCCACGCCTGCGGCGGATTAAGGCACGTATCGCAGTTGCCGCACGGGCCGGATTCCTCGCCGAAGTACTGCAGAATCTGCTGACGGCGGCACGTGAGCGACTCACACAGGGCCAGCATCGAATCCAAATGCCGGCTCAAGTTCTGCCGGTGCTGCGGCGAACCCTCCGACTGACTGATCAGCCTGCGCTGAGCCACAACATCGCCCAAGCCGTACACCATCCACGCGGTCGCCGGCAGACCATCACGGCCAGCACGGCCCGTCTCCTGGTAATAGCCCTCAACGGACTTCGGCAGATCCACGTGGGCAACAAAGCGCACATCCGGTTTGTCAATGCCCATGCCGAACGCAATCGTGGCGACCATGACAACGCCGTCCTCGCGTAAGAACCTGGCCTGCCGGGCCGAACGCTCCTCCTGCGGCAAACCCGCGTGATAGGCAAGCGCATCAATGCCCTGCTCACACAGGTAATCCGCAAACTGCTCCGTGGATTTGCGTGACAGACAGTAGACAATGCCCGCCTCACCCGGATGCTCATCCTTGATCAGCTCCACCAGCTGCCGGCGCGGGGACGTCTTCTCCGCAATCCGGTACTGAATGTTCGGCCGATCAAAACTCGAAACAAAATGACGCGCCTCACCCATGGCCAACCGCCGCGTCAGTTCATCATGGGCAGCCGGGGCGGCGGTTGCCGTCAGCGCGACACGCGGCACGGTGGGAAAACGCTCATGCAGAACCGACAAACCCAGGTAGTCAGTCCGAAAATCATGACCCCACTGGGACACACAGTGCGCCTCATCAATGGCAAACAGCGAAACCTCTGTCTGTTCGAGGAGGCGAAGCGTCCTTTCCTGGACGAGCCTTTCGGGAGCCAAGTACAGAAGATCCAAATCACCTGAGCGGAACCGGGCCTGCACCTCGTGCGCCTCTTCCGGGCTCAGGCTCGAATTGAGGTAGGCGGCCTTGACCCCGAGCGCTTCGAGGGCCACAACCTGGTCCTCCATGAGCGCGATGAGGGGCGAAATGACCACGCCGGTTCCGGGACGCACGAGGGCCGGAATCTGGTAGCACAGCGACTTCCCGCCGCCGGTGGGCATGAGGACTACCGCGTCACCGCCTGTGCATAGGTGCTCGATGATCTCTTCCTGCTGGCCCCGAAACGACGAATAGCCGAAGACGGAATCGAGAACTTCGGCGGGGGTTCGCTGTTCGGCAGTCACGGGCACACCCTATCCGTGTTGCTGGGGAGTGTGCGGCTGAGTGTCGACCGGCTGTGGACAACTGCAGGCTTGTCCACAGGGCGCTGCGGGATCTGGTGGCTGTGTGCCGGCGGTGCAGAAGATCGGGCCATGGACGAACTGCACGCAATGATGAAGCAATGGGAAGCCGCCAGCGCCGAATGGGCGGTGTTGGCACGGGCTGTCGCCGCAGCTGATCCCGATTACTGGGAGGGTGCTGCCGCTGACGCCTTCCGCTGGCAGCTGCGGGAACGCGCACGAGCCTGCTCTGAGGCTGAGCGCATGGCAGGCGAGGTCGTGCTCGCCTTCGCCGAGCACGTCAGGCAGGTGGCGCCATGACGTGGCTCGATCTTGACCCTCGCGCTTTTGCCGAACTGCCGCCGGACCTCGTCGCGCTCCTGCCAGCCGGGGTCGTGCCGACTCTGAAGGAACCGGATCTTGGTGATCCAGCTGACGAGGTGCCGGTTCCGGGGGAGGGGAGTGGCACCTCGTGCGTTGGTGGGGAGTGCGCGGATGGCGGGGGCAGTCGTAAGGGCTCCCCTGGGGAGCCCGTCGACGGTGCCGAGCTTGCGTTCGCAGTGGCCTTCGCCTCGAGCCCCTTTGTCTTTTCCGCCTATGCGTGCGGGCCGCCGGGCACGCTGGTAATCCACGCGGTGTTCGATCCGGCAACCGCCGCGGTCATCGTGCGTCGGGACAGCGGTGATTTAGGCGCCGACGGTGTTCCGGCAGACCTGGGTGAGGCCGTGCGCGGCCGTCTGCTGCGGGGAACCTTCTGCGATCTGGGCGACCTTCCGCAGATATTCGGCGACATACTCGCCGCCGGCTACAGTGCCGGCGTTTTCGCCGTGGGTGCGCTTACACCTGAAGGCCAGCCGGGACATGTGTTTGAGCACGTCGAATTCACTGCCGCCGACCGTCCCGCTGCCACTGTCGCGGTTCTCGACGCAGCGCTCGCCGCGGCTTATGAATGGGTCGAATCATGAGGGTCATCGGAGGTGAGCGCGGATTCTCTGCCCGACTGGAAAACATTCGCAGTGCCGGAGGTGCGCTCGAAAGTCTGGGCGGCACCGTCGGAGACCTCGTGCGGGCAACCCCACCGCCGCCGGGCGTGAGCTCACTGCTGGATTCGCCAGTGACGTGGGCGAAGGTTGAATACGCCTGCACTGCGTTCTTCATGCGCACACGCGGGCTCAGTGACAGCATTACGAAGCTTGGCACGCAGGCGCTGCTGGCGGCAGCAGGCTATGAAACGGCGGATTCCGCGGCTCGAGCGGCGCAGCAGGTCGGCAGTTGGGCGGCCGGGTGGGGCTTCGGCGTCGCAGTGCGGGTGACAGCACCCCTATGGGCGGTGCCGGCCGCCATCACAGCGCTGACAGCGGCCGGATGGATTGCGGCGGCAGATGGCCTTGTCACGCTTGCCACCGGCAACAGCCCCGAATTCGGCAAGAAGGCCATGGCGGCAGCCCGCGGGATCTTTGAACAGGCGCTGGCAGACAACACGGGCGCTTTCAGCAGAGTCCTCGATTCGGGACTTTCCGGTTTCGCCACTGGCCTGCTCGGTCTGCCCCCGCTGCCTCCGATCATCGAAGCGATGCGAGCCGGTCCGCTCACGCGCTCTTTGGCCAGGACGGGCGAAGCCAGCGGAGCCTTCCCGACAGAACCGCCGGAGGTCCGCTCCTACAAGGCGACGCCCGGTGGGTCGCCGCGTTCCCTGTCAGGTCTGTACGAACGTGAAGTCGCTGCGCACTCCGGACGCGACAACGGTAGGGTTCGGGTGGACGCCGTGCGTGGGCCGGACGGGAAGAAGCGCTACATCGTGTATGTGCCCGCAACAACTGACTGGAGTGTCAAAGGAGGGCGCAACACAACGGACACCGCTACGAACGTGCAGACCATGGCCCAGCGCGAATCCGCCATGCGCCACGTGGTGAGGACGGCAATAAAGGAAAGCGGCATCGGGCCGGATGACGAAATCATGTTCGTCGGCTATTCGCAGGGCGGGATTGTTGCGGCATCGTTGGCCGCCGATCCCGAATTCCGCAAGCAGGCGAACGTGAGGCAGGTGGTTACGGTGGGCAGCCCCATAGGGCGCTTCGACGTCGGCAACACCAAGGTGCTGTCCATCGAACAGGACCGGGACGTGATTCCGGCACTCGACGGCACTGACAACCCAGACAAGCGCAACTGGACCACCATCATCGCCGACTCACCACCCGTCGACAGCCCTCTGGGTGCGCACTCATCTGATGCGTACACTGAGGTCATCCGCGATCTCGAGAAGAGCAGACAGCCCGATGTTGTGCAGTTCTCGAAAGACAACCGCGATTTTCTTGGCGGCACGGTCGAAGAGTCACGCGAATTCGAAGGGGTCCGGAAGGAAAAATAAGCGCTCATCTTGGCATAGGTCGTCACTTCCGTTAGATTGTGTTCACAATGTGAAACGCGTCACCGACGCCTAGGCAAACAGCCGAGCGCTCGGTTGGTTTGGCAAAGAGGCCACAAGCCACTCGGCCACGACTAGAGGAGAAGCTATGACTTCGAATCTCGCAGGCAACACCAATACTGCACAAGATTCAGATCGTCCGATGATTCAGATGCTTTCGCCGGAAGGCAAGCGAGTCCGCTCCGGAGAGTACGATTCCTACGCAGCAGACCTCACAGGCGAGGACATGCGGGAGTTCTACCGGGACATGGTGCTCATCCGTCGAGTAGACGCAGAGGGCAATGCCCTGCAGCGTCAGGGACAGCTGGGCCTGTGGGCCCCGCTCAAGGGCCAGGAAGCAGCGCAGATCGGACTGGGCCGCGCACTGCGCAAACAGGACTTCGTGTTCCCCACCTACCGTGAACACGGTCTGGCATGGTGCCGCGGGGTTGAACCCGAAACGCTGCTGGGTATGTTCCGCGGCCAGCACCACGGTGGCTGGGACCCGCAGGAAAACCGCTTCCACACCTACACGATTGTCATCGGCTCGCAGGTTCTGCACGCCACCGGCTACGCCATGGGCGTGAAGTTCGACGGCGACGTCGCCACCGGCGACCTCGACCGCGACACCATCTCGGTCGCCTGCATGGGCGACGGTGCCACCAGCCAGGGCGACGTTTCTGAAGGCCTCAACTTCGCAGCGGTCTTCCACGCACCCGTCCTGTTCTTCATCCAGAACAACCAGTTCGCCATTTCGGAACCGAACTCCGCGCAGATGGCAGCCCCGCTGTTCAAGCGCGGAACCGGCTTCGGCGTGCCCGGTGTGCGCGTCGACGGCAACGACGTTCTGGCCATGTACTCCGTGGCGAAGGCCAGCGCCGACTCGATTCGCGCAGGCCTGGGCCCCATGCTGATCGAAGCGTTCACCTACCGCATGGGGGCACACACCACGGCTGACGACCCCACCAAGTACCGTTCGGACGCACTGACGGAATCGTGGCTCGAAAAGGACCCGATCGACCGGGTTCGCCGCTTCCTGCATCACGAGGACTACGCCGACCAGAAGTTCTTCGATGAGGTCGACGAAGAAGCGGATGCTCTCGCAGCCCGCATCCGCGCGGCATGCATGGCCATGGAACCTCCGGCACCGTCAGAGATGTTCGACTCCGTGTTCGTTGAAAAGCACCCTCTCATCGAAGCCGAACAGCGCGAGTACCTCGAATACCTCGACTCGTTCGCAGAGGAAGGTGCACTGTGACCGCAGTTTCCACCCTCGACTCGATCCAGAAGATGCCACTGTCCAAGGGCATCACCGCGGGCCTTCGCAAGGCCATGGAAGAAGACTCCAAGGTCGTTCTCATCGGTGAGGACATCGGCAAGCTCGGCGGTGTCTTCCGTGTGACAGAAGGCCTCCAGAAGGACTTCGGCGAACAGCGCGTCATAGACGCGCCCCTGGCCGAATCCGGCATTGTCGGCACCGCAATCGGTATGGCCATCCGCGGCTACCGTCCGGTTGTCGAAATCCAGTTCGACGCGTTCGTCTTCCCGGCCTACGACCAGATCGTGACCCAGCTGGCGAAGCTCCACGCGCGCACCCGCGGAAAGCTCAATGTGCCGGTCGTCATCCGCATACCCTACGGCGGCGGCATCGGCTCACCCGAACACCACTCGGAAAGCCCCGAAACGGTCTTCGCCCACCACGCAGGGCTCAAGATCATGACGCCGTCGAATGCGAACGACGCCTACTGGATGATCCAGGAAGCCATCAAGAGCCCCGACCCGGTCATCTTCTTCGAGCCCAAGCGCCAGTACTGGCTGCGCGGCGACGTCGACCTCGACAACCCCGCAACCACCGCCTACAGCGCGCACATCGCCCGCCCCGGCAAGGACTGCACGCTCGTGGCCTACGGTCCGCTCGTTCCGCAGGCGCTCGACGCCGCGGCCGCTGCGGCCGAAGAGGGCGTTGACCTCGAAGTCATCGACCTGCGCGGCCTCAACCCCATCGACTTCCCGGTCATCGAAGAGTCCGTGAAGAAGACGGGCCGTCTGGTAGTCGCCCATGAAGCCCCCGTCTTCTTGGGCCTGGGGTCGGAAATCGCCGCACGGATCAGTGAACGCTGCTTCTACCACCTCGAAGCTCCCGTGCTGCGAGTCGGCGCACCGCACGCCCCGTACCCCGGTTCGAAGCTCGAACAGCACTACCTGCCCGACCTCGACCGCATTCTCGATGCCGTCGACCGCGCTATGGACTTCTAAGGAACCCAATGACAGACACATTTCTCCTGCCCGACCCGGGCGAGGGGCTGACCGAAGCTGACATCATTTCGTGGAAGGTCGCGGAGGGCGACACCGTCACGGTCAACCAGATCCTCGTCGAAATCGAAACCGCTAAATCGCTCGTCGAACTGCCCAGCCCGCACGCCGGTGTGATCGCCAAGCTGCTGGTAGAGGAAGGCCAGACCGTCGAAGTCGGCACCCCGATCCTCCAGTTCGAAGGCGATGGCACCTCGTCCGGTGACGCTCCCGCAGCGGACGCTGCCGATGACAGCGCTGCTGATGAAGGCTCCGGCCCTAACCTCGTGGGCTACGGAACGACCGCGCAGTCCAAGCGCCGCCGCCCCCGCAAGGGACAGCAGGCTCCGGCGGCAGCGCCGGCAGCGGCCCCAGCAGCTGAAGCCAAGCCGGCAGCCCAGCCAGAGCCCGCGGCCCCGGCCCGTGCCGGACACGCCCTGGCCAAGCCGCCCGTGCGCAAACTCGCAAAGGACAACGGCATCAACCTCGCCGATGTCCCGGCAACCGGCGAAGGCGGCATCGTCACCCGCGCCGACCTCATGAACTTCATGGAAAGCGGGCAGGCGAGCACCGCGGCCGCCCCGGCGACCGGCACCTCGGCAGCTGCTGCCGCACCGGGAACCGAAGAGCGCATCCCGTTCAAGGGCGTCACCAAGTTCATGGCGCAGGCCATGGTCGATTCGGCGTTCACCGCGCCGCACGTCACCGAGTTCCTCGACGTGGACATGACCGCCACGATGGAACTGGTGCGCCGCTTCAAGGCCTCCGGCGTTCTCGGCGATGTAAAGCTGTCGCCGCTGGCAGTCGTTGCCAAGGCTGTGACCTGGGCTGTTGCCCGCAACCCGCGGATCAACAGTTCGCTGGAGGGCGACGAAATCGTCGTCAAGCACTACGTCAACCTGGGCATTGCGGCAGCAACGCCGCGCGGCCTGGTCGTGCCGAACATCAAGGACGCCCACGCGATGGGACTGGGTCAGCTTGCCGGAGAGATCCGCGAACTGGCACTCACCGCGCGCGACGGCCGGACCACCCCGGCTGCGCAGACCGGCGGAACCATCACCATCACCAACGTCGGAGTGTTCGGCGTGGATGCCGGAACACCCATCATCAACCCCGGCGAGGCCGCCATCCTCGCCTTCGGCCAGGTGCGCCAGCGCCCGTGGGTTGTCGACGGAGAAATCGTGCCGCGCGAAATCACCACGCTGGCAGTGTCTGCAGACCACAGGCTGGTCGACGGCGAGATCATCTCGAAGTTCCTCGCCGATGTGGGTCGCGCACTCGAAGACCCGGCGGTCATGCTGGCCTAAGGTGCAGCGCCGATGCGCCTCGGCTGTACCAGAGCTGCAGTCCGATTTGGCGCATCGGCGCGCATCGGTTTAGAATAATTCCCTGTTGTGGCCGAATTGTGCCCCAACGCGCTCACACAGCGATGCTGAGCACAGGCCCTTCTCTCACAGGCCTGACACACGCTGGTGAGACATCGTCGGAACTAGGGACTATCCACCCCGAAGGTTTCGCACAAGCCCTTCACCGGGCAAAGAGCAACCACCGCTGTGTTCACGTCGGCGCGAACGCCGACAGGGGAACGAGCCCGGTGGAACTGTGAAGATGTCTCGGCGGCTGCCCTCACGCACTTAATGCGAGGACAACGCCGCCGGCAGAAGTCAACTGGAGGAGAGTCATGGCAGCAGTCTGCCAGGTAACCGGGGCCACCCCTGGTTTTGGGAACAACGTCTCCCACTCGAACCGCCGCACCCGTCGTCGGTTCGACATCAACATTCAGAAGAAGCGCTACTACGTGCCGTCGCTGCGCCGCAAGGTCACGCTGACGGTTTCGACCCGCGGCATCAAGGTCATTGACGCTCGCGGCATTGACGCTGTGGTCAACGAGCTCATCGCTAAGGGAGTGAAGCTCTGATGGCAAAAGCACAGGACGTACGCCCCATCATCAAGCTGAAGTCAACGGCCGGAACCGGTTACACCTACGTGACCAAGAAGAACCGCCGCAACACCCCCGACCGCATCGTCATGAAGAAGTACGACCCAGTGGTCCGCAAGCACGTCGAATTCCGCGAGGAGCGCTGATAGTCAATGGCTAAGAAGTCTAAGATCGCACGCGAAAAGCAGCGCCAGGCCATCGTCGAGCGCTACGCTGAACGCCGCGCTGAACTCAAGCGTCAGCTGGTTCACCCCGATTCCACCGACGAACAGCGCGAGGAAGCACGCCTGGGTCTGCAGAAGCTGCCCCGCGATGCTTCGCCGGTCCGTCTGCGCAACCGCGACCAGGTTGACGGTCGTCCGCGCGGCTACCTCCGCAAGTTCGGTGTTTCCCGTGTTCGCTTCCGGGAAATGGCCCACAAGGGCGAGCTTCCCGGCGTTACCAAGTCGAGCTGGTAAGGTTTTTCCTGTTCGTCTCGGTTATACCGAAACCTAAGTCCTAGAGGAGGACGTTCTTATGGCTAAGAACCGCAGCGAGCTTGTCGCAGAAGTTGCAGACAAGTCCGGCCTGACCCAGAAGCAGGTCTCCGACGTTCTCGATGGTGTCTTCGACGCCTTCGCAGATGTCGTCAGCAAGGGCGAAAAGCTCACCATCCCGGGCTGGCTGTCCGTTGAGCGCACCGAACGTGCCGCTCGCAAGGGCCGCAACCCGCAGACCGGCGAGGAAATCCAGATTCCCGCTGGCTACTCCGTGAAGCTTTCGGCTGGTTCGAAGCTCAAGGCTGCTGCAGGCAAGCCCTGATCAAGCAGACTGAGGACTTCAACGTTCTTTAGCTCTGACCGCGGCGCTTAGGCGCAGCGGAGAGCACTCGCGAGGGGATCCCGACGTTTGTCGGGGTCCCCTCGTTTTTGTTTGTGCGGTTTGGGGTGGACTCGTAGGGGTTCGCTGGCGCTAGCGTGCTCGAAACTCCGGTTAGGCGGTATCTGCGCTTTAGAAGCGAATCCACCCGTTAGCCGCATGGGGACACCCGT